>CAIMBM010000083.1 GCA_903839205.1 uncultured Holophagaceae bacterium | reverse complement strand
TGGCCTGCGCCTGGGAGATCCCGAGGGCTCTTCTCCAGGAGAACGAGAGGCCGGGGATACCGGTGCCACGCTTACGAGCCATGTCGTCTCCAGTGGATGTAAGGATCATTTAAGTAACGCCTCACAACGATGGCGTTTCCCTAAAAAAATCCCGCCACTTTCCCGCCACTCCTCTGAAACCAGGGAGAATTACCAACACTTACGAGCCATGTCCGACAACAGAGAGCAATGAACACTGTAATTGTAGCTATAAGAAAGACACTGATTTTACAGGGTCTTAGATGGTGCGCCCAGCTGGACTCGAACCAGCGACCTGCAGCTTAGAAGGCTGCTGCTCTATCCACCTGAGCTATGGGCGCGCAGGGGATAGTCTAGCGGGTCGGACCGGAAGTGGATCTGCTGGATCGCGGTCAGGAAGGCAGCCCTTTTGGGGAGGTCGGGAAGGTCGGAGGAACGGCCCACCACTACCAGAGCCAGGGCTACCGTACGGCCCTACCGTCACACGAATTCTATGCGAAGGAGAGAAGGGCGACCGTTCGGCGGTCCGAAAACCACCGTTCACACGTATTTATTGAATCGGGAAGAAGGCCGGACTTTCCTTGGTCGCAGGGAGGCTGAGACTCCCCGGTTCCTCCGGGGTCCTGGCTCAGCACGATCCGAGTGCCTGCAACCGAGCGCCTGTTGCTGGTCATTGTTCAGGAGCAAAAGTGACTCTCCATGCACCGGTCCACACTAGGCTCAACCTTGAATCCACGCGGGTCCAGTTTAGGGACGGATCCAGCGGACCGGCCGTTCGAGAGGGGAACCACGCTGCTTGGCATTGCCAATGCGAGGGTGCACCTCTACTCACTGGGCGCTGCTATTCCCAGTACGGAGACACCTGCTACACCGAGTGCCCATCCTGCAAGAAGCGATTCCGAGTCCTGGGGGATGTGAACAAACGGGCGACCTACATCGAGCAGGAGCCATAGGAACCCGCGGATCACGATCTCGCTTTATCGGCCATCATCCGGCCCCATCGCCCGCCGGTCCCGCTCCCGGCAGGGCCTTGGGCCGCCTTCGCGGTCCCACGGTCCTGGGTGCGGGTCCAGGCATCCTGATTGCGAAAGCCCCCTTTGGCGGGGGGCTTCAGAATCTGGGGCGGCTGATGGGACTCGAACCCACGACACCTGGAATCACAATCCAGTACTCTAACCAACTGAGCTACAGCCGCCGTTGGACCATCCAGACTATCCTGGACGGTGCAGGATGACCAGTGGGAACCTTTGGAGCACTGCGGCCATCGATGTGATGCCGGAGGTTCGGCGAAATGAGGGACTTCATGAATCGTCAAGTGAGGCAGGTTTTGGGATTGTCCGTGTTCGCGGCGGGCTGCATGGCCTTGGGGATGGGGCTCAGCCATGGGTGGGAAGTGGCGGCCCAGGAAGAAAAGCCGGTGACGGTGGAAACCAAGGGGATGGACCGGCTGCCCCCCATCGCGGACGTGGCCGAGAAACTGAACCCAACGGTGGTGGCCATCACCAATACCAGTTTCGTGAAGAACCGTCGGTTTGAGCATCCCCAGGTAGGTGGCCAGGACTTCTTTGACTTCTTCTTCGGCCCCGGAGGCCCCCAGCAGCGGCACGCCCCCCGGGGTGGTGATGACGAGCAGCGGTCCGTGTCCGGCGGGTCCGGCGTGATCATCAGCCCCAACGGGGAGATCCTCACGAACTACCACGTGGTCGCCAGCATGGGGAGCACGGACAACTCGCTGGAAGTGAAGACCAGCGACCTGAAAACCTACAAGGCGACCGTTCTCGGCAAGGACAAGGAACTGGACATCGCGCTCATCAAGATCGACGGGGCCCATCTGCCCTACGCCAAGCTGGGCGATTCAGACGGACTGAGAATCGGCGAATGGGTCGTGGCCATTGGCAACCCCCTCGGGCTCGAGCACACGGTCACCCAGGGGATCATCAGCGCCAAGGGCCGCAGGCTCGACACGGGCCTGAGCTCCTTCCTGCAGACCGATGCTGCCATCAACCGGGGGAACTCCGGGGGCCCCCTGCTGAACCTTCGGGGCGAGGTGGTGGGCATCAACACGGCCATCAATCCAGCCGGGCAGAACATCGGCTTTGCCGTCCCCATCAGTCAGGTGAATCGCATCCTCAAGGATCTGCGCAGCGGCAAGCCCGTGAGCCGCGGCTACCTGGGGATCGGCCCGGCGGAACTGGACCAGGCCTACCAGGATGCCCTCGGCGTCAAGGAAGGGGTGGTGGTGGGCACCGTGGAGAAGGGCCAGGCCGCGGACAGGGCCGGCGTTCAGCGCCTGGATGTCATCACAGCCCTGGACGGGCAGCCTGTGCGGAGTCCCGATGAAGTGGTGGCCGTAGTGTCGGGTCGACGGGCCGGAGACACCCTCAAGCTGACCATCTTCCGGGATGGCAAGACCCTCAACCTCACCGCCACCCTTGGCGATCGCAAGACCCTGGAGGCGCAGCGCCGCCGCGAGGAGGGGGGGGAACCGGACGAGGAGTCCAGCCAGCAGCCCCAGGGCGCCCCGAAGAGCCTCAACCTGGAGAAGGCCTACGGATTCACCGTGGAGTCCATGGATTCCAAGAACCGGCTCAAGGGGGTGGTGGTGACCTCGGTGGATCCGCGATCCCCGGCCGCTGACCGCGGGCTGGCCCCGGGAATGGTCATCACGGAAGTGGGCCGTCATGCCGTCAACGACCTGGCCGAGTTCAATGCCCAGGTGAAGAAGGCCGGGGGCCACACGCTCCTGCTGTATATCCAGGCCCCCAACGGCAGCCAGAGGTTCACCCTGCCCGTCGAACCCCGCTGACCGCGGATAAGTTGCCCTTGAGTGAAGCCCCGGTTCCCCGGGGCTTCACTCATTCCGCTAAACTTCAAGGCTCAACCATGCCTAAGGATCGACCATGGGCCAACGCCTACTCCTCGTGGACAGCGATCGGAGCTTCCTGAAGGAGCACCAAGTCAGCCTTGAGGCAGCCTTCGATCTCGAGGTGGCCTCATCCCCGGACAGGGTTGTGGCCAGGCTGGAGAGTGGTGCCTTCGCCGCCGTGTTCATCTGCGTGGAGGTGGCCGAGAACAAGGGCTACGCGCTCTGCTCGACCATCCGGAAGAATGCGAAGCTCGACGGCCTGAAGATCGTCCTCATCAGTGCCAAGGCAACCGAAGAGGAGTACCGGCGCCACCAGAGCCTCAAGGGGAGGGCCGATCTCTACCTTCACAAACCCATCGCACCCAGCGCCCTGGTCGCCGCCCTCACGCCCTTGGTGCCGGGCCGAGTCCTGGATCCGGACAATCCCCTTGGCGAGTTGGTGGATGCCGAACTGGGCGACGATTGGCTGGACGGGCTGAAGACCTCCCTGGATGATCCCCTCGCCGGCGCCTCCTCAGGGCCCGCATTCGGTGGACACCCCGCCCCGCCTTCCCCCGCCAGCCACCCCGAGCCCCGGATGGAGTCGACTCTCGAGGTCCCTCCGGACTCCCGCCACATGCGCCTCCTGGAGGAGCAGATTGCCTCCCTCCACGAGGAGCTGCGCGCCCGGGACCAGCGCATTCTGGAGGCCGAGGCCCAGGCACAGCAGTTCCAGCGCCAGCTGAACTCCGTGACCCTGAACCTGGATGAACTGGAACGCAGCAATCGTGAAGCCGAAACCCTCAGGGCCCGCCTCGCCGAGACCGAATCGGCCCTCGGCAGCCTGGAGGAAAACCGCAGCCGCGATGGCGAGACGGGTGAGACCCTCAAGGCCCAGTTGAAAGAGGCCCTCCTGGAGCGCACGGACCTCATCCAGCAGGTGGAGACCCTCAACCACCAGGTGGGCGAGAAGGCCCAGCGGGCCATCGAGCTGCTCAAGGAGCGCGACCGGCTCCTCCACGAGAACATGGACCTCGAGCCCTACCGGGCCCGGGCCGGCGAACTGGAGGCGGCCCTGGCCGCCAGGGAGGAGGCGCTGGCCAGGAGCCAGCAGGAGCTGGAGGCCTCCCGCCAGGCCCAGGCCCAGCTGAACGCCACCCTCGAAGCGCTGGTGGAACAGCATGCCAGCCTGGAGGGCGTCCATCAGGCCGCGTTGCTTGAGGTGGCTGGATACAAGGAGAAGGTCCATACCGGCCAATTGGAGCTGGCCGGGCTCGAGGCCACCATGCGGGGGCAGGGCCGGGACCTGGCGGAACTGGGCATGCTGCTGCGCCAGCGGGAGGCAGAACTGGAGTCCAGTCAGGCCCAGACCCTCGAGCGGGATCAGCTGCTCTTGTCCAGCCGGGAAATCACCCAGCAGCACCAGGAGGAGATTACCCATCTCACGGGCCAGTTGGCTGGACTCCAGCAGAAACTTGGCGAGGCCAAGCTCCTGCATGAAAGCGAGCGGCTCGAGCTGATGAACGGCCTTGACCGGCAGGAGGCCGAGATATCCCGCCTGAACCAGGTCCTGGGGGAACAGCAGGAGTCGCAGGGCCTGGTGGAACGGGAGAAGCAGGCCATCCACGGCCAGCTTGCGGAGCACCAGGACCGCCTGCGGAACCTTGACGGCCTGCTGCAGGAGATCCAGGACAAGCTCCGCCGCGGTTCGGATCTGGCCAGGGGCTGACTGCCGTGACCCTCATCGCGGCCCTCATCTGTGCCGCCCTCATCTTCTTCAGCGCCTTCTTCGTCATGGCCGAATTTGCGGCGGTGCGTGTCCGGGAAACGCAGCTGGAGGCCCTGGCTGAGGAGGATCTCCGCGCCCGCCTGGCCCTCGAGGTCCACAGCGACCTCTCCTATCACCTCTCGGCCATCCAGGCGGGCATCGTGCTCTGTGCATTGGCCCTGGGCGCCGTGGGCGGGGGCCTCTTCAGCCGGGCCTTCCAGCTGCTGTTCGGCCGCCTCCCCTGGCCTACCCTGGTGCTCCCCCTCAGCACGGGCCTAGCCCTGCTTCTCATGACCACCCTCCATGTGGTGCTGGCGGAACTGGTGCCGCGAAGCCTGGCCATCCGATCCGCAGTGCCCTGGGCCCTGCGCACGGCGGCGCCGCTGCTGGCCTGGTCCCGTCTGGTCCGGCCGCTCACCTGGTGCCTCACCATGTTGAGCCACCAGGTGCTTGCGCTCTTCGGGATCCATCCCGAGGCCGACGCGGAGGACCTCCTGCCCTCGGAGGCCGAGTTCCGGCGCATGCTCGAGCGCAGCCAGGCGGAGGGCCACCTCGAGCTGGACCGCAAGGAGCTCATCGAGAACCTCTTCGACTTCAGCCGCCGCATGGTCAAGGAGATCGCCGTGCCCAGGGCGAGGGTGGTCTGCTTCGACCTGACCCGGAGCCTCGCGGACAATCTCGCCCTGGCGCGCATCACGCCCCATACGCGGATCCCGCTGGTAGAGGGCGACCTCGACCGGGTGGTGGGGGTCATCCACCTGAAGGAGCTGCTCTGGGCCATGCAGGACCGGGACGGATCGGTGGACCTGCGCGAGCTGGCCCGACCCGCCTTTTTCGTGCCCGAAATGAAGCCCATCCAGGGCCTCCTGCTGGAATTCCAGCAGCGCAAGCAGCACCTCGCCCTCGTGGTGAACGAGCATGGGGGCGTGGACGGCCTGGTGACGCTCGAAGACGTGCTGGAGGAGCTGGTCGGCGAGATCCAGGACGAATTCGACCGCGAGGCCATCCAGCTGCGCCGGACCCGCGGCGGAGCCTGGCTGGCCCAGGGGAATGTCCTGCTGGAGCAGCTGGAGGATCACCTGGACCTGAACCTGGAGACCGAGGCGGGATCCGTCAGCCTCGGCGGCTTCTTCCAGGAGCAGCTGGGTCGCGTGCTGCGCCCCGGGGACGAACTCCGCATCCAGGGCTGGCGGATCCGCGTCCTGGCCATGCGGGGCCTGGCCCCGGGACAGTTCATCCTCAAGCCCCTGCCGCCGGAACCGGAAGGGACCGTCGATGCCTGAGCCTCTGGAGGGTTTCCTGCTCGCCGCGGGACTGGGCCTGCGCATGGGCCCCCTGAGCCGCTGCCTGCCCAAGCCCGCCTGGACCCTCCAGAACCGGCCCCTTCTGCAGTGGGGGGCCGACTCCCTGCGGGCGTGCGGGATCCTGCGCGTCGGCTGCAACGTCCACCTGCTTCCCGACCGCCTCCGCGCCGTGGCGTCAGGCCTGGAGGTCTTCGAAGAGCCCCGGCTTCTGGGTAGTGCCGGGAGCCTGCTTCATGCCCGGGGGCGCGTGGTTTCGGAGCTGATCACCTGGAATGCCGACGTCTGGGCCGAGTCCCCGCCCTTCGAGCAACTGCGGGCCCGCCACCGGGATGCCTCGGCCACCCTGAGCTGGCTCCTGGTGCCCCATCCCGGTGGCAGCTGGAACCCCGTCTGGCTGGACGACCGGGACCGCGTCCTCCCAAAGGGCGTCGTGGGAGTCCGGGGCCCCTACCATTTCACGGGGGCCGCCGCCTGGTCACCGGAGGCCCTCGCCCTCCTCCCCGAAGGTCCGAGCGAGGTGAACGACCTGCGCCCGCGCCTGCCCTTTCACCTGGGTGTGGTGGTGGCACCCTTCCCCTGGCACGAAGTGGGCACGGCCGACGCCCTCATCCAGGCCGCCGCGGAAGTGGCCCCGGGCCAGGAGGGCCGCCTGCCTGGCTGCTACCTGCACCCCTCAGCGCGGCCCGGCGGCCGGCTCACCCGCTGCGTGCTGGGGCCCGGGGCCGCTCCGCCTGCGGCGATCACCGATGCCGACGCCCTCTGGTTCGAGGAAGGGGGGAATCAGGTGCGGATGGGCCTAGGGATCGTTACCGAATAGCCAGCACGGTCGTGGGTGGCTCGGGGCGGCCCTCATGCCGCTCCGGCCAAAGGAGGACGGGAATGTTTGGCAACAACGGCTTAACCTGAAGGCATGGACCCCCGCCTGCAACGCGCCCTTGAGCGCTGGAATTTGATCGACCCCCGGCCCCTGGCGGGGGACGCGGGAACCCGGCAGTACTTCCGTGTGCGGCATCCCCAGCTGGGAACGGCGCTCGTGGTGCTGCATCCGATCGACAGCCCGGAGCGAGCCGACGACAGCTACTTCGAGTTCCGTGCCCTCCAGGCCTATCTGGATCCCCTCCTCCGGGTGCCCACCATTCTTCAGAGCGACGACGCCGACCACTGCCTGCTGGTGGAGGACCTGGGGGACACCACCCTGGAGCGGCGCCTGGTGGAACATCCGGAGGAGGAACTGGCCTGGGCGCAGCGGGCCGGTTACCTCCTCGCCACGCTGGCAGGGCCGCTCACCCTGGGCGCGCCGTGCCACACCTTCTTCATGAGCCGTGCCTTCGACCAGGCCAAGTTCGAGTACGAATGGGACTACTGCCGCCAGAACTTCTTCCAGGATTTCCTGCGGAAGGATCCGCCCCGCTGGCTGGACCGGATGATGGAGGAGGTCCATGCCAGCCTGGAGACGCGGGCCCACTTCTTCGTCCACCGCGACTTTCATGTCCGGAATCTCATGGTGCACGGCGACCGGCTGGTGGCGATCGACTTCCAGGACGCACGCCGGGGGGCCGCCACCTACGACCTGGCCAGCCTCCGCTTCGACTCCTACTGGGACTGGTCCAAGGAGGCCGGGCGCGCCCTCCTCGGGCCCCTGCAGGGGGAGCTGGGTTGGAACCATGAGGCTCTGATGGAAGAGTTGAACCTCAGCGCCCTGCAGCGGAGCCTCAAGGCCCTGGGCACCTTCGGCCACCAGCTCGTGCACCGCCGGAAGGCCCACTTCGCCTCCGCCGTGCCCCGCACCCTGCGCCACCTTCGAGGCCATTTCCAGCGCATGAACCACCAGGATGGCGTCCTCGCCAGCGAGCACATGCTGCGGCTGGCGGAGGACCGCCTGCTGAAGGGGTAGGCAGGGGGACACGGCCCTCCGCGCCGACCGGGAGCTTCACCCGCTCAGCACTTCCGATACGAAGGCGGGCACGAGGTTCGTGGCCAGGCCGGTGCGGGCCTCCTGGAAGGAGCTGGCCACGAGGCTGGATTCGAGGTTCAGCTCCAGGGTCCGGGTCCCGGGGGCCGTGGCCGCCACGAACCCGGCAGCGGGGTACACAAGCCCGCTGGTGCCGATGGCCACAAAGAGGTCGCAGCGCTCCAGGGCCCGGTAGATGCGCTCCATCTCCAGGGGCAACTCGCCGAACCACACGATGTGCGGGCGCATGGGACCGCGGCCGCAGGCGGGGCAGCGGCTCGCGGTGTCCATGTCTCCGGGCCAGGCCTGGATGGTCCCGCAGGCGAGGCAGCGGCCCTTGAGGAGCTCCCCGTGCATGTGGAGCAGATTCCCAGAGCCGGCCCGGTCGTGCAGGTCGTCCACATTTTGCGTGACCAGGAGCAGGTCGCCGCGCCATTCCCGCTCCAGGCGGGCCAGGGCGAGGTGGGCGGCATTGGGCTGCACCGAGGCGAGGCTCCGCCGCCGTTCGTTGTAGAAACGGTGGACCAGCGCCGGGTCCCGGTGGAAGGCCTCCGGCGTGGCCACGTCCTGCACCCGGTGCTGCTCCCAGAGGCCGTCGGCGGCGCGAAAGGTGCGCAGCCCGCTTTCGGCGGAGATGCCGGCGCCGGTGAGGATCACGAGACGGGTGGGAGTCGTCATGGCCGATCCTAGTTCCTTGCCCCCAGGTCCAGCGCCTTCCCGTCCACGGGGCCGGGCCGGAGCCCCAGTTCGCGGGCGAGGGTGGGGGCCAGATCCACGGTGCGCACGGGTTCGCGACGCTCCCCGGCCTTCCATGGGCCCCAGAAAATCAGCGGCACGCGGCGATCGTAGGCATTCGGCGTGCCGTGGGTCGCCGCATAGGCGGCCGGGGGGGCCCCGATGATCACGAAGGGTTTCAGCGCCACCAGAAGGTCGCCACTGCGCTCCAGGCGGAAGCTGCGGCGCAGGAGCACCCGGAGGCTGCTGTCCCGGGGGCTGCCGGTGGCGGCGGGGTCCGTGGCCTGGAGTTCCTCGGCCGTGAAGGCATCGGCGATCTCGGGGCGGGCGCGCAGCCAGGACTGGGCCCTTCGAAGGACGTCGCGGCGGTCCAGGTTCGCGGCCTTCACCGCAGGCTCATCGAGGTAGAGGGTGCTGGGCTCCGCCGTGGGCAGCAGGAGGTCGTGGTCCGCCCTGAAGGCGCCGCGCAGATCGGCCTGCAGGGCCGCCATGAAGGGCCCCGGGAGCAGGCGGCTCGCGGGAAAGCCCTGGTCGGCGAGGGCCTCGGGGATGTCCAGGCCTCCGTGGTCGGCGCTCAGGACCACCCAGGCGTCCGGATGCTGCCGGTGGAGGCGGTCCAGCAGGCGGCCGAGCCCCCGGTCCAGGCGGTGGATCTGGTCGCGCATCTCTGTGCCGAGGGTCCCGTAGTTGTGCCCGATGTAGTCCGTGGCGGAGAAGCCGATGGCCAGGAGGTCCGTGCCCGGGCCTTGGCCCAGGTGCTCGCCTTCCAGCAGGGCCTCGGCAGCTTCCAGGGTCACGGCATCCAGGAAGGGCGATTTCCGGAACCGCGCCTCGAAGCCTTTGTCCAGGGGCATCCCGGCCCCCTGGATGAGCCTCGGCAGACCTCCATTCCGCACGGTCACGGCGCCGAAGGTCCACTGGGCCGACCGTCCCTCGGGGGTGGCGGGGTCCTTCGACCAGAGCCAGCTCTCGGTCCCGATCCGCGCGGAGAGCCCCTGGTCGTACCGCACCAGCCAGGGGGGGAGCTGCGTGGCGTAGGGGGTGGAACTGGTGAATCCCGCCGTTCCGGTGAACCAGAAGACGCCCGTGGGCCGGCGCCCGGCCATGAGGATGGCGGCCCGATCCTTTCCCGACAGGGAGAAGACCCGGCTGCCGGGCACCTGGGCCTGCAGCCAATCCCCCAAACCGTCCCCGAGGAAGCGGGTATTGGAGGAACTGGCCTGGCCCGGCGCGGTGAGGGACCTGGCGGTGGCGTCCTCGACGCAGTAGACGAACCTGCCAGTGGCCCGGTCCAGCCAGCGGTTCTCCACGATGCCGGTGCTGGCGGGGAAGCGGCCCGAGAGCAGCACGGAATGGCCGGGGCCCGTCTCGGTGAACCCGTGGTCGTGGTAGGCCTCGGTGAAGAAGACGCCCTCCTCACGCAGCCGGGCGAGACCCCCCGTCAGTTCGGGCCCGTAAGTCTGCATCAGCTCGATGGAGAACTGGTCTACCGCGATCACGACCACCAGCTTGGGCCGCGGGTTGGCTGCCGGGGCCGCGGCCAGGGCTGGGGCGAGGAGGAGGGTAACCAGGATCCGGCGGACCATCAGAAGCTCAGGCCCACGCCGAACGTCCAGAGGCGCTGGAACTCCTGTCCGCTGCCCTGGGCGGTGAAGTAGGTCGCCAGGTCTGCGACGCTGCCGAGCCTCACGGGAGTGTCCTTGGTGACCGGCTGCTGGTAGCTGGCGACCACATAGGGATGCACCACCACTGAGGGGATCCGCCAGCGACTGCCCACCCGCAGCCAGGTGCGGCTCAGGTCCCTGGCGCTGGAGGCTCCGGCCGTGTCGAAGGTGTAGCGCTGGAACCGCTGGATGAGTCCCAGCTCCCCCGCGAGGCCCACGAAGGGCACCCAGACCTGGGCGTTGAGATCCAAGCCCACCCCCTGCTGCCGGAGGCTCGTGCCCTGGGAGGCGGTTCCGAGGGCAAGGTTGCCGTCCGCCCTGAACTGGGAATACTCCAGACCCCCTTCCAAGTTGAGGAGGGGCCCCACCCGGACAATCTGTCGGCTCAGGGTGGCGATGTAGCCCTGGCCCGTATTGAAATTCCCCGCCACCAGGCTCCCGGTTCCGGCGAGGAGGGTCTGGGGCAGGTTCTGGCCCGTGGGCCGGGGCAGTTCCAGGCGCAGGTCCCACTGGGCGCAGAGCGGCAGGGCCGCGAGGCAGATCGGAAGGACGGCAAGGCGCATCGCGGCTCCAGCGGAACCTCGATCATAACCCTTGGAGGGACCAGCTTCGCAGCTCCGTATAGCTCCCCTGCGGGTGGCTTTCAAAGAGGGTCAGGCGATCCACGTTAAATCCCTGGGCCTGCGGAGCCTTGAACATGGCCATGACTTGGGCCTGTCGGAACCGGGCCAGGGTCACGTGGGGATGGAAGGGCTTGGTGTCGAGGGCCTCGCCCGAGGCGAGCAGACGCCCGCGCAGGTCCTCGGCGAGGGACGCCAGGGCCGGCGAAGGCGCCAGCCCCAGCCAGAGCAGCCGGGTGGTTCCAGAACGAGAAAAGGTGCCGAGTGCCCCGGTGGCCAAGGCGAAGGTCTGGTGGCGGCATGCAACGGCCGCTGCGACGGCCTCCAGGCCCTGCAGGGACGCCTCCGGGCGCTGGCCCAGGAAGGCCAGGGTCAGGTGCAGGCCCTCGGCCCTGGACCAGCCCTCGACCCCAGGATGGTTCCGCTGCCACCGTGCCAGCGCTTCGCGCAGGGCCGAGGGAAGCGGAAGGCCGAAGAAGAGTCTCAGGGGGTGGGTTTCCATTTGATGGAGCATCCCCGGCTCGGGGGCTGCTCCGCGGGCACAGGCCTGCCCGCCAGCAGCGCCTCCGTGGCTTTTTCGAGGTCCCGCGCGGTGACCTTGGACGAGTCCCGCCAGCTGTCGTCCATGCGCCCGTGGTAGACCAGCTTCCCGGCTGAATCGAAGAGGAAGAAATCCGGCGTGCAGGCTGTCCCGAAGGCCCGGGCCACGGTCTGGGGGCCATCCTTGAGATAGGGGAAGACGAAGCCCTGCTCCCTGGCTTGGGCTTGCATCTCCGCCAGGGACTCCTTGGCGTGCGTGTCCACGTCATTGGCGTTGATGCCGAAGACCCCAACCCTTCCTGCGTACTTCTTCGCATAGGCGTTGATGCGGTCCTGCGTGGCCATCACGTAGGGACACTCCGTACTGAGGAACACCACCATGAGTGGAGCGGGGGACTCGGGTCCGTGGAGCTTCCCGTCCGTGCCAGGGAGGCTGAATGCGGGGCAGGGGTCGCCAAGCCTCAGCCCCGCAGGAGCCTGGGCCAGGAGGACCGGGGCCAGGAAGAGACAGGCCAGGAGGCGCTTCACCGGGGTCTCCATTTGATGCTGCAGCCCATGCTGGGGTACTGGGTCTCCAGCGGCTCCCTTCCGGCCAGGACGCCGTCGATGGCCTCCTTCAGATCCTGGCGGGTGACGCGGGTGGCGTCCTTCCAGTTGTCATCCAGGCGGCCCCGGTACTGCAGGCGGCGGTGGGAATCATAGAGGAAGAAATCCGGCGTGCAGACGGCGCCAAGGGCCCGGGCCAGGGTCTGCTCCTCGTCCCACAGGTAGGGGAAGGCATAGCCCTTGGCCTTGGCCCGGGCGCCCATGGCCTCGAAGCTGTCGTCCGGGTAGGCCACGGCGTCGTTCGAATTGAGGCTCACCACCGAGCAGCGTCCGGCGTAGGCCTTCGCCAGTGCGTTGAGGCGATCGTCGATGGACTGCACATAGGGACAGTGGTTGCACATGACCACCACCACCAGGGCCGGCGTGTGGAAGTCATGCAGGGACCAGAGCCGTCCATCCACGCCGGGGAGCGTGAAGTCCGGACAGGCCGTGCCGAGCGGAACCATGGTGGATTCCATGAGTGACATGGGAGCCTCCGGAATGCTTCCTTAATCGTACGCCGTGGAGCAAGGAGGCAGCTTCGCCCGTCATTTTTTTGACTTGACCCTCAGGCCCCTGGATCTAGGCTATTTCCTATCAAGGAGCCTATGACCCAGCTGCCGCGCCTTCACTGGTCCACCCTCGGGGACGATACCGGGGGGCTGGAACATCGGTGGGCGGCCCTGTGGGATGTGACCCTTGATCGTGGGACCTCCCCGGCGCTGGCGCCACGCGATGCGGATCTGTGGGTGATTTCCGCCAAGGGCGCCTGGCCCCCGCCGGAACTGAACCGCATGATGGCGGAAGTGGCGGCCCTGCCCATTCTCCTGGGTCTGAAGCCCGACTCGGCACCCATGGATTGCAAGGCCCTTGCGGAGTGGGGCTCGCTGGGCTCCGTTCGCTGGGGGCTGCTGGGTCCGGAGCCCCCCATGCCTGGCCTGCGTCCGCGCTCGGGCACCACCACGCAGCTCAGCGCATCCCAGGCGCTGGCCTTCGGCCTCGTGGGCACCAGCGCGGCCATGCAGGATGTGCTGACCCGGGCACGAAGCGCCGCCGCCACCCGCGCCACGGTCCTGCTGCTGGGCGAAAGCGGGACGGGCAAAGAGGTCATCGCCCGGGCCATCCACCGCATGAGCGCCGATTCCACCGAACCCTTCGTGGCGGTCCACTGTGGTGCCATCCCCGAGAACCTTCTTGAATCTGAGCTCTTCGGCTACAACAAGGGGGCCTTCACGGATGCCCGCAAGGACACACCGGGCAAGTTCCGCGAGGCCCATGGCGGCACCATCTTCCTCGATGAAGTCGGCACCATGCCCCTGGGCGCCCAGGTGCGCCTCCTGCGGGTGCTGCAGGAACGCGAGGTGCAGCCCCTGGGCGGTGGCGCTCCGGTGAAGGTGGATGTCCGCGTGGTGACCGCCTCCAACGTGGACCTCTGGAAGAAGCTCCAGGACGGCACCTTCCGCGAGGACCTGTTCTACCGGCTGGAGGTCGTGCCCATCACCATGCCGCCCCTGCGGGCCCGGCGGGAGGAGGTGCCCTTCCTGGCCCAGCATTTCCTCAACCGCAAGGCCCGGGAACACGGGCTCTACCCGAAGGCCCTGCATCCCAGCGTGGATCCGCTGCTGATGTCCCTGCCCTGGCCCGGGAATGTGCGGCAGCTGGAGAACGCCATCGAGCGCGCCATCGTGCTCTCGGGCACACGCCCCGTGCTCACGCGGGAGGATTTTGCCTTCTTGGCCGAGCGCATGGGCGCCGAGCGCATGGGCGAGGGCCCCATGAGCGAAGCCCCAAAAGGGGGGTTCACGCCGGTCCCGGCCGACGCCTTCGCCTCCCCACCCGCCCAGGCCTTCGGGATGGACCTGCCCGCCGAAGGCCTGGACCTCAACCAGGTGGTGTCCGACATGGAGAAGACGCTCATGCTGCAGAGCCTGGCCGTCACCCGGGGCAACAAGAAGCGGGCGGCCGACCTCCTGGGCCTCAAACGCACCACCTTCCTCGAAAAGATGAAACGGCTCGATCTTGAGGACGCGGAATCCGCCGAGGCGGCCGAATAGGTTTCTGGAACCGGCGCCAGCAAATGAACACGGGGGGACGCTCGTCCCCCCGTGCCGTTTCCCCCCAACACTCCACTCACCACGGCGTACTGGCTTGCCGCACCTATAGAATGCAGCCCGAGTTCAAATGGTTCCCGGGGTGCCTGCTAACCTTGCTTCATGGCAAACCTGGCGCATTTGAGGTGGAAACTGGAGGTTCCTGAACCGCAGGAGGAGCCCCTGTGTGCCTGGCTGGAAGGCAGGGGGCTGTCGGCCTTCTACCGCGAGGCCGAACCTCCCAAAGCCTGCTATGTCTACTTTTCTCCCGGGACCCTGCCGCCGGACCCGGCGGGCCTGGGGGCTTTTCCCGGCGTGGGCCTCCTGGAGGCCGAAACCTTTGGCGATGAGGACTGGCTGGCCAAGAGCCGGGAAGGTTTCGGCGCCTTCGAGGTCGGCACGCGGTTCCATGTGCGCCCCCTCTGGGACGAGACTCCGGGTCCCCGGGGCCGAATCGACCTGGTGGTGAATCCGGGCCTCGCCTTCGGGACCGGGGGCCACGAGACCACCCGCCTCTGCATGGAACTGCTGGAGCGGCTGTCTTTGGAGGACAGACTCCGGGGCCCGGTCCTCGATATCGGCGCCGGCACGGGCATCCTGTCGCTGGCGGCCTTCCTGCTGGGCGGGCGGGGGCTCACGGCCTTCGACATCGATCCCGACTGTGGCCCGGCCATGGAGGAGCTCATCGACCTGAACGCCCACCTGCTGAAGGGAGCCCAGCCCTACGAAAGCTTCGTGGGTACCCTGGACCACCCGCGGGTGGGGGGTCCCTATGCGGGCCTGCTGGCCAACATCCTCCTGGAGACCATCCAGGAACTGCTGCCGCGCATGGCCGAGGTGTGCGCACCCGGCGGCTGGCTCGTGGCCAGCGGCATCCTGGCCGAGCGCACGGACGAAGCCCTGGTGAGCCTCGTCTCCCACGGGTTCAAGCCCAGGCAGGTGGTGCAGGAAGGCGAATGGATCGCTATCTTGGCGGAAAGGGATCCGTCATGATTCGCGCGGACCAGCCCATCGGGGTGTTCGACTCGGGCATTGGCGGGCTCACGGTCATCCACGCCCTTCGCCAGCTGCTGCCCCAGGAGGACCTGATCTACCTCGGGGATACGGCCCGCCTGCCCTATGGAACCAAGAGCCACCGGACCATCGAGCGGTACACCCTGCAGATGGGCGAACTGCTCCAGCGCCACGATCCCAAGCTTCTCGTGATCGCCTGCAACACCGCCAGCGCCCACGGCCTGCCCGCCCTCCAGGCGGTGAGCCCCTGCCCCGTGATCGGGGTGATCGAGCCCGGCGCCGAAGCCGCCGCGGACCACCCTGGGGCCGTGGGCATCATCGGCACCTTGGCCACCGTGAGCAGCGCCGCCTACGATACGGCCATCCGCCGTCGGGATCCCGCCAAGGTCATCCACAGCGTGGCCTGCCCCCTGCTGGTGCCCTTGGCGGAGGAGGGCTGGTTCGACGATCCCGTCACCGACACCATCTGTCGCCGCTACCTGAACCAGCTGCCATTTGACGTGAAGACCGTCGTGCTGGGCTGCACGCACTACCCGACCCTCATGACCAGCCTGGAGCGCAGCCGCCCCGGGACCCGTTGGATCGACAGTGGCCGGGTGACCGCCAAGGCCGTGGACCGGTTGCTGCAGGGCAGCCTGGGCTACCGCACCGCCAGCGCCCGCGGCGAACTCCGCGTCCAGCTGACCGACGCCAGCAGTCGCCTGAAGGAAGTGGGCAGCCGCTTCCTGGAAGAGGCCCTGGGGGATGTGGAAGTCGTGGAGATCTGAAGGGAAAGGCTGTCCGTGGAAGACACGGAAATTCACGAAAGGCCCGGAGTCACTGGATCTGCGCGGCGGGTCCACTTCGACAGGCAGCCAGGCGATTTCCGTGTTTTCTGTGTCCCTTCCTCTGCCTTCCGCGACCAGCCAGTCCCCTAGACTGAAACGGCCCCGGGCAGCGTGAAGATGACGCAGGTTCCCAGGTTTTCCGCGCTTTCAATCCGGATCTCGCCGCCGTGGTTCCGGACGATGTCTCGGCAGATGCTGAGTCCCAGGCCCGTGCCCTTGCCCTCGGGCTTGGTGGTGAACATGGGGCGGAAGACTTGGCCCAGCAGGTCCTGGGGAATGCCCTGCCCCGAGTCCTGGAAGCGAAGCTCCCACCAGGGCGCCTCTGGGGTGCTCTCCTCCGAGGTTCGGACCGTGAGCCGGACCTTCCCTCCGGAAGGCATGGCATCGAGGGCGTTGTTCATGAGGTTGAGGAACAGCTGCTCCATCTGCTTGCGATCCACGTTCAGGCTGCAGCCCGGCGGTGCCTCGGCCTCCACGGAGACTCCATGGGCCGCCAGGGTGGGCGTCCAGAGCTGCTCCAGGTCCGCCAGCAGGTCCACGAAGGGCTGAGCCTGCTTGAGCAGCTGGGGCCGGCGGGTGAGATCCAGTAGCCGGCGCACGATGTCACCGACCCGCTGGATCTGAGACCTGATGACCTGGAGGCGCTCCCGGGCCCTTTCCGGCAGGTCCTTCTGCGCATCCAGCAGCTGCAGGTGCCCCGTCATGAGGTTCAGGGGGGTGCCCACCTCGTGGGCGAAGGTGGCCGTCAGCTGGCCGGCTACGGCCAGCCGCTCCTGGGCGCCCAGTTCCTCCCTGAGCAGGGCGTTGCGTTCCACGAGGGCCGCCAGTTCGCGGTTCTTGGCCTGGAGCTCGGACAGGGCGGCGTCGATGCGGCCCTGCAGGTTGGCGTTGAGGCCTCGGATTTCGTGGATGAGGGCTTCGCGCTCCTCGTCGGCCCGCTGGAGCTCGATGGCCATGTCGTTGAAGCGGGTGGCGATGAGGCCCAGCTCGTCGCTGCGGCGCACGGGCACGCGCACGGCGGCCTCGCCCCGCTCCAGCTTCTGCATGGCGATGACCATGGCCTCGATGGGATCGCTGATGAGCACGCGGAGGATGAGCCAGAGCAGGATGAATTCCCCCAGCAGCACACCCGGCAGGGTCCGCAGGGTGCGCTTCAGGTTGTTGTTCCAGACGACTTCCCATCGCTCCAGATCGCAGTAGGCCCGGATGAGGCCGATGGGAGGCTGGCCTGGCTTGTGGGTGCGGATGGGTAGGTAGACCTTCCAGGCCTTTCCAGCAGGCTCAAGGTCCACCAGCTCGGCCTGGGGGCCGGGCAGGGAGAGGTAGGAGCCGATTTCGGGGCCCCATTCGACGAGGGCCTCATCCCCCGAGGACCGGACCAGCTCGACTTCCGAGCCCTTCCCAACCCGCCTGAACACGTCGATCTGGAAGATGCTGCGGTCAGGCCCGGCGATGCTCTCCAGCAGCTGGTCCAGCTTGTCGGGGTTCTTGAAGGTGGGATCGCGCTCCACCACATCTGTCTCCACGGTGCCGGCGGTCTCGATGGTCAGCCTGCGCGAGTAGCTTTCCAGCTCCCGGCGGCTGTTGCGGATGATGGAGTAGGCGACGGCCAGGGTGAGGATGCTGGTCACGAGCCCCAGGAGCACGAAGAGTTTGGCGTGCAGGCTGCGCAGCCAGGCCAGGGGACGGAGCCTGAACCGCCAGAAGTTCATGCCTGGGATCCATCGGCCAGGGAAAGCCCCAGGGCCGGCCGCACCGCCCGGGTAAAGGCGTCCTCACCTTGGCCCTGGGACAGGGCGACGAAGCGGTCAAAGGTCGCGCGGCGGGTTTCGGCCACGTCGGCCAGGAGCTCAAGCACGCCCCCGCAGAGGGTCGGGCGCTCCCGGAGGCGAAGCGACCCTTCCATCTCCCAGAGCAGGGCCTCCAGGGTGGCCAGGTCGTGATGCTCGCCCAGCGTGGTCTGGAGGTCCCGCAGGGCCTTCAGCACCTCTTCCGGCAGTTCAGCGAAGGCGCTCTCCAGGGCTTCCACGGCGTAGCGCAGCTTCTTAATCTTCACGCGGGTCCGGTGGAGGGCGAGGGGATCCTCCTGGAGGGCGAGGCTGGCAAGGCCGCCGAGTGCGGCATGGGCGCGGGGTTCCAGGCAGGCCCAGGCGGCATCCTGGAGGGAGATCGGCTGGAAAGGATGCTGCAGGGTGGGGACCTCCAGCAGCTGACCGAGGTCCGGCAGCCGCAACCGCTCGAGTTCCTTCTGCATGGTCCGGCGGGCCTTGGCGCGGCTTCGGTCCACCAGTTCCAGCAGGTGCTCGAGGACCGCCGCCTGGGTGGGGCTGTGAACCTTTCCGCGATAGACCGCCAGATGGCCGGCGTGGACATCCAGTTCGCGGGGCAGGCCCAGGACGTCGACCAGGCGCTTCAGGGCGCGGCGCTGCCCCTTGTGTCCCGGGTAGGTGTCCGCGTCCACCAGGTCGAGCACCGCGCCCAGGCGGCGGGCGGCCACCCGCACCTGGTGGAGCTGTTCCGGGTCCTCGGTCCAGCGGTCCCTCCCGAGCAGTCCCTGGAGGCGCGTCAAGCGGACCTCGAGGGCGCGATGAAGCAGGATCGCGAGTTCAGCTGGGTGCATCAGATGATTTTAGGGGCCGTTTCGAAATAACCGGGGCATTTCTGGTCGTTTCGTTATGGCGCCGCTTCGGCTCCTCCATGGGTGCTGTGCAGCGGTTTCAGGGCGAAGACCCTGACGCAAATCGCAGAGGCGAAAAATTGGCGTAAGCTGGAGGGCTATGGAACACATCCACATCAAGGGCGCTCGCGAGCACAACCTGAAGAACCTCGACCTATCCCTGCCGCGCAATCGGCTGGTGGTGATCACGGGGCTCTCGGGCTCAGGCAAGTCCAGCCTGGCCTTCGACACGCTCTACGCGGAGGGCCAGCGGCGCTACGTGGAGAGCCTCTCGGCCTACGCCCGCCAGTTCCTCGATCAGATGGAAAAGCCTGACGTGGACAGCATCGAGGGGCTCTCCCCGGCCATCTCCATCGAGCAGAAGACCACCAGCAAGAACCCCCGTTCCACGGTGGCCACGGTGACCGAGATCTACGATTACCTGCGGCTGCTGTACGCCCGGACGGGGAAGCCCACCTGTGTGGCCTGCGGTCGGCCCATCGCCAGCCAGACCATCCAGGAAATGGCGGACCAGATCCTCGCCAGACCCGAGGGCACTAGGCTGCAGATCCTGGCGCCGGTGGTGCGCGGCCGGAAGGGCGAGTACAAGCGGCTGCTCCAGGACCTCATGAAGCGCGGCTACATCCGGGCCCGGGTCAATGGCCAGATGCTCGACCTCACGGAGGGCGTCCCGGACCTGGACAAGCAGAAGAAGCACACCCTGGAGGTGGTGATCGACCGCCTGAAGGTGAGCCCCGCGGTCGCGACCCGACTGGCGGACAGCCTGGAGATCGCCTGCAACCTGGCCGAGGGCAGCGCCCTCATCCTTCTGGAGACCGAAACAGGAGCGGAGGGCCTCCGTCCGAAGGATGGCCCAAGGGGCGGCTCTCAGGCGGGGCGCCAGGATGGCACGGAGCAGCTCTTTTCCACCAAGCTGGCCTGCAACAACACGGCGTGCGCGAAGTTCGGCCTGGGCCTGCCTGAGCTGGAGCCCCGCTCCTTCTCCTTCAACAGCCCCTACGGCGCCTGCCCCACCTGCGACGGCCTCGGGTTCAAGCGCCAGTTTGCCGAGGAGCTGATCATCCCGAACCCGGCCCTCTCCATCAACGAGAGCGCCATCCAGGCCAGCGGGTGGAAGAGCGTGAGCGAGGACGGCTGGCGCTCCCAGCTGCTGGACCAGCTGGCCCGCAAGCTGAAGTTCAGCCTCGACACGCCCTGGAAGAAGCTGCCCGCCGACATCCGCCGCCTGCTCCTCCACGGCACCGAGAAGGAGATGCGGTTCACCTACGAAAGCAAGCGGAACCGCTACGACTTCGTCCACCATTTCGAGGGCATCATCGGCAACCTCGATCGCCGCTACCGCGAGACCACCAGCGAGGAGATCCAGGCGGAGCTGGAGGAATCCATGCGGGTCATCCCCTGCGAGGACTGCGGGGGCCGGCGCCTCAAGCCCGAGATCCTGGCCGTGTTCGTGGGCGACCTGCACATTGCCGACGTGGCGGCCCAGAGCGTGCGCGAGGCCCGCCGCTGGTTCACCGATCTCGCCCTGGAAGGCAAGGACGCGGTCATCGCCGAGAAAGTGCTGAAGGAGATCCGCGAGCGGCTGGGGTTTCTCGATGACGTGGGCCTCGGCTACCTCACCCTGGACCGCAGCGCGGCCACCCTGTCCGGCGGCGAGGGCCAGCGCATTCGTCTCGCCACCCAGATCGGCAGCAAGCTCCAGGGCGTGCTCTACGTGCTGGACGAGCCGAGCATCGGCCTGCACCAGCGGGACAACCTGCAGCTCATCCGCACCCTCCAGGAGATGCGCGACCTGGGCAACACGGTGCTGGTGGTGGAGCACGACCTGGAGACCATCCTGGCCGCGGACCACGTGGTGGACATGGGCCCCGGCGCCGGCGAGCACGGCGGCTGGGTGGTGGCCCAGGGCACACCGGACGAGATCAGCCGCACGCCCGGTTCCATCACCGGGGATTTCCTGTCGGGCCGGGACGCCATTCCCGTGCCCAGGACACGCCGCAAGGCCAAGCGCGGGCAGCTGTCCATCCTGGGTGCCGAGGAGAACAACCTCAAGAAGGTGGATGCGGACTTTCCCATCGGCCTCTTCACCTGTGTGACCGGCGTCAGCGGATCCGGCAAGAGCACCCTGGTGAACGAGATCCTCTACAAGGCCCTCGCCAACCAGCTGCACCAGGGGGTCCACATCGTAGGGAAACACAGGGCCATCAAGGGCCTCGAGGCCGTGGACAAGGTCATCGACATCGACCAGGCCCCCATCGGCCGCACGCCCCGCAGCAATCCCGCCACCTACACGGGGCTCTTCACGCCCCTGCGCGAGCTGTTCGCCCAGCTGCCCGAGAGCAAGGCGCGGGGCTATGCGCCTGGCCGCTACAGCTTCAACGTGAAGGGAGGGCGCTGCGAGAAGTGCGAGGGCGACGGCGTCCTCAAGATCGAGATGCACTTCCTCCCGGACGTCTACGTCACCTGCGAGCAGTGCAAGGGCAAGCGCTACAACCGCGAGACCCTCGAGGTCCACTACAAGGGGCACAGCATCTCCGACGTGCTCAACATGACCGTGGAGGAGGCGCTGGGGCTCTTTGCGCCCATCCCCGTGCTGGCCAACAAGCTGCAGACCCTCATGGACGTGGGGCTGGGGTACATCCGCCTGGGCCAGAGCGCCACCACGCTGTCCGGCGGCGAGGCCCAGCGGGTGAAGCTCGGCAAGGAACTGAGCAAGCGGGCCACGGGCCGCACCGTCTACATCCTGGACGAGCCCACCACGGGCCTGCATCTCAAGGACATCCAGAAGCTGCTGGAGGTGGTGAACCGCCTGGTGGAGACCGGCAACACCCTCATCGTCATCGAGCACAACCTCGATGTGATCAAGACCGCCGACTGGGTCATCGACCTGGGTCCCGAGGGAGGTGGCGAGGGCGGCCGTATCATTGCCGTGGGCACGCCAGAAGAGGTCGCGAAGAAGAAGGCCAGCGTGACGGGGAAGTACCTGGCGCCTTACCTGAAATAGGCGGCCTGTCATTCGATTGTGGCCCATGGCATGTTCACGCGGCCCTTCCTGGGCCGCGCCCTGCGGGCCATCGCGCTGCGCGCGACGGTGGGCCTCCGCTCCTGCTGCGGCCTCAAGACCCCCGACTGGGTCATCGACCTGGGTCCCGAGGGCGGTGGCGAGGGCGGCCGTATCATTGCCGTGGGCACGCCAGAAGAGGTCGCGAAGAAGAAG
>CAIMBM010000082.1 GCA_903839205.1 uncultured Holophagaceae bacterium | reverse complement strand
GCGGCGGCGGCCTGCACCCAGGGCCGACGGAGGGCGTCCAGGTCGAAGCGCCCGGCCAGCAGCGCCGTGAGGCAGCCCAGGGCGATGGCGTCAAAGCAGGCCAGGTAGCCGTACATGAAGCGGATCTCGTCCCCCCGGTGCACCTGCCGGTAGAGGGGCCCGGCCCCGAGGGCGAGGAGGCACCCGGCGATCAAGAGGCGCTGCCGCTTCCGGCCCACGCAGAGCAGGGGGAAGGCCAGGTAGAAGGCCTCCTCCACCGAGAGCGACCAGTAGATGTTCAGGGCGTAGTTGAAGTAGCCGCGGGCGGCCATGAGGAGGTTGTGCCAGAAGGTGAGGATCGAGAGGAGGACGGTGAGGAAGAAGGCCCGGGGCAGGACCGCGCCCTGGGCGGCGTTGCGGAAGGAGGGCCGCCCCAGCAGGCCGAGGGGGACGATGATGGTCAGGGCCAGGAGCAGGGGCGGGAGGATCCGGGCGAAGCGGAAAGCGTAGAAGCCCCGGGCGCTCAGGTGGTCCAGTCCCCCGTAGCGCTCCATGGAGATGGAGGTGATGAGGTAGCCCGAGACCACGAAGAACATCGTGACGCCGTAGTTGCCGTTGAGGAGGGCCGCCCGCAGCCAGGGCCCCGGGAGGATCCAGGTGAGCGGGCTGTCCCCCAGGCGGTAGGCCAGGGTGAAATGCAGCAGCATGACCATGAGGATGGCCACACCCCTGAGGACATCGATGCGGGTGTTCCGGTGCAAGGGCCCCCCGGGGCGATCCTCCGCCGGCGCCTGGTCCCGTCTGCGTGAATCGGTGGATTCTGTGGCCAGTCCCCGCAGAATGGGGGATGGCCGGCCCCCAAAGGATCCCATGAAGGACACGCTTTCGCTTCCCCTCCTCGTGGCCACGGCCCTGGTGGTCACGGCGCTTTGGGGCTTCAACTTCGTGGTCATCGCCGTGGGGGTGCGGGAGGTCCCGCCCCTCCTGCTGGCCTGCCTGCGCTTCGTCCTGGCGGCCCTGCCGGCGGTCTTCTTCGTACCGCGGCCCCAGGTGGCCTGGCGGCTGCTGGTGGCCTACGGCCTCTTCCTGGGGGTGGGGGAGTTCGGGTTCCTCTTCACGGCCATCCGGTGGGGGGCTCCGGCGGGCCTGTCCTCCATCATTCTCCAGTCCCAGGCCTTCTTCACGGCCCTGCTGGCGGTGGCCTTCTTCGGTGAGCGCTTCCGCTGGCACCACGCCCTGGGGCTCCTGGTGTCCGGGGCCGGGCTGGCCCTCATGGGCTGGGCCAGAACGCCCAAGGGGGGGCTCACCATGCCCCTGTCGGCCCTGGTGATGCTGCTCCTGGCGGCCCTCATGTGGGCCGCCGCCAACCTTCTCACCAAGAAAATGGGCCGGGTGGACACCCTGGGCCTCATGGTCTGGTCCAGCCTGGTATCCCCCCTGCCGCTCCTGGCCCTGTCCTGGGCCTTCGAGGGAAGGACCGTGGTGCTGACGGCCCTGCGGCACCTGGGCTGGCTCAGCCTGGGCGCCATCGCCTACCTGGCCTTCATGTCCACCCTGGTGGGCTACGGCCTGTGGAACTGGCTCATCGTGAAGAAGGGGGCCTCGGCCGTGGCGCCCTTCTCGCTGCTGGTGCCGGTCTTCGGCATCAGCTCGGCGTGGCTGGCCCTGGGCGAGACCCTCACCCCGGGCCACCTGGCGGCGGCGGGCCTGATCCTGGGGGGCCTGGCCATCCACATCTTCGGCGGCCGGGTGGGGTGGCCTCCCCCTTCCCGGAAGGCCCTGGGAGGTCCTTGAGGGGAACTCCCGGGCATTGAGGATGTCCTGGTTATCATGGCGCCTGCCCCGTCGGGAACCCATCCTTGGGCTGCTTTCCAATGAGGAGGCTGCCATGCCCACCACCAAGCTCAAGGAATACCTCAATGCGCGCGGAGTGGCCCACGCGATCATCCCGCACCCCCTGGCCTTCACGGCCACCTCCGTGGCCGGGGCGGCCCACATCCCGGGCCGGGAGATGGCCAAGACCGTGCTCGTGAACATGGACGGCACCCTGGCCATGGCCGTGGTTCCGGCCACCCGGAAAGTGGACCTGGAGCGCCTGCGCCAGGCCACGGGGGCCGGAACCGTGGCGTTGGCCCACGAGGGAGAATTCATCGCCGACTTCCCCGAATGCGAGCCCGGCGCCATGCCGCCCTTCGGGAACCTCTACGGCATGCCGGTCTTCGTGGAGCCCCATCTGGCGGAGGATGATCACATCGCCTTCAACGCCGGTTCCCACACGGAGCTCATCAGCATGGCCTACAAGGACTTCGATCGGCTGGTCCACCCCAAGCTCGTGGACATGTAGCGTCTCCTGTCGAGCCCTGGGTACAAGCCCCTCGGTCCCGGCCACGATGAGCGATCGAGGACCCCGTCCATGCCCATTACCCATGAGCTTCCCCTCCTGGTCCTCCTGCCCGGCCTGGACGGGACGGGCCTCATGTTCGAGCCGCTCCTGCCCTTCCTGGAGGGCCTGGAAGCGCTGGTGCTGCGCTATCCGGCGGAACTGACCTCCTATGCCGAGTGCCTGGCCTTCGCACGGGCGCAACTGCCGGCGGACCAGCCCTTCCTCCTGCTGGGGGAATCCTTCTCGGGCCCCGTCGCCATCGCCCTGGCCGCGGAGGCCCCCGCGGGACTGCGCGGCCTGGTGCTCTGCGGCAGCTTCGCCCGGAATCCCAGGCCCGCCCTGGCCTGGACGGCGCCGTTCCTCCGCGCCCTCCCTCCCGCGCGGCTGCCCCCGCTGCTGCTCCGGTTCCTGTTGTTTGGGAAGTGGCACACCCCGGCCCTGACCGGCCTGGCCCGGACCATGTTTCCACAGGCTCCCGCCGCCACACTGAAGGCCCGGCTGCTGGCCGTGCTGGCCCTGGATCACACGGCCCTCCTCGCCCGCATCCGGGTGCCGGTCCTGGCCCTCTGCGCAAGCCGGGACCGGCTGGTGCCCCGGGCCGCCATCCGCTGGCTGCGGGCCCACCTTCCCGGCCTGGAGACCCTCACCCTCGAGGGTCCCCACTGGCTCCTGCAGGCCCGCCCCCAGGCCTGCGCCCAGGCCCTCCGGGACTTTGCCGAGCGCATCTAGCGGCTCAGCTCTCCCCGGCCACCGTCTCCAACTGCGCCAGCCAGGGGGCCCGCTCCGCATCGGTGACGAAGCTGGCCTGGAGGCTGTTCCGGGCCAGGGTCACCAGGTCGCTCCGGGACAGGCCCAGGGCCTCGGCGGCCTCCAGGAAGTTCTGGCCGATGTAGCCGCCGAAATAGGCGGGGTCGTCGGAGTTGAGGGTGACGCAAAGCCCCCGGTCCAGCAGCTGCTTGAGGTTGTGCCGGGCCAGGTCCGGGAAGACGCGGAGCCTGACGTTCGAGAGCGGGCAGACCGTGAGGGGGATGCGCTCCCGCACCAGCCGCGCCACCAGGGCCGGGTCCTCCGCGGCCCGCACGCCGTGGTCGATGCGCTCGATCCGGAGGCGGTCCAGGGCCTCCCAGACGTAGGCCGGCGGCCCCTCCTCCCCCGCATGGGCCACCAGGCGCAGGCCCAGGTCGTGGCAGCAGGCGAAGACGCGTTCGAACTTGGCGGGGGGATGGCCCTGCTCCGAGGAATCCAGTCCCACGCCATGGATGCGGTGGTGGTGGGGCCGGGCCAGCTCCAGGGTGGCGAAGGCCTCGGCCTCGGAGAGGTGGCGCAGGAAGCAGAGGATCAGCCGGGAGCTGATGCCCAGCAGCGCTTCCGCATCCTGCGCGGCCCGCTCGAGGCCCGCCAGCACCGTCTCGAAGGCGACCCCGCGGGCCGTGTGGGTCTGCGGATCGAAGAACAGCTCCGCATGCACCACGCCATCCGCCCGGGCGCGGTGGAAGTAGGCCATGGCCAAGTCGTAGAAGTCCCGCTCATGCAGCAGCACCGCGGCGCCGGCGTAGTAGATGTCCAGGAAGGACTGCAGGTCCCGGAAGGCGTAGGCCGCCCGCGTCGCTTCGACGCTGGGGTAGGACAGGACCACGCCGTTGCGGCGGGCCAGGTCGAACATCATCTCGGGTTCCAGGGCACCCTCGATGTGCAGGTGCAACTCGGCCTTGGGCAGCCGCCGGATGAACGCCTTCAGGTCCATGGCGCGTCCTTCCTGGTTCTTCTGGTCTGCGGTTGGGCTACTTCCCGGGCATCTTGGAAGCCACGCCCTTGACGAAGTAGTCCATCTTCTCCAGGTCGACGTCGGAAATGGTCTGGCCTGCGGCCACCCGCACCTTGCCCTCCTGGTCCACCACGGGGCCCGTGAAGGGGTGGAGCTTGCCGGCCACGATCTGGGCCTCCAGCTTCTTCACATGGGCCTGGACATCCTTGGGCACGGCCGCGCTCATGGGCGCCATCTTGATGAAGCCGTCCTTGAGGCCGCCCCAGACGCTGCCGGACTTCCAGGTCCCCGCCAGCACCTCGCCCACCACCTTGGTGTAGTAGTCGCCCCAGGTGAGGAGCACGCCGCCCAGCTGGCCTTTGGGGGCGTACTTCAGCTCGTCGGAGTTGTAGCAGAACACCTTCACGCCCTTTTCCTCGGCGGCCTGGTTGGCGGCGGCGGAGTCGGTCTCGTGGGTGAGCATGTCCGCCCCCTGGGTGATGAGGGCCAGGGCGGCCTCCCGCTCCTTGCCGGGATCGAACCAGGAGTTCACCCACACTACACGCACCTCGGCCTTGGGGTTCACGCTCTGCATGCCCCGGGTGAAGGCGTTGATGCCCATGACCACTTCAGGGATGGGGTACGAGGCCACGTAGCCGGCGATGTTGCTCTTGGTCATCTTCCCGGCGAGGACACCGCTGAGGTAGCGGCCCTCGTAGAAGCGGCCGTTGTAGATGCCCAGGTTGGGGGCGGTCTTGTAGCCGGTGGCGTGCATGAAGACCGTGTTGGGGAACTGCTTGGCCACGCTGAGGGCCGGGTTCATGTAGCCGAAGGAGGTGGCGAAGATGACCTTGGCGCCTCCCTGGGCCATCTCGCGGATGACCCGCTCCGCATCGGCACCCTCGGGCACGTTCTCCACGAAGCGGGTGGCCACCTTGCCCTTGAGGTTGGCCTCCATCTGCCTTCGGCCCAGGTCGTGCTGGTAGGTCCAGCCGGAGTCGCCCACGGGGCCGACGTAGACGAAGCCCACCTTGGCGGCCTCCTGCGGGGGGGCCGCGGACAGGACCGAGGCCGCCAGCAGGGCGGCGGTCCAAAGGGTGGTACCGAAGAGCGCGCGGGTGGCCATGGGAAACCTCCTGGGGTGAGTGGGTGGATTGACGACCCGATTGTGCCATTCCGGGACCTGGGCCCGTTCACTTTTCCGGCGCCCCCGCATCCGAGGCCTTGAAGCTCCGGTAGAGCAGCAGGTCGTAGAGGAGCTTGAGGCCGCCGGCCAGGAAGAAGGGGAGGCCGGCCAGGGCGGGCAGGGCGAACATGGGTCCGGCCAGCACCGGGGAGATGGCGGCGCCGGTGGTGCGGGCGATGCCGGTGACGCCGGCGGCGGCGGACCGCTCATCGGGCGCCACCGCCTGCATGGTGTAGGCCTGGCGGGTGGGCACGTCCATCTGGGAGATGCTGAAGCGCAGCAGGAGCACGCCGATGGCCAGGGGCAGGTTGGGCATGAGCGGCACCAGGATCAGCAGCACGTTGGAGGGGATGTGGGTGAAGACCATGGTGCGGATGAGGCCGATCTTCGCGGCCAGCCGCACGGCGTAGAGGGCGGAGAGGCCCGCCAACAGGTTGGCCGCGAAGAAGATGGAGCCCAGCAGCCCGGGCTCGACGCCGAAGCGCCGGTGGAACCAGTAGGCCACGAGGCTCTGGATGACGAAACCGCCGGCGAAGGCATCCAGCGAGAAGAGGGCCGACAGCCGGAACACCACCCCCCTGGAGGCGTGCAATCCCAGGCGGCCAGCGACCACGGAGGAGGGGGGCGCTTCCACGGCGCCGGAAACGCCGGTGAAAAGGCCCGCCAGGACCAGCCCCATGGCCGCGTAGGCGTAGACCAACGCCCGGTAGCTGGCGACGGGGCTGAGGCCCGCGGCCTGGAGGGCCTGAGCCGTCCAGCCTCCGGCCAGGGCGCCCAGGGCCGTGGCGAAGGCTCCGGCCAGGTGGTACCAGGCGAACACGCCGGTCCGGCGCGCCTCGGGCAGGACCTGGGAGAGGGCCGCCTGCTCGATGGCCAGGAAGGGCCCCACCTCGTTGCCCGAGGGGCTGATGACCCCGACGGTGGCGGCCAGCACCAGGACGGTGAAGTCCCCGCTGAGGGCGAAGGGCACGCCGGCCATCAGCATGAGCGCGGAGCCCAGGATGAGCATGCGCCTCCGCCCCAGGCGATCCGCATGAAGGGTGATCCAGAGCGAGACCAGCACATCGCCCGCCAGGGTGAGGGTCAGCAGCAGGCCGATGCGCCCCTCGCTGAAGCCCAGGCCAGCCAGGTAGAGCACCAGCACCACCGAGAGGAAGCCGTAGGAGAACATGCGCAGCGCCCGGGTGGCGAAGAGCAGCCGGCCGTCAGGACCCAGGGGCGCGGAGGGAGAAGTCATCGGGGACATGGGCCCCATGGTAGCCCCGGCACCTCGACTGGGCGGCGCCGGTCATCCCAGGTAGGGCGCCAGCTGGGCCTGGAGTTCCTTCCGACCGAAGGGCTTGGACAGCATGGAGACAAAGGGGTGAGCCAGGACCAGGTCCTGGGCGGCCTGATCGGCGCGTCCCGTGGCCAGCAGGACGGGCACCAGGGGCAGCAGGGTCCGCAGGCGGGGAAGGGTTCCCGCCCCGCCCATGCCCGGCATGTTCATGTCGAGGATGACCAGATCCGGCCTCAGCCCGGCCTCGATCAGGGCCAGGGCGGCCTCTCCCGTCGGGGCGGTGGTGGTCTGGTGGCCCAGGAGTTCGATCAGGCCCCCGATGGAACTCTGGATCAGTTCGTCGTCATCCACCAGCAGCACCTTGAGCGACCTGGGGGTGGCCGCCATCGGGAGGATTCCGGCGGACTCTGTACTTGGATCCACCTCGCAGGCCGGGAAGCGGATCACCACGCGGGTGCCCTGGCCGGGCTCGCTCCGGATCTCCATCTCGCCGTGGTGGGCCTTTACGGTCCGGTACACGATGGAGAGGCCCAGGCCCGTGCCCTTGCCCACTTCCTTGGTGGTGAAGAAGGGGTCCAGGGCGCGGTCCAGGACCTCCTTGGCCATGCCCTCCCCGGTGTCTTCTACCTGCACCTCGATCCAGTCAGGGTCGAGGTTCCGCGTCCGGAGGGTGAGGGTGCCCTTCTCGTCCATGGCATCCACCGCGTTCACGCAGAGGTTCATGAACCCGTGGGTCAGGGCGCTGGCATCGCCCCGGATGGGCCGCAGGTCCGGGTCCAGGTCCATGACCAGACGGACCTTGGCGAAGGTGGTGCGCTCCAGGAGGTGCACCTCCTCCCGCAGGATCAGGTTCAAATCCAGCGCCTGCACCTCGCTGGAGGTCTGGCGGGCGAAGCTGAGCAGGCTCCTCAGCATGTTTCCGCCCCGTTCGGCCGCCTTGATGATGGTCTCGAAGGCCTTTTCAGCCGGACTCCCCGGTGCCTGGTCCTCGATGTGGGCCGAGGCCAGGCCGAGGATCGCCCCCAGCACATTGTTCATGTCGTGGGCCACCCCGCCCGCCAGGCTGCCCAGGCTTTCCAGCTTCTGGGCCTGGTGGAGCTCGGCCTCGAGGAGCCGCTGCTGCTCCTCCGCCTCCCGGCGCTTGGTGACGTCGGTGATGATCCCCACCAGGGCGCGGAGGCTCCCATCCGGGTGTTCCAGCCGGCGCCCGGACAGGTGACCCCAAAAGGTCGTGCCGTCCGCCCGGAGGTACCTCCGCTCCACGGAGATGCTCTGGATCTCGCCCTTGATGATCCGCCACATGCGCGCATCGCTGACCCGCAGTTCCGACTCATGCACATGGGACGTGTAGGTCGTGCCGATCACCTCCTGGACCGTCAGGCCGAACAGGTCGGCCATGCCCTGGTTCGCGAAGGTGATCACCCCCTGGTCCGACACCAGGACAATCCCAGCGTCCGAGGCCGAGAAGATGACGCGCAGCTGTTCCTCGTTTTCCCGCAGCAATGTTTCGGCCTGCTTGCGCTCGGTGATGTCCTCCCCTGAGCTGATGATCCCGGTGATCCGGCCCGCCTCGTCCCTCACGACCGCGTTGTGCCAGGCCACGATGCGCCGCTCCCCGTCCTTCCGCAGGATGGGGTTCTCGTTGTATTCCAGGGATGCGATCTCGCCGGCCAGCATGCGCCTGTAGACCTCCCTCACCGGTTCGTACTCCTCCGGAGGGAGGCAGACCCGGAACCAGTCCTGGCCCATCAGTTCGCCTTCCTCATAGCCGAGTACCGCATGGCCCTTCCGGTTGAGGAGGGTGATGTGGGCCTGGTCGTCGAAGGCCACCAGGATCACCTGGGCGACGTCGAGGTAGCGCTCCGCGTTCTTCCGCTCCCGCTGCAGCAGTTCCTGGGCCGCATGCACCTCGGTGATGTCATGGGCCACGCCGAGGTAGACGGGCGCCCCGCCGGGCGAGGCCATGGCGGAACCGTTGGCCACGAACCGGCGCCAGGACCCGTCGGCGTGGCGGACGCGGTAGGGGGGGCTGGTCTCGGCCCGCCCGGTGGACAGGACCCGCAGGAGGTGGTGCTGGCAGGGCCCCGCGTCCTCGGGGTGCACGAAGGGCGCGAAGGGACGCCCGAGGACCTCGCTGGCGGGAAAGCCGAAGTGCCGCTCCCAGGCCGGGGAGACGAAGGCGAAGGTCCCCTGGGCATCCAGGGTGAAGATGACGTCGATGGACTGCTCGACGTAGGCCCGGAATTTCTCCTCGCTCTCCAGGAGCCGCGCCTCGACCGCCTTGCGCCCGGAGATGTCCGTGAGGAAGGCCAGGGTCCCGATGCCGAGGGCGAGGGGGACGCTGGAGACATGGACCTGCATGGGGAAGGCGGTTCCGTCCCTGCGGAGTCCCATGGTCTCGTATTCCACCGGTCCGGAGCCCGTCCTCTCCCGCTCCTCGTTTCTCTTCCGGAGGAGCTCCCGCTGGCCCGGTGCAATGTGGTCCAGGAGGGATCCGCCGAGGACTTCGGAGCTGGTCTCGTGCCCGAACAGGCTCAGGAAGGCCGTGTTGACCTGGAGATAGACTCCGCCCTGACTCAGGGCGATGCCGATGGGAACGGAGTCGAGGGGGAATCCGTGCGGTCCCATGGGGCTGGGCGGACCTGGAGGCAGGAGGGGTGTACCGATGGGTGACATGTCGACAGGAGTGATTCTGAAGTCTCTTCGACGGCCTGGCAAAAATCTGGAGTCCGGGCCGGGGAAGGTCTTCCCCTCCGGCCCCGGGCTCGGGATCGGCGATACTTCCTTCATGTCCGTCCTTGCCCGCCCCGCCGTCCGCTTCAGCGCCCTCCTCAGCCTCTGGGTGCTGGTGGCCGCGATCCTCTGGATCCTGCTGGTGCAGGTCCTCCTCCTGGCCCTGAACCCCTTCTGCCATCTGCAGCGGCCCAGCGTGGCCCGGGTGATGGTGAAGGGGGTGGACCGGGATCCTGGCAGCGCCATCACCGACTATGTGACCGTGAAACAGGGAGAGGACGAGGAGGTGCTCCGCATGCTCAAGGCCGAGGCCGCCGAACTGCACGAGTACGACGAGGCCTGGATCCTCAATGCCTGGTACTCCGACGGCCTGCGCCCCACCCAGTACCTGCTGAACCCCCGCCGCCTGCTGCTGGAATACCCGCTGGTCCTGCTGCTGCCTGCCATCTGGGCACTCTGGCGCCTGCGCAAGGCCCGGGAGCAGGCGGAGACGGCTCCGCCCCCACTCATCCGCCGGACCTTCACCGACGACTTCCACCTGCGCGCCCAGCGCTTCGCCCAGCCGAAGGGAGCCGCCGGTCCAGGGGCCGGCAAAGAAGAAGAAAACAAGCCGCCGGTGGACACCGAGGAACACCGATCAACAGCCGATGGGGGCTGAACCAGCCTGTTGAAGGGGTGGAAGGCCAATCCTGCTGAAGGCGGCGCCCCACCCCGACAACCATGCCCGGCGGCGACTACCTCGAGGGATGGTTCCGCGGGGTGAGCCAGCCCGCCAGAGTCTCCGCGACCCTCCCCGCCCGGGGAAGGGTCCCAGCCTCGGCGGCGAGGGCCTGCCCCATGGCCTCCTCCAGCCCCAAGGGAGGCGGAAGGCCAGCCGCCTCCCAGTAGCCGGGCCGGGTCGCGAGCAGGTCCGAGGTCAACCCCTCGACGAGTTCCCGCGCCACCGAGTAGTCCGCTCGCGTCACCAGCCGGATCCAGTGGGACGAGAGCCGGGGGGTGATGAGTGGGATCTTCAGGAGCAGGGGTTTGCGACCCATGACCGCTGCCAGGCGAAGGAGGATTTCACTGCCCGAAAGGGCTTCGGGGCCGGGGATGTCCCACCAGGTGCTCTCCGGAAGGTCGAAGTGCGCTCCCGCCAAGAGGGCCGCCAGGACACCCTCCATGGCCACGGGTTCACTCCGGTGTGACAGCCAGGCGGGGAGCACCATGGCGGGCAGCCGGGCCGCCAGGTCCCGCACGATGGTCCAGGAGGCGCTGCCGGCGCCGATGATCATGCCGGCCCGGAGTTCCAGGGTGGGCACGGGGCCAGCCCGGAGCGTCTCGCCGGTGTTCAGGCGGGAGAGGAGGTGCTCGGAGGGGGAGCCCTGGGGAGCCACTCCCCCCAGGTAGATGATCCGGCGGACCCCCGCAAGGCCCGCGGCCTGGGCAAAATTCCGGGCCCATCGCAGCTCCTCTTCAGCCCAGCCCGGACGGTGGGCACCCATGCCGTGGACCAGGTAATAGGCCGTGTCGCATCCCTCCAGGGCCGAGGGCAGCGACGCGGAATCGCCCAGGTCGCCACCCACCCACCGCCGCTGGGGCCAGAGGCGCCGGGCCTCCTCGACCTGTCGCGTCAGGCATCGGACATCATGACCAGCCTCCTCCAGCGGACCATGAAGGTTCCGGCCGATGAAACCGGTGGCACCCGTGAGGAGGACACGCTGGGGCATGCCTGACTCTACCTCGATCTTGGAGCAGGCTCCATCCGCCCGGGGTTCGACGGTCCCTGGTCCATCCTTTCGTCTCACGGCGAACTGCAGCCACACTCTTGAATGAGACGATCTCGCGAGGCCCCATGGACATCAAGCTTCCCCCCGATATCGAAAAGCGGCTGCACGGCCCCATCCAGCGCTTCGTGGCCGAGGAATACGGCGAGAGCCTCGGCGAGCTGGGGGCCGGGACCTTCCTCACCTTCTGCCTGAAGGAGCTGGGCCCGGCCATCTACAACCAGGCCATCAGCGATGCCCAGGCCTGCCTCCAGGAGCGCGTGTCGGACCTGGAGAACATCTGCTTCGCCGAGGAGACCAGCTACTGGGGCGGTCCGAAGAAAGGGATCCCGCGCAAGCCGGACCATCGGCGGTAGCATCCCCCTAGCGTCCGTCCCGCCGGGCAATGTCCCAGGAGCTCCCTTGGCTGAACCCATCTCCTCCCGCCAGATCACCCTGCTCCAGGTGGTGGCCAAGCACCCGGACGTGGCGCGGGATCATCTGGTGAAGGCGGGGGCCTCGGATGCCGACCTGGCCTACCTGGAGCGCCACGACCTGGTTCGCGAGCGGGCCATCGGACGGTACCGGGTGACCCACATGGGCCAAGAGGTGCTGAAACGGAGCCTGTGATCCCGGCCCGGCCCTGAATCGGAAGGAGTGCCCATGTCCCTGCTCACCCGCGCCGAAGCCACCCGCTACGAGGAGACCAGCCGCCATGCGGACGTGATGGCCTTCATCGCGGGGCTCCAGGCCCTGGGTGACAAGCGTCTGCACGTCACCAGTTTCGGCGAAAGCCCCCAGGGCCGAGACCTGCCCCTGCTGGTGCTCTCGGCCCAGGGCGCCAGGACCCCGGAGCAGGCCCGGGCCCTGGGCCGCCCCGTGGTGCTGGTCATCAGCGGCATCCATGCCGGCGAGGTGGAGGGCAAGGAGGGCTGCCTGATGCTGGTGCGCGACCTGCTGGAGGACCGGCCCGGCCTGGACGCAGGACAGATCCTGGCGGACCTCACCCTCGTGGTGGCGCCCCTGTTCAATCCCGATGGCAACGATGCCATCGACCCGGGCAACCGGCGGCTGCACCTGCCGAAGCTCACGGGCCAGCTGGGTCCCGACAGCGGGGTGGGGACCCGGGTGAACGCCGCCAAGATCAACCTGAACCGCGACTACCTGCGCCTGGAGAGCGAGGAGATGCGCCTGCTGCAGACCCGGGTCTGCCAGCCCTGGGCGCCGGACCTGACCATCGACAACCACGCCACCAACGGGTCCGTGCACCGCTTCTCCATGACCTACGACATCCCCCACACCGTGGACAGCGGGCGGGGCGAGCCCATCCGCTACATGCGGGAGCGCCTCTTGCCGCCCGTCACCGCGGCCCTGAAGGCCAACCATGGACTGGATGCGGGCTGGTACGGCAACTTCGTGGAGGACGAGCGGGCCCTGGATGCGGACCGCGAGGCCGAGCCCGGCGCCCCCGTGCGGGAGGGCTGGATGACCTACCCCCACCATCCGCGCTTCGGGAGCAACTACCGGGGCCTCACCGGGCGGATGGACCTGCTGCTGGAGTGTTATTCCTACATCAGCTTCGCCGAGCGGGTGCGCACGGCCTACGCCTTCATGCTGGAGACGCTCAGGCACGTGGCCGCCCACCGGGACGAGGTGGTGCAGACCGTGGCGGAGTCCATCACCCCCCGGGAGCGCATCGCCATCCGCTACGGACTGGAGCGCTTCGAGAGCCCCATCGAGATTCTCACCCGCACGCCCCGCACCCTGGACGGGGCCCCCACCGCCCTGAGCCTTCCCTACCTGGGGCGCTTCGTGGGCAGCACCGTGGTGGACCGCCCGACGGCCTACCTGGTGCCCGCCCGCATGGCCGCCCACCTCCGCCTGCACGGCCTCACCCTCCGCGAAGCCGTGGGTACCTTCGAGGTGGAGGTGCCGGTGGTCGAGGGCCTGGGCTCCAAGGGGGGCCGCGCCATCCTGGAAGCCGAGGCCGTCGGTGAGCTTTCGGTCTCCTGGCGGCGGGGGCCCCGGACTGTCCCCCCCGGCTGGGCCCTGGTGCCCACGGACCAGCCCCTGGGCGCCGTCGCCGTCTACCTCTGCGAACCCGAAAGCGATGACGGCGCCGTGGAGAACGGCCTGCTGCCTGCGCCCGGCCTGGGCGAGGAACTGGCCCTCTGGCGGGTGCCCGCCCTGGGCTGACCTCACTGGCCGGTCCCGGCTCACGGTTCGCCGGTTGGGGCCACCCCGCCGGGGCCGGAGCCCGTAGATTGGGACAACCCCGGAGCCTCCATGTCCCTCTCTTCCCCGACCCATCCCGGCTTTTTCGAGGTCCTGGCCACCGGCCGCGCCTACACGACCCTGCTCTACCTGCTGCTCTCCCTCGCCACCGGCTGCTTCGCCTTCACCTTCGCGGTGGCCGGCCTCTCCCTGAGCCTGGGCCTGGCCATCCTCATCATCGGCCTCCCGGTGGCCCTGGCCTTCCTGGCGGGCACCCGCCTGCTGGCCGTGGCTGAAACCCACCTGCTGAAGTTCCTGGTGGGCGGGGGCACCGCGGAGGCCCCGGCCCTGCTGCCGGAAGGGGAAGGGTGGCTGGGGCGAGTGAAGGCGCTGGTCCGCGACCGCCGCACCTGGACCAGCCTCCTCTACTTCCTGCTGCACCTGCCGCTGGGCATCGCCTACTTCACCCTGATGGTCACCCTGCTCTCCCTGGGCCTGGGCCTCCTGGCCCTGCCCCTGGCCCGCCTGTTCCTCGCCCCGGGCGCTATCAGCCTGGGAGTGGGTGGCGGTGCCTGGATGGTCGCTCACCCCGACCTGGCGCTGGTGCTGTGCGGCCTGGCTGGGTTGTTCCTGCTGCCCCTCACCCTCCATCTGGCCCTGCTGCTGGGCCGCCTGCAGGTCTGGCTGGCCCGTCACCTGCTGGTGCGCGCCTGATTGCTTCCCCTTTCCGAGAGGAGACCACCATGAGCCCGGACCCCGGCCAGGAGCGCACCCGCACTGAGACCTTCAAGCTCGATGGGGGCAAGGTGCTGGACACGATCAAGGACCTCATCCACCAGGGCCACATCCGGCGGATCACCTTGAAAAATGAAGAGGGGAAGACCCTCATCGAGATCCCGCTGACACTCGGCCTGGTGGGCGCGGCCCTGCTCCCGGTCTTTGCCGCCGTGGGCGCCCTGGCCGCCGTCGCCACCCGCATGGTGATCGTGGTGGAGAAGTCCGAGTAGACCGTCCCTTCCTGGCTCCGGGTAGGCTCGGTGTGGTCTTACACTGGCCCCACGCATCCGGAGCCCCCGTGTCCTATCCCCACCTGCTCACCCCGCTTGAGCTCGGATTCACGACGCTGCGCAACCGCGTGCTCATGGGTTCCATGCACACGAACCTGGAGGAGGCCAAGCACGGCTTCACCAAGCTGGCCGCCTTCTACGCGGAGCGGGCCAAGGGGGGGGTGGGCCTGATCGTGACGGGCGGGATCGCGCCCAACCTGCGGGGCCGCCTCACGCCCTTCGGCTCCCAGCTCTCCTGGCCCTGGCAGGTGGCCAAGCACCGGAAGGTGACCGCCGCCGTCCACCAGGCGGGCGGGAAGATCGCCCTGCAGATCCTCCATGGCGGCCGGTACAGCTACCACCCCCTCAGCGTGGCCCCCTCGGCCGTGAAGAGCCCCATCACGCCCTTCAAGCCCCGGGCCCTCAGCGACCGGGGCGTGCGGGCCACCATCCGCGACTACGCCCGCTGTGCGGTCCTGGCCAAGAGAGCCGGCTACGACGGCGTCGAGATCATGGGCAGCGAGGGCTACCTCATCAACCAGTTCATCGCGGCCCGCACCAACCGCCGCACGGACGCCTGGGGCGGCAGCTTCGAGGGCCGCATGCGCTTCCCCGTGGAGATCGTGAAAGCCGTGCGCGCGGCCGTGGGGCCGGATTTCATCCTCATCTTCCGGCTGTCCATGCTGGACCTGGTGCCGGACGGCAGCAGCTGGGAGGAGGTGGTGGAGCTGGCCAAGGCCGTCGAGGCGGCGGGCGCCACCATCATCAACACGGGCATCGGCTGGCACGAGGCCCGGGTGCCCACCATCGGCGCCATGGTGCCGCGGGGCGCCTACGCCTGGGTGACGAAGAAGCTCATGGGAGCGGTGGGCATCCCCCTGGTCGCCACCAACCGCATCAACACCCCCGAGGTCGCCGAGGAGATCCTCGCCGGCGGCTGCGCCGACCTGGTGAGTCTGGCCCGGCCCCTGCTGGCGGATCCCGATTTCGTGCAGAAGGCCGCCGAGGATCGCCCCCAGGACATCAACACCTGCATCGCCTGCAACCAGGCCTGCCTGGACCTGGTGTTCCAGCAGAAGCGCGCCACCTGCCTCGTGAATCCCCGGGCCTGCTACGAGACCGAGCTGCGCTTCGAGCCCGTGATCGCCCCCAAGCGCATCGCCGTGGTGGGCGGGGGCGCCGCGGGCCTGAGCTTCGCCTGCCACGCCGCCGAGCGCGGCCACCTCGTCACCCTCCTCGAGGCGGCCCAGGAGCTGGGGGGCCAGCTGAACCTGGCCAAGCGGGTGCCGGGCAAGGAGGAGTTCTTCGAGACCCTGCGCTACTTCGGCCGAAGGCTGGCCAGGGCCGGCGTGACCCTGCGCCTGGGCGAGCGGGCCACGGTGGAGGCCCTGACGGACTTCGACGAGATCGTCCTCGCCACGGGAGTGCGGGCCCGCACGCCGGACATCCCGGGCATCGACCACCCGAAAGTGATCGGCTACGCGGACCTGCTCTCGGGCCGGAAGGTGGCGGGCCCGGCCGTCGCCATCATCGGCGCCGGGGGCATCGGCTTCGATGTGGCGGAGTTCCTCGTGCAGCCCCTGCAGGCCCCGCAGCTTGATCGCTACCTGGGCGAGTGGGGCGTGGATGGCGTCCACGCCCACCGGGGCGGCCTCCTGCCGGCTCCCCTCCCATCGGCACCGGCCCGGAAGGTCTTCCTCCTTCAGCGCAGGACGGACCGCATGGGCGCGGACCTGGGCAAGACTACGGGCTGGATCCACCGGGCCACGCTCAAGGCCATGAAGGTGAAGATGCAGGGCGGCGTCCACTACGAGCGCATCGACGACGAGGGCCTCTGGATCCGCGACGGCAGGGATGCCGGTTCCCGGTGCCTGGCCGTGGACAGCGTCATCCTCTGCGCGGGCCAGGTGTCGGAGCGCAGCCTGGATGCCCCTCTCAAGGCCGCCGGGAAACGGGTACAGCTCATCGGCGGCGCCGACCTGGCCGCCGAACTCGATGCTCAGCGGGCCATCCGCCAGGGGGCCGAACTGGCGGCGCGGATCTGACCCGCATTGGCAACCTCCAGGTCGGACTATTAAATCCATGGATTCGAATTAAATGACATAAATTTACGATTCAGGCCATGGGTGACGATGGATTCCCATCTGGCCTTATCGGCCCGCTGGAGTGCTCGTGCGTCCAAAAACCCTGGCCATGAAGTTCTTCCTGCCCGTGGCGGGGACCCTGCTGGCCCTGATCGTCCTGCTCACCCTGCTCGTGGGTCGCACCCAGAGCGCCAGGGCGAAGAGGGACTTCGAGGCGAACCTCCTGGCCCTGGGCACCAATGCCCGCTACATGCTGCACTGGGAGGCCGAGGCCTATTGCAAGAAGGTGGGCCAGGCCTATCACCGCGTGCCCCTGGACGCCATCTCCCCGGGGCCTGAGGGGGATGTGGAGCGCCAGGCCGTCCGCGCCTTCCAGGCGGATCCCGCCCTGGAGAGCTACCGGGGCAGCTACACGGGCCCGGACGGGGCCCCCTGGTCCTACATGCTGGCGCCGGGCCGGCTCCAGGAGGGCTGCCAGTCCTGCCACCAGGCCCTAGGGATGACGGCCTTCAACGGCCGCCCCGTGGGCGACTTCGTGGCGGTCTTTGGAATCTCGCAGTCCACGGCGGACCTCCAGCGGCAGGAGCGGTCCTTCCAGTGGCAGGCCGTCCTGGTCGGACTGCTGACCCTGGTCCTGATGGGGATCCTCATTTTCTATTTCGTGCGCCGGGTCATCCTGAACCCCCTGGACGGGCTCGGCCGTTCCCTCGCCCTGGTGGCCGAGGGGGACTTCACCGTGCGGGCGGAGGCCCAGACCGACGATGAGATCGGTCAGCAGGCCCGGACCTTCAACGGGATGGTGGATCGCCTGAACCAGGCCCTCCGCGAGGTGGAGTTGGCCTCGCAGAGCGTGGCCTCCGGCGCCACGGAGATGGCCAGCACCGCAGAAGAAATCCAGCGGACCGTCGAAGACACCGCCAGGGTAGGCGAGGAGCTTCTCCGGGCCGGCGGCGGCGTGCAGGGGGCCATCCGGCGCCTGGGGGCCAACCTCGACCAGCTGGACCAGAACACCCTGGAGACCGAGGCCAGGACCCAAGCCGCGGCCGAGGACACCGAGGAGGGGGCAAGGGCCGGCAAGGAGACCGAGGAGGGCATGGAAGCCATCCGCGAGACCACGGGGCGGATCATCCGCGCCGTCCAGGTCATCCAGGACATCGCCCGCCAGACCAACCTCCTGAGCCTCAACGCCGCCATCGAGGCGGCCAAGGCCGGAGCCCAGGGCAAGGGCTTCGCGGTGGTCGCCGAGGAGGTGCGCAAGCTGGCCGAGCGCAGCGCCAAGGCCGCCACCGAGATCCGGGAATTGATCAACCTCACGGAGGAGGCGGTCGCCCGGGGCAACGAGGGGGTCGCCAAGACCCTCGGGAGGCTCGACTCCATCCGGGTGCGCATCGAGGAGGTCTCGAGTCAGGTGCAGGGTGTGTCGGGGCTCAACCGGGGCCAGGGCGAGGCCTGCCAGGAGGTGAGCGGGCTGATGGAACAGACCTCCGGCAAGCTCCAGCAGAATGCCGCCGCCACCCATGAGCTGGCCGCCACCGTGGTCGAGATCTCCAAGACCGCGGAGGACCTGTCCAAGGTGGCCGAGGGCCTCCAGTTCCTCGTGCACCGGTTCCGCCTCTAAGGAAAAGAGAGGCGGGTCTCACCGCGAAAATCCGAATTCTTGCCACAGATAAACACGGATGAACACGGATGCGGCATCATCTGGGTTCAACCGAGTTCATCCTTGGCTCATTCAATGCCCTTGCTCGCCAGCACCGCCGCCCAGGCTCTCTTCCTGGGGGCCCAGGGACTGCGGGCCGATCCCGGGCGGCGGGCCACCCCGGCGTCGGTGCAGGCTCTCATCGAGGGGCTGGGCTTCGTGCAGGTGGACACCATCAATGTCGTGGCGCGGGCCCACGACCTCACCCTGTTCAGTCGCCTGGACGGCTACCGCCCTGAGCACTTGAAGAAGCTGCTGGAGGGCAGGCGGAGCCTCTTCGAAGGATTCACCCACGATGCCTCCGCCATCCCCACGGCCTTCTTCCGGCACTGGAAGCCCCGGTTCACCCGGGACCGGGCCCGGATCCACGCCCATGCCTGGTGGCAGTACCACTTCCGGGGCACCGATGGGGCCCAGGTGGCGAGGGACGTGAGGGCCCGGATCGAGCAGGAGGGGGCCCTCAGGTCCTCGGACTTCGAGCATCCGGAAAAGCGCGGTCCCTGGTGGGGCTGGAAGCCGCAAAAGGCGGCCCTCGACTTCCTCTGGCGCAGCGGCGAGCTCATGATCCCCCACCGGATCGGCTTCCAGAAGGTCTATGACCTGACGGAACGGGTGCTGCCGGACCAGCACGCCCTGCCCTGCCCGGACCCCGCCGAGCACCTGGAATGGGCCTGCAGCACCGCGGCCGAGCGGCTCTGGGTCTTCAGCCCCAAGGAGCTCGCCGATTTCTGGGACAGCATCGAGGTCCCGGAGGCCAAGGCCTGGTGCGCCGGGGCGGAACAGGCCGGGCGCATCCTCTCGGTGAAGGTCGAAGACGCCGACGGAGCGGTCCGCCCGGCCTTCGCCCTGGCGGACTGGGAGGCGAGGCTGGCCAAGCTGCCGGAAGCACCGGAACGGACCCGCCTGCTTTGCCCTTTCGATCCCGTGCTCCGGGACCGCAGCCGGGCCCTCCGCCGTTTCGGCTTCGACTACCGCTTCGAGGCCTTCGTGCCCGAACCCAAGCGCCGGTACGGGTATTTCGTCCTGCCCATCCTGGAAGGGGATCGGTTCGTGGGCCGCCTGGATCCAAAGCTGCACCGGGACCGCGGCCTGCTGGAGATCAAGGGCCTCTGGTGGGAACCGGGCGTGAAGGCCACGAAATCCCGAAAACAGAACTTGGAGGAGGCCCTGGAACGCCTGGCCGCCTTCCTGGGAGCCGACGAGTTGCAGCTGCCATGACCACCCATCCGGACTACTGGAACCGCCTGTATGAGGAAGAGGCACGTCCTGGGTGGGACATGGACGGAGCCACGCCCCTCGTGGCGGAACTGCTGGGGCTGGCGCTCCCCCTGGGCCTGAAACCGGGTTGCGATCTGGTGGTGCCCGGCTGTGGCTACGGCCACGATGCGGCGGAACTGGAGGCCCTCGGCTTCTCGGTCACGGGGCTGGATTTCGCGCCCCTGGCCATCCAGGGGGCCATGCACCGCTATGGCGGACGGGTCGCCTGGTCCCAGGCGGACTGGTTCGCCACGCATCTGGGGCCCTGGGCAGCCATTTTCGACCACACCTGCTTCGTGGCCATGGAACCAGGCAGGCGTCCGGCCTACGTGCAGGCCTGCGCCGACCACCTGCGGGCCGGCGGCCTCTGGATGGCCGTGCTCTTCCACGATGTGAACGGCCGCCCGGGACCGCCCCATGCCATGCCCATGGCCGAACTGCGCAGCCTGTCCGAGGCCTCCTTCGAGGTGCTCCACCTGGGCGAAGCCGTGAACAGCCACCCGCGCCGTTCGGGACGGGAGTACCTGCTGGTGGCGCGGAAGCGCTAAGGCTGACCTCAAGCCTCCAGCCGGATCGCGGCCAGGGCCTGCATGACCAGATCGGCACAGGCCTGGTAGCGGTCACGACCCGCCAGGTCCGGGGAAAGGCCGGAGAAATCGACCGCGGGCCCCGCCACGACCGTGATGCGCCCGGGTCGGGGCCAGGTCGAGGTCCGCGGCCAGCATTCATGGGCGCCGAAAATCCGCACTGGGATCACGGGTACGTCTCCCTTGGCAATGATGAAGCCGATGCCGGCCTCGGCCGCCTGGAGGGTCCCGTCGGGCGAGCGGGTTCCTTCAGGAAAGATGAGCACGCGATGCCCCTCCTTGAGCAGCCTCAGAATGCGTTTCATGCTGCCGAGGTCGCCCTTGCCGAGGTCCACGGGCAGCACCTGGATGCGGGGCAGCAGCCAGCCCAGGAAGCCCTTGAAGAGGGACTTGCGGGCCAAGTAATAGATGGGATTCCGGAAGCAGGCTCCGACCATGGACGGGTCGAGGAAACTCACATGGTTGGCCACGATGATGGCGCCCGAGGATTCGGGCAGGAACTCCCGGTGCAGGATGCGGTGCCGGAAAAAGATGCGGCCCGCGACACGCGCCAGGGTGTGGGTCAGCCAATAGATCATGGGGTGGCAGTCAGAAAGGGCGAGCAGGACAGTACCCAGTCTAGGGCCTTCGGCCTGAACAAATCCTGGTTCCTGTCGGACTATGTCGGGCTTCTCCAGGAGTGATTCGCCTAGAATGGCCTCACCCCACCCGGAGTCGAACCGTGCGCCTGAAGGCTCTGCTGTTGTTGATCGTGATTTCGGCCGCGTCCCTGTGGGCCCAGGACCTGGTGCGCCTGGGCAACCTCAAGTTCGCCCACTACGGCGCCGTCTCCTACATGAAGGAGCTGGCCCCGAAGTACCGGCTGAGGATCGAGGAGCGGGTGTTCCCCAAAGGCATCGACATCAACCCGGCCATCGTGGCCGGGGAGATCGACGCCAGCGCCGCGGCCCTGGACGCGGCCATCGCGGGCCGGGCCGCCGGGGTGCCCATCTACGTGGTGGCGGGCTTCGCCCGGGGCGGGGCCCGCCTGGTGGTGGGCTCGGGCTCCGGCATCAGGTCGCTCCAGGACCTCCGGGGGAAGAAGGTCGGCGTGGCCCGGGGTGGAGCCCAGGAGGTGCTGCTGCTAGCGGAGCTGGCCAAGGCCGGGCTCTCCTGGTCCGACCGGCCCGGCAAGGACGTGCTGGTGCTCTACCTGCCCTTCGCGGACCTGAACCAGGCCCTCCTGGCGAAGAACATAGACGCCATGTGCCAGAGCGAGCCCTACAGTTCCCAGGCCCTCCACCGGAGGTTCGGCGTGGAGCTGCTGAAGCCCTACGACACGCCCATCGGCGAGCCCATCCGGGCCCTGGTCATCACCGAGAAGCTCTACCGGGAGCGCCGGGACGTGGCCCAGCGCTTCCTGCTCTGCTTCGTGGAGGCCACCCGGAAGTTCATCGACGAGCCGAAGGTGGCGGAGAATTACGTGCGCGAGGTGATGTTCAAGAACCAGATCAGCGCCGAGGACTACCAGGACGCCATCGGCAATTCGCCCTTCTGCTACGACATCACCCTGGCCCACGTGCAGGTCACCACGGACCTCATGCTGAAGTACGGCGTGGGCCGGATGGCCCATCCCCCGAAGGCCGCCGACTGGGTGAAGCTGGACCTCCTCACCGAGGCCAAGCGGCAGCTGAAGGTGAAGTGAGCCGGGGATGAAGCGCTACCGGCACGCCGCCTCCGGCCTCCTGGTCCCGCTGGCGGTGCTGGCCCTCTGGCAGCTGCTTGCGTCCCGGGGCTGGGTGAACGCCACCATCCTGCCCTCGCCCACGCAGGTGCTGGTCAGGTGGTGGGCCTACCTGCGGCCCCTGGAGGCCTTTGATCCCACCCAGGGATCCTACCTGCGGTGGTGCTTCTCCGGTGAGCTGATCCAGGATGCCGCCGGCAGCCTCTACCGGGTCTTGACGGGTTTCCTCCTCGGCGCCGGGCTGGCCCTGCCCCTGGGCCTCGCCATGGGCTACAGCCGCCTGGCCTATGGCCTCTTCAACCCGCTCATCCAGGTGCTGCGGCCCATCCCGCCCATCGCCTTCATTCCTTTGTCCATCCTCTGGTTCGGCCTGGGCAACCCGCCCGCGATCTTCCTCATCACCATCGGCGCCTTCTTCCCGGTCCTGATGAACACCGTGACCGGGGTGCAGACCGTGGACAGCATCTACCTCCGCGTGGGCCGGAACCTGGGCGCCTCCCGATGGACCCAGTTCACCCGCATCATCCTGCCGGCGGCCACGCCCTACATCTTCACCGGGGCACGCATCGGCATGGGCACAGCCTTCATCGTGGTGATCGTCTCGGAGATGATCGCCGTGAACAACGGCCTGGGCTACCGCATCCTCGAGGCCCGCGAGTACCTCTGGTCTGACAAGATCATCGCGGGCATGTTCACCATCGGCCTGCTGGGCCTGGGCATCGACACCGTCATGAGCCGCCTCAGTTCGTACCTGCTGAAGTGGCACCGCGGCCTGGAGCAGGGATGAGCGAGTCCGCGCACATCTCCATCCGTGGCCTGTCCAAGGTCTTCCAGAGCGGCGGCCAGGAGGTCTGCGCCCTCAGTGGCATCGACCTGGAGCTGGCCCGGGGCGAGTTCGTCTGCCTGCTGGGGCCCTCGGGCTGCGGCAAGTCCACCCTGCTGAACGCCGTGGCGGGGTTCAGTCTGCCCACCTCTGGCACCATCACCGTGGATGGATCGATCATCACGGAGCCCGGCCCGGACCGGGGCATGGTGTTCCAGGAATACGCGCTCTTCCCCTGGATGACCGTGGAGCAGAACGTCGCCTTCGGCCTCCAGATCAAGAAGGTGCCCAGGCCCGCCATCCGCTCGAAGGTGGATGGCCTGCTCGCCATGCTCCATCTCGACGAATTCAGGAAGCGCTACCCCAAGGACCTGAGCGGCGGCATGCGCCAGCGGGTGGCCATCGCCCGAGTGCTGGCCATCGACTCGCCCATCCTGCTCATGGACGAGCCCTTCGGCGCCCTGGACGCCCTCACCCGCCGCAACCTCCAGGACGAACTGCTGCGGCTGTGGACGGAGCTGAGGAAAACCGTTCTCTTCGTCACCCACAGCATCGAGGAGGCCCTCTACCTGGCGGACCGCATCGTGGTCATGACCTACCGGCCGGGTACCCTCAAGCGCGAACTGGCCGTCGACCTGCCCCGCCCCCGGGACGTGGCCGGCCCCGCCTTCAACGCCCTGAAGAAGGAACTCTCCGGATGGCTCATGGAGGAGCAGAGCCGCCACAACCTGGAAGAATTCCGGGGCGCGACGGGGGACTAGCCCCTGAGTTCAGTTCACGGCCTTCGGAGCCGAGGGCGGATCCAGTCCACCACGCCCCCGGGTGGCCAGGGCCACCGCCAGGGTCCAGAGGGGCGCGATGTCGAGGTAGGGAATCCACTTGGTCAGGAAGGAGGGCAGAAAGGCCCAGTGGAAGCCCAGCAGCATCCACATGACGAGCATGGTGACCACGTCGAGGCCCGCATCCAGGAACCAGCCCGGGGGCCCGGCGAAGGTCGCCGGGATCTGGAGTGCGTCCACGGCCAGCGCGATGGCCCAGGCCAGACGGATGCGAGTCTTGCTGAGGGGAGAAGGCATGCCGACAGTCTAGGTCCACCCTTCGAAACTGTGACGATTCCTCCCCCACCCGATAAAGCCAGGGAGCAGCTCCGGGGGCACCATGGTCCACATCCAGTGGAAGGATCGCTACAACATCAACTTCAGGGAAATCGACGCGCAGCATCATGGCCTGCTGGACCTTCTCAATGAGCTGGCGGACCTGAAGGATGGCCTCCAGAAGCCCGAGCAGGTCACGCAGATCTTCCGGTCCCTCTGCGACTATGCGCAGACCCACTTCAGCAGCGAAGAGCGCTACATGCAGGCGGCGGACTACCCGAAGCTGGCCCAGCACCGCCAGGAGCACGCGGCCTTCGTGCAGCGTGTGCTCGAATTGGGCCGGGACTTCGATCCCGACGATCCCCTCGTGCTGGAAGAGACCCTGGCCTTTGTCAAAGACTGGTACCTGGACCACATCATCAAATCGGACCAGGACTACGCCCCCTTTCTCCGGCGGGCCCTGCCCACGGCCCCCATCGATGGCATCCTGCTCGGCCTGGACGGGGTGGTGTGCACCTGGGACGCCGGCCCGCTGCTCAGTCTGGTGGCAGCAAGGAGCGGCAGAACGGAAGGGGAGGCCCGGCGCGCCCTGTTCGAGGACCCGGGGCTTCTGAGGGCCCTGGAGTCGGGGCAACTGGACCTCGAGCCATTCCATTCAGGGCTGACGGCCTGGGCCGGAACCCCCATCCCCCAGGAGGACCTGGCCCGGTCCTACGCGGAGGCCCTGCACCCGGTGCCGCCCATGCTGCAGCTGGCGGGTCGGCTGAAGGCCCACCAGCCCGTGGGCCTGGTGGGGGATGCCCCGCCCTGGATGCGACCCCTGGGGTTGGGCCGCCTGGGAAGCGAGGGCCGCTTCAGTGCCGAAGTGTTCTCCTTCGAGGCCGGGGCCAGGCTTCCGGACAAGGCCCTCTTTCTCGAGGCGGCCTCCAGGCTGGGGCTGAGCCCCGAGGCATGCATGCTCATCCACCGGGACCCGGCCTGCCTGGACGCGGCGCAGGCCGCCCATTTCCAGACTCTCCACTACACGAATCCGGTGATGCTCATGGCCGAGCTTCGGCGCATGGGCATCCCGTTCTGAGCCAAGCCTGTTCCGGGGACCCTTCGAAGGTAGGCTGAAAGGCCGCATCGAACGCAGCCTTTGGATCCGGTCGGAGGCCCACAGGAATGGGCTTTCCCGCAGGATCCTCCGATAAGCTCCAGGAAGGGTCCCGGGGAGGGTGCATGGCCCACATCGCGTGGAAGGACCAGTACCGCATCGGCTACAAGGACATCGATGCCCAGCACCGGGTGCTGCTGGACCTCCTCAATGAGCTCATCGACCTCATGGACGGCGGTGGCGCGCCCGAACAGATCTCAAGCATCTTCCAGCGCCTCTGCAGCTACGCCCTCCTCCACTTCCGCAACGAGGAGCGCTACCTGAGGGCCGCCGGCTACCCGGACCTCGGGCCCCAGGAGTCCGAGCATGCGAGCTTCGTGCAGCAGCTCCTGGACTTCAACCAGGCCTACGATCCCTCGGACCCCCGCCTGCTGGCGGAGACCCGGGGCTTCCTCCAGCACTGGTTCCTCGGTCATATCCTTCGCTCCGACATGGCCTACGTCCCCTTCATGAAGCAGTTCCGACAGCACGCCACCCCCAGGGCCGTCATCTTCGACTTCGGGAATGTCCTCTGCACATTCGACAACCTCCGGTTCCTGGAAGGGCTGTCTTCCCTCTGCGGCAAACCCGCCGGGGACCTGGGGGAGCTCCTCTATGGGCAAAGCACCCTCACCCAGGACTACGAGGCCGGGCGCATCGACTCCCGGGCCTTTCACCGGGAAGTGTCGAGGCTCTGCGGCACGGACTTCCCGGAGCCCGACTTCATCCGCGTCTACACGGACATCTTCACGCCCATCCACGCCACCTTCGACCTGATCCGGAAATTGAAACCCGGCTACAAGCTGGGCCTGCTTTCGAACACCAGCCCCTGGCACTTCGAAAGGGCCATCCGGACCACGGAGGTCTTCCCGCTCTTCGACAGCGTCACGCTCTCCTTCGAGGTGGGCGCCAGCAAGCCCGACCCCCGGCTCTTCGAGGATGCCCTTTCCAAGCTGGACCTCCTGGCCGAGGAATGCCTCTACGTGGACGACCTGCCGGCCTTCGCCCAGGCGGCCACGGACCACCTCCTGCACGGCATCACCTACACCACGCCCGTGGCCCTCCTGACGGAGCTGAGGCGGCACAAGGTGGCCCTCTGAGGGCGAGCCCGCGCCAGCCAGCATGCGGTCAGCGGCGCGCCTTCCCGGTGGCCCGCTCGATGTGGATGCGCAGCACCGCCGTGCGGAAGAGGTCCTTGTCGATCTCCCGGTCCACCAGGTCCGGGTGGGCCGCCGCGAAGCGCAGGCCCAGGGCCCGGAGGGCCTCCCGCTTCTCCCCCTCGTCCGTGAGCAGGTCCGCTCGGCCGAAGACGATGACGCTGGCATAGCGGGTGGAGAGTTCCAGGGGCAGGGTCTCGGCCTGGGTGACGGCGCAGTAGGAGACCCTCGGGTTGAAGGCCAGATTGGCCAGCTTGTGGCCCACGGTGGCGCTGTGGATGATCAGGTCCCCCCCCACCACCGCGTGGTTCACGGGCACGGCGTAGGGCCAGCCCGCCTCGTCCACGGTGGCGAGCACGCCCCATTCAGCCTCCTGGAGGAGCAGCAGGGCCTCGTCCCCGCTCAGGGCGCGGTCCTTGCGGCGGATCGGGTGGCTGGGTACGCTCATCGGCGCCTCGCTGAAATCCAGTTCAATGCTTCCAGGGGTGTCATCCGGTTCAGGTCCAGGGCCTCCAGTTCGGCGCGGAGGCTGTCCGGCTCAATCTCGAACAGGGGCAAGGCTGGCTGGGAGGGCATGGGCGCTCGCGGCGGCGCCTCCGGCGCCTGGGCCAGCAGGCGCTGGGCTTTCTGGATGACGGATTTCGGCAGGCCTGCCAGGCGGGCCACCTGGATGCCGTAGCTGCGGTCCGCCGGGCCCGGCGCCACGCGGTGGAGGAAGTGCAGCTGCTCCTCCCACTCCTGCACTTCCACGTGGAGGTTCTGGATCCGCGAGTCGTCCGCCAGCTTGGTCATCTCGAAGTAGTGGGTGGCGAACAGCGTCCGGGGCGCGCCGCCCTTGAGGTCGCGGAGGAACAGGGCGATGGCTTCCGCCAGGGCCAGCCCGTCCCGGGTGGAGGTGCCGCGGCCGATCTCGTCCAGGATCACCAGGCTCGCCGAAGTGGCCTGGTTGAGGATCCGGGCCGTCTCCGTCATCTCCACCATGAAGGTGGACTGCCCCTTGGCCAGCTGGTCCGAGGCGCCGATGCGCGTGAAGATGCGGTCCACCAGCCCGAAGCGCATGAGCTCCGCCGGCACGAAGGAACCGGTCTGGGCCAGCACCACCAGCAGGGCCGCCGTGCGCAGGAAGGTGGACTTGCCGCCCATGTTGGGACCCGTCACCACGGCCATGGGCTGGGCGGCGGAGAACAGCAGGTCGTTGGGGATGCACTCCCGGCCCAGGCGGGCCTCCAGCATGGGATGGCGGGCCGCCGCCAGCACCAGCTCGCGGTCCTCGCCCAGCTCGGGTCGCGACCAGCCCGAGAGCCGCGCCCGCTCCGCCAGGGCCGCCAGCACGTCCAGGGCGGCCACGGCCCGGGCCAGGGCCGTGAGGCCCGCCCGGTGCTCCAGCACCAGGGCCAGCAGGCGCTGGAACTGCATGGCCTCCAGCCGGGCCTGGTCGCTCTCGGCGCTCAGCAGGCGCTGCTCGAAGGCCACCAGCTTCTCGGTGGTGAAGCGCTCGGCGTTGGCCAGTGTCTGCTTTCTCAGAAAATGGGCAGGGACCGAGGCGAGGTTCGATTTCGTGATCTCGAAGTAGTAGCCGAAGACCCGGTTGTACTTGATCTTCAGGCTCTGGATGCCGCTGGCGCGCCGCTCCTCCTCCTCCAGTTCGAGCATCACCTGCTTGGCGTCCCGGGCCAGGCGGCGCACGGCGTCCAGCTCCGGATCCACGCCTTCCCGGATGACGCCGCCCTTCTCCAGGTCCAGGGGCGGTGCTTCCGCAAGACAGCGCCTGAGCTCACCGAGCAGAGCGGTGCAGAGCGGCGTGTCGACCGGCCAGAGTTCCAATTCAGCGACCTCGGAGGCCCAGCCCTCGTCCTGGAGGCGGGCCGGCAGCTTCTGGAGCACGGCCAGTCCCTCCCGCAGCTGGGCCAGCTCCGGTGGCGAAGCCAAGCCAAGGGCCACGCGCCCCAGCAGGCGATCCAAGTCGGGAACCTGGGACAGCAGGGTCTGGATGGGCCCGCGGCGGCGGTCCTCCGTGAGCCAGGCCACCTGGGACCATCGGCGCTCCAGCTGGGGACGGTCCCGGAGGGGCTGCTCCAGCCAGCCCTTCAGCAGGCGGGACCCCATGCGCGTCCGGCACTGGTCCAGGAGCGCGAACAGCGATCCCGCCCGGCCCCCATCCAGACCATTGGTGAAGACTTCGAGGTGACGGGCGCTGGTGGCATCCAGGAGGGGGCCCGCCGCGCCCAGTTCCAGCGACACGCCCTGGAGGTGGGCGGGACGGCCCTTCTGCGTGGCCTCCACGTGATCGAGCAGGGCCGCCAGGGCGCCGAGGGCGGCCGGAAAGGGGTCCAGTCCCACGCCTTCGAGGTGCTGCCAGCCGAAGAAGGCGAGCACCTGCTGCTTGGCCCGGGACGCCTCGAAGCGCCAGGCGGGCAGCCGCGTGCGCGCCGCCACGAGCTCTGCGAGGTCCGCAGCGCCCTCGGCCAGGATCAGCTCCTGGGGGCCGAGGCGCTCCAGGGTGGCCCGCAGGGCCTCCTCCCCTTCGCCTGGCAGCACCCGCAGGGCGCCCGAGGCCAGCTGCAGCAGGGCGAGACCCCAGGCACGCTCCGTCCGATGCAGGGCGCAGAGCCACCGGGCGTCGTCGTCCAGCCAGGTGCCCGGCGTGATGATGCGCTTGATGGCCCGGGGCAGCAGCCCCTTCACCTCCTCGGCCTTGGCCGTGGGTTCGGCGATGGCCGCCGAGAACCCCGCCGCCAGCAGCTTCGGCAGGTAGGACTCCAGGGCGAAGTGGGGCACCCCGCACATGGGGGTCTCCGCCTCGGTGCCCTTGCCCCTCATCGTGAGCGCGATCTCCAGCACTGGGGCGGCCCGCACGGCGTCTTCGCCCAGGATCTCGTAGAAGTCACCCATGCGCGTGAGCAGCACCGCCTCCCCCGCCTCGCGCTTGAGGCCGGCGATCTGCTGCAGCATGGGTGTGGACATGGGGGCTCGTGGCGTGAGTGAAACGGATCGTCGGGAAACCATGATCTTCCCACATGGCCAAGGTTGCCGCGAAGATGGAGCCATGGAACGCGTGGACTGTGTCGTCATCGGTGCGGGTGTGGTGGGGTTTGCCCTCGCGCGCCACCTGGCCCTGCAGGGACGCGAGGTGGTGGTGCTCGAGGCCGAGGACCGCATCGGCACGGGCATCAGCTCCCGCAACAGCGAGGTCATCCATGCGGGGATCTACTACCCCGCAGGATCCCTGAAGGCCCGGCTCTGCGTGGCGGGCAACCGGGCCCTCTACGCCTACTGCGCCGCGAGGCAGGTCGATCACCGCCGCTGCGGAAAGCTCATTGTGGCCACGGATGCGGAGCAGGTGGCGGCCCTGCGGGAGCTCCAGGCCAAGGCAGCGGCCAACGGCGTCGGCGACCTCGAGTGGCTGAGCGCGGCGGAGGCCCTGGACCTGGAACCCAGGCTCCGCTGTACGGCCGCCCTGCTCTCGCCCAGCACGGGCATCGTGGACAGCCATGGGCTCATGCGGGCCCTGCGCATGGACGCCGAGGGCGCTGGCGCCGCCGTCGTGCTGAAGAGCCCGGTGCTCGGCGGACGCTCCACTCCGGCGGGCCTCGAGGTCGCTGTGGGTGGAGGCGAGCCCATGGCCCTCCTGGCGGAGCGGGTCTACAACTGTGCGGGTCTCGGGGCCCAGGCCGTGGCCGCGGCCTTCGAGGGGATCCGCCCCGGCAGCGTACCGCCCCGGCACCTCTCCAAGGGCAACTACTACAGCCTGTCGGGCCACGCCCCGTTCTCGCGGCTGGTCTACCCCATCCCCGCCCAGGGGGCGCTGGGTGTGCACCTGACCCTGGACCTGGGGGGCCAGGCCCGCTTCGGTCCCGACGTGGAATGGATCGACCAGGAGTCCTACGACGTGGACCCCCGCCGGGCCGACAGTTTCTACGCCGAGGTCCGAAAATACTGGCCGGGGCTGCCGGACGGCGCACTCCAGCCGGCCTACGCGGGCATCCGACCCAAGCTCCACGGCCCCGGCGAGACGGCGCCGGATTTCCTCATCCAGCGGGAGGCCGACCACGGCCTGCCTGGCCTCGTGAACCTCTTCGGCATCGAGTCCCCAGGTCTCACGGCCTGCCTGGCCCTGGCGGAGGCAACGGCGCCCTGAGGACGGCCGGAGCCGACATGGAAGCGGCGGCTCCGGGGGAGCCGCCGCTTCATGGTGGTGACGGGGCCAGCTACTTCCTGGGCAGCATCGATCCGGTCTGCAGGTACCGCGTGTGGAAGGCGAAAGCCTCCTCGAACATGTGGGGCGAGTGGAGGCCGGCGCTGGGGTTCTTCATGGCGCGCTTCACGTAGTCCCAGAGGAAGGGACGGAACTCCGGGGCCGCGGCCTTGTCGATGATCTCCCGGGCCTTCTCCTTGGGGCTCCGGCCCCGCAGGTCGGCGAACCCGAACTCGGTGACGATGCCGTTCACCTCATGCTCGGTGTGGTCGATGTGCGACGCGAAGGGCACGATGGCGGAGATCTTGCCGTCCTTGGCCGTGGCCGGAGACATGAAGATGGTGTAGGCCGAGTTGCGGGCGAAGTCGCCCGATCCGCCGATGCCGTTCTCGATGCCCTTGCCGACGATGTGCGTCGAGTTGACGTGGCCATAGATGTCGGCCTCGACGAACCCGTTCATGGCGATGCAGCCCAGGCGCCGGATGACCTCGGGGCTGTTGGAGATCTCCTGCGGGCGCAGGATGATCTGCTTGCGGTAGCGGTCGATGTCCTTGTTGAAGCGGACCTGGCCCTCGGGCGAAACCGAGAACGCGGTGGCCGAAGCCGCCAGGAGCTTGCCCGAGTCCAGCATGTCGAGCATGCCGTCCTGGACCACCTCGGTGTAGGAGATCATCCGCTCGAAGGGCCCTTCGTTGAGGCCCACCAGCACGGCATTGGCGATGTTACCCACACCGGACTGGAGCGGGGTGAGGTGCTTGGAGAGCCGACCGGCCTTCACCTCCCCGTCGAAGAAGTCGAGGATGTGCTGCGCGATCTTGCGGTGGATCTCTTCTGGGGGCTTGAAGGGGGCATTCCGGTCCGGGTGGGCGCTCTCCACGACCGCCACGACCTTGGAGAGGTCGAACTTCCAGTACTTGGAGCCCACGCGGTCATCGGCGGCCAGGATGGGGATGGGCTTGCGCTCGCCGTGGACGGCGCTCACGGACATGATGTCGTGCATGCCCTCCAGGCGCTCGTCCTGCCAGGAGTTCACCTCGAGGATGATCTTGTCGGCGTGCTCGAAGTAGACGTTGTTGGCGCCGCAGGAGGAGGAGGGGATGGCGGTCCCGTCCTCGAGGATCTTGGCCACTTCAATGACCGCGAAGTCGAGGTTGTTCTTGCCCTTGCCGTAGTAGCCGTAGCGGACCATGGAGCCCACGTGGCTCAGGTGCATGTCCTGGTACTCGATCTTCCCGTCGTTGATCTTCTCGCGGGTGGCCGCGTCACCCTGGTAGGGGAAGCGGAAGCGCGAGGCCTCCACGAGGCTCATCATGGTGTCCTGCTCGGGGCCGGTGGAGGCGCCGGTGAGGACATCGAGCTTGAGGGGCTTGCCCTTGAGGCGCTCGTCGAGGGCGCGCTTGGCCAGCGCGATGGGGACCGCCTTGGGGTAGCCGGCGCCGGTGAAGCCCGACATGCCGACGACGGCCCCGTTGGGGATGAGGGCGGCGGCCGCCTCGGCGGACATCACCTTGGCCTGGAGGCCTTTATGGAGAATACGGTTCGACATCTTGCGAGCCTCCTAGTGGGTCCTCATTTTTGGGGAATTAGGGAAATCATACGCATTGTTTTGATTCCTTGGTTGTGAATAGAATCACGACTCGCCGGATAAGGGCAAATCGATTGAAATGCCATGGTTTGAGCAATATTCCGGGGGAATCCTGACCCTGGACTGTCTGCTTACTCGGGCCTGACGTGCTTCGCCAGGGCGCCTTCGCGGGCCAGGAGGAGCACGGCACCCACGATGAGCACGCCGCCAAAGACTCGCGGCAGCGTGATCTGATCGCCCAGCACAGCGGCGGCAAGCAAGACCGTGAACACGGGCTCGATGGTGGAAAAGACGGAGGCGCGCACCGGGCCGACCCGCTCCAGCCCCTCGAAGAAGAACAGGATCGCCAGCACGGTGCAGATGAGGGCGATGGCCAGGACGGCGACCCAGCCTTTCCCCGTGGCGGGTGGGTGGAAACCCTTGACCGCCACCACAACGAAATAGGTGACGGCGGCAGAACTCGTGATTACGGCGGTGGAGGCCGTGGGGGTGACATCCTTCGGGAAGCGGCTGCCCATGAGGATGTAGATGGAATAGATGAGGGCGGCCAGCAGGCCGAAGAAGATCCCGAGGGGTTTCCCGTCGCCCGCCTTGCCGATGATGAAGACGGTGCCGGCCAGGGCGACACCCACAGCCGTGATCTGCATCCACGTGAAGGGATGCTTGAAGACCAGGCGCGAGAGGAGGGCCACGATGGCGGGGTAGGTATAGAGGAGCAGCGCCACGAGCCCCGCCGACGCGTAGGTCAGGGCCGTGAAGTAGGAAAAGGCCTGCCCGGCGTAGCCGACGGCGCCCATGGCCACGAGCATCACCATCCCCCGGCCCCTGGGAAGCTTCATCCGTTTCGCGACGAGGGTCCCCCACATCAGGGCCGAGGCGATGGCGAAGCGCAGGAGCAGCAGTGAGGGGATGTCCACACCGGAGGCGTAGGCCATGCGCGCAAAGATCGCCATGCTGCCGAAACAGAGGGCCGAAGCCAGGATGTAGAGCGTGCCGACCCGAGGGTCGCCTCGCAGCCCCAGGGCTACAGCCTCGCCGGTCCTGTCCACACCGAACCCTCCTGCCTCTTTGTGTAGCAGCCGAGTCGGCGCAAGTACCATCCCTTCATGTCTTTTTTGAATATTTTATTTTTTTGAAGAAAATATTAGTGCATCTATATCATATTTGATCCATCCTGGAATCCGAGGTGTTCCATGTCCCTCCTTCCCTTCACCCAGAAGGCCAACGACGCACTGGTGGCGGCCCGGGAGCGGGCTGCGCAGGACCAGCATCCAGAACTGGTGCCCCAGCATCTGTTCGGGGCCCTGCTCACGCCCGAGGCCGGACTGCACCCGCTCCTGGAGCGGGCCGGCCTGAACCCGGAGTCCATCCAGGGCCTGACCGAGGCCGCCGAGGCCCTCCTCGCGAAGCTGCCCCGGGCCGTGGGGGGGGCCGAGCCCCAGGTCGGTTCGGCCTTCCGGCACTTCCTGGAGGTGGCCAGCGATACCGGGAGGGGGCTGGGCGACCGCTTCCTGGCCACGGACGCCCTGCTGCTGGCCCTGACCAATGCCCATACGGATGCGAAGAGAGTGCTGGAGCGCTTCGGCCTGGACCGGAAGACCCTGGAAGCCGCCATTCGCGAGGGCCGCAAGGGCTCCAAGGTCGAGGACGAGAAGGCCGAGGAGAAGTTCGCCAGCCTGGAGAAGTACGCCAAGGACTACACGGCCCTGGCCGCCGCCGGGAAGCTGGATCCGGTCATCGGCCGGGACGAGGAGATCCGCCGGGTGCTGCAGGTGCTGTCGCGGCGCACCAAGAACAACCCCGTGCTCATCGGCGAGCCCGGCGTGGGCAAGACCGCCATCGTGGAGGGCCTGGCCCAGCGCATCCACAAGCGCGATGTTCCGGAGAGCTTGAAGGGTCTGCGCGTCATGGGCCTGGACATGGGCGCCCTGGTGGCCGGCACCCAGTACCGGGGCCAGTTCGAGGAGCGCCTGAAGGGCGTCATCCAGGAAGTCGAGAAGGCCGAAGGGCAGGTCGTGCTCTTCATCGACGAGCTGCACCTGCTGGTGGGCGCCGGGGCCGTGTCCGGCGGCATGGACGCGGCCAACCTGCTGAAGCCCGCCCTGGCCCGCGGCGAGCTGCGCTGCATCGGCGCCACCACCCTGGACGAATACCGGAAATACATCGAGAAGGACGCCGCCCTGGAGCGCCGCTTCCAGCCGGTCTTCGTGGAGGAGCCCGGTGTAGAGGACGCCATCTCCATCCTGCGCGGCCTGAAGGAGCGCTACGAGCTGCACCACGGCGTGCGCATCCAGGATGCGGCCCTGGTGGCGGCGGCCCAGCTGAGCCACCGCTACATCGCCGACCGCTTCCTGCCGGACAAGGCCGTGGACCTCATGGACGAGGCGGCCAGCGCCGTGCGGATGCAGCTGGACAGCCGGCCCACGGAGATCGACGTCCGGGAGCGGCGCGAAATGCAGCTGCAGTTGGAGCGGCATTCCCTCACGAAGGAGAAGGATGCTGCAAGCCGCACCCGGCTTGCAGATATAGAAAAGGAATTGGCTGAGCTCAACGAAGAGCTGGGGAGGTTCCGCGCCCAGTGGGAGAACGAGAAGAAGGTGATCGAGGGGGCCCGCGGCCTCCAGAAGAAGCTGGATGACCTGCGCATCGAGCTGGAACAGGCCAAGCTGAAGGGCGAATACGAGCGGGCCTCCCGCCTGGAATACGGCGAGATCCCGGCCCTGGAGAAACAGCTGGCGGCGACCTCCCCGAAGGAAAGTGCCATGCTGCGCCTGGAGGTGGGCGAGTCCGACGTCGCCGCCATCGTGAGCCGCTGGACCGGCATTCCCGTGAGCCGGATCCTGGAGGGCGAGGTGGAGAAACTGCTCAAGATGGAGGCCCGCCTCCGCGAGCGCGTGGTGGGCCAGGATCCGGCCCTGACGGCCATCAGCGATGCCCTCCGCCGCAACCGGGCGGGCCTGGGCGATCCCAAGCGGCCCATCGGGAGCTTCCTCTTCCTGGGCCCCACGGGCGTGGGCAAGACCGAAGTCGCCCGGGCCCTGGCGGAATTCCTCTTCGACGACGAGAATGCCCTGGTCCGCATCGACATGAGCGAGTTCACCCACGAGGCCGACGCCACGCGCCTCATCGGGGCCGCGCCCGGCTATGTGGGCTACGAGGAGGGGGGCCGCCTCACCGAGGCCATCCGCCGCCGCCCCTACGCCGTCATCCTCCTCGACGAAATGGAGAAGGCCCACCCCCGCACCTTCGACCTCTTCCTCCAGGTGCTCGAGGACGGCCGCCTCACGGACGGCCAGGGGCGGACTGTCAATTTCCGCAACACCGTGGTGCTCATGACGACCAACCTGGGCAGCCAGGCCATCTTCGATGCGGGCGGGGACACGTCGAAGGCCGAGGCCTCGGTCCAGGAGGCCCTCCATGCCCACTTCCGCCCGGAATTCCTGAACCGCCTCGACGAGGTGGTGATCTTCCGGTCCCTGACCCGCGAGGACATGAAGGCCGTGGCCCGGATCCAGCTCAGGCGCGTTCAGGCCCAGCTCCAGGAGCAGCGGCTGGAACTGGAGGTCCCCGAGGCCGCCCTGGACTGGCTGGCGGCGGAGGGCTTCGATCCCCATTACGGCGCCCGGCCCCTCAAGCGCCTCATCCAGCAGGCCGTGGTGAACCCCCTGTCCCGCCTGGTCCTTCAGGGCCAGCTCCAGCCCGGCGGCCTCGCCCGACTCGTGATTGCGGACGGCCAACTTTCGGTGGAGGCGGAGGCTGTTCAATAGGCGCCCTCGCCCTGCAACCGTTCACCCGGCGCTTCTTGGGTTCACGGGCAGGGCCTGCTTCCCCGCGAACGGACGCGCCCCCGGCGCGTCCTCCCACTCGGCCCGCGCTGCGCTTGGCTTCGCGGAGCGGGTCCCGCGGCTTCGATCCCCATTACGGCGCCCGGCCCCTCAAGCGCCTCATCCAGCAGGCCGTGGTGAACCCCCTGTCCCGCCTGGTCCTTCAGGGCCAGCTCCAGCCCGGCGGCCTGGCCCGGCTCGTGGTCGCGGGCGGGCAGCTCTCGGTGGAAACCGAGGCCGTCCAGTAGTCCTCGGCCTCCAGGTCAAAACTTGCCTCCCGGCTCCCCGGACCCGATGAGGTTCGCGTATCCGGAGCTGGCGTGCCCCTAGACCTCCCTATCCCAATCCTCATCGTGGATGATGAAGCGGACCTGCGCGACCTGTTGGTGGAGGCCCTGCAGGACCAGGGTTATGCCGCCGAGGGCGCGGAGGGGGGCGCCCAGGCCCTGGCCCTGGTGCACCAGCGGCACTTCCCGGTGGTCTTCACCGACCTCAACATGCCGGGCGGGCTCTCGGGGCTGGAACTGCTGCGGGCGATCCGGGAGGAGGAACCCAGGACCATGGGCATCCTCATGACGGGATATGCCACCACGGAATCCGCCATCCAGGCCCTGAAGCGGGGCGCCTACGACTTCATCCAGAAGCCCTTCAAGCTGGCGGAAATCGAGGCCAGCCTGGAGCGGGCCCTGGAACACTACCGGCTGCGACGGGAGAACGAGGAGTATCAGCAGAACCTGGAGCGGATGGTGGAGACCCGCACCCAGGAGATCACGGGACTGAAGAACGACATCGAGCGCCTCTTCGAAGGCTTCGTCAACGCCTCGGTGACGGCCATCGAGTCCCGGGACCCCAGCACCTCCGGCCATTCCAGCCGGGTGGCCGAGCTGACCGTGGGGCTGGCGGAGGCAGTGAACCGCACCCCCAACGGACCCTATGGAAGCCTCCAGTTCAATGCGCTCCAGATCCGCGAGATCCGGTATGCCAGCCTCCTCCACGATTTCGGCAAGGTGGGGGTCCGGGAGCAGGTCCTCGTCAAGGCCAAGAAGATCGAAGGGGAACGGCTGGAGAGCATCTACCAGCGCCTCCACCAGCGCGCCCTCGAGTCCCTGCGCGATCACCTGCTGGAGGCCTGGAGCAAGGGGCAAAGCTTCGATCACGGGACCCTCGGACACCTCCTGGCCCAGGAGGAGAAAACCACCCGCCGGCTGATGGAGCTGGTCCGGCGGAGCAATGAACCCACCGTGCTGCCCCAGGAAGTGGCGCATGAGCTGAACCTCCTGCAGGACCTCACCTATCAGCACTGGTCCGGTGAAGCGCGGGCCCTCATGGATCCCGGGGACCTGGACCTGCTGAAGATTTCCAAGGGCAGCCTGTCCGCCCAGGAGCGGGACGAAATCCAGAGCCACGTGACCCACACCTACCGGTTCCTCAGCCAGATCCCCTGGACCAGCGAACTGGCGGGCGTGCCCGGCATCGCCTGGGCCCACCACGAGCGCCTGAACGGAGGAGGCTATCCCCGCCAGCTCACCGAGCCGGACATCCCTGTCCAGAGCAAGCTCATGGCCGTGACCGACGTGTACGACGCGCTGACGGCCGCGGACCGCCCCTATAAGGCCGCCGTGAGCCTGGAGCGCAGCCTGGAGATCCTGGATCAGGAGGCCCGGGTGAACCTGCTGGACGCGGAAGTGCTGCGCATCTTCCTGGAAGCGCGCATCTACGAGCGCACGATGGTTCAGGGGCGCGTCCCATGATTCAGGACCCCATCCTCATCGTCGACGATGAGATCGAGATTCGAACGACCCTCCTTGAGGCCCTGGCCGATCAGGGCTACTCCGCCGAAGCCGTGGCCAGCGGCGAGGCGGCCCTGGCGCGCATGGCCGAGCGGGCCTTCCCGGTGGTGCTCACGGACTTCAACATGCCCGGCGGCCAGACAGGCCTCGAACTCATCGGGGCGATCCGGCACCGGTTTCCGGACACGCTCTGCATCCTCATCACCGCCTACGCCACCCTCGACACCAGCGTCGAGGCCCTGAAACGGGGGGCCTACGACCTCATCCAGAAACCCTTCCGCCTCGCCGAAATCGAGGCGGTGCTGAACCGGGCCCTGGACCACGCGGCCCTGCTTGGCAAGGTCCGGGCCTACCAGGATGAGTTGGAAGACCGCATCCTGAGCCGCAGCCGAGACCTCCAGGAGACTCACCAGGAGGCCCTGGCCTTGTGCGATCTCAGCCTGGGGAACCTGGAATCGGCCTCCCTTGCCTCCTCGCTGGACCCCTTCCTGGACCGGCTTGGCAGCCGCTGGCACCCGGACGGCTTGGCCTGCTACCGGCGGAAAGCAGACGGGTTCCTGTCCCTCGTGGCGTCCCGTGGACCCCTGCCCCTCCCTCCGCAGCTGGATCGGCCTCATCCGGGCCCGCTGAGGGCCCCGGGCCTGGGCTACCCCGAAGAACACTTCCTGCCCCTGGGGAATGCCGGCTGGCTCTACCTGGGCTTCTCGGATCGCTCGGCCTTCGTGGAAACCGACCCTGCCTTTCTCCTCCTCGCCAGGCACCTTGAGCTCATGCTCCGGGTAAGGTGAGGGGATGATCTGCGCGCACCAGCTCCTCTGGACCGGCTTCCTCGGTCTCGATCCGGCCGAGGTCGCGCTGCCCTTCGACCCGGGCGGCATCATCCTCTTCGCCCGCAACCTGGACCCGGATCCCCTGGGCGGGCCCGCACGCTGCCGGCGGCTCATCGACGGCCTCCAGGCCCGCTTCGGCTCCGAACTGCCCCTGGCCGTGGCCGTGGACCAGGAGGGAGGCGCCGTGAGCCGCCTGCGGCCCTGGACCGGCCCCACACCTTCGCTTCGCCGGCTCTGGACCCGGGATGGGGCCCGGGCCTGCTCGGCCTGGGGCGCCCTCTGGGGCGAGGGGCTCCGGATGCTTGGATTCAATGTGGATTTCGCCCCCGTGCTGGACCTCTGGGACGGGCACCCGGGGGCCGGGATCGGCGACCGGGCCGCCAGCGAAGTGTCGTTGGAGGCCGCCGCCGCCGCCGGGGCCTTCCTGCACGGCCTCGAATCCGCCGGGGTGCGGGGGTGTCTCAAGCATTTCCCGGGACTGGGCGGCACCACCCTGGACAGCCACCAGGGCCTGCCGGTCCTGGAGGACGGCGGGAAGGTGGATCGCAATGCTCAGGCCTTCCTCCCCCTGGCCCACGCCGACCGCCTCGTGATGGTGGCCCACCTCCGCACCCCCGCCAGTGGTTCCCTTCCGGCGAGCCTGCACCGGGGCTCCGTGCAAGACAATCCCTGGGGTCTCCGGGGCCGCTTCCTGCCGGACGATCTGGAGATGGGCGGCTGTGCCGAGTGGAACTGGGATGAGCGGGTGAGCCGCTCCCTGGAGGCCGGCCAGCAATGGCTGCTGGTCTGCCAGACGCCCGGGGGCTGGACCGCCTGTGCGGAGGCCGCAGGGCGACTGCCGGCCTCGCTCTGCGACAAGGCCCTGGAGAGCAACCGCTCCATGCGCCGCCATCTGCCACCGGCGCCTCCGTTCGATCTACAGTCTTGGGAAGGCTGGTTGACGCGCCTCCAAAGCGCCGCGAAGGAGACCTGATGGGAGGCCGCATCCTCATCGTGGATGACAACGCCATGATCCGCAGCGAGATCAAGGCCGTCCTCATGAAGGATGGCGATTTCTCGCACTTCATGGAGGCCTCGGACGGTCTGACGGCCTTCAAGACCATCATGGAGCATCCACCGGATCTGGTGCTCTGCGACCTGGTCATGCCGGGCTTCGACGGGCTCAAGTTCCTGGGCCTCAAGGCCAGCCGCAAGGAGCTGGAGCAGATCCCCGTCATCATCCTCACCGCCGAGGACGACCTCAACCGCAAGGCCGAGATCCTCGAGCGGGGGGCCTCCGACTACGTCACCAAGCCCTTTCACGAAAAGGAGCTCCTGGCCCGGGTGCGCATCCACACCAAGCTGAAGCTCCTCCAGGACGAGCTGATGGAGAAGAACGCCCAGCTCGAGGCTCTGGCCATCACCGACCCGCTCACGGGCCTGGCCAACCGCAGGCGGCTCATGTCGCGGCTGGATGAGGAGGTCTCCCGGGCCCAGCGCTACAAGACGCCCCTTTCCGTGGTCATGATCGACATCGACCACTTCAAGCAGGTGAACGACACCCACGGACACGCCATGGGCGATGCAGTGCTGCGAAACATCGGGGCCATGCTCAAGTCCTGCGTGCGGACCACGGATCTCGCCGCCCGCTACGGGGGCGAGGAATTCACGCTGGTGCTCCCCCACACCGACGTCCCAGCCGCCCTCCAGGTGGCCGAGAACCTGCGCATACGGTTCTCCGAGATCGAGCACCAGCTCGACGGCGTCACCCTGAGGAAGACCGCCAGCATGGGGATCGCGGCCCGGGATGGCCAGGGCGAGGTCCCCCAGGCGGAGGACCTGCTCAAGTACGCCGACGAAGCGCTCTACCACGCCAAACAGAACGGCCGGAACCAGGTGCAGGTGTCTGGCCTGCTTCGCGAATAGCCCAGGCCTTATGCTTGCGGCACGAAGGACTGGGGACCGGTGGAAAGCTACTTTGCGGCCTTGCAGAGCGCTTCGACCCGGTCCGTCTTCTCCCAGCTGAACTCGGGGCGACCGAAGTGGCCGTAGGCCGAGGTGGCGCGGTAGATGGGCTTGCGCAGGTCCAGGGCCTCGATCATGGCCTTGGGTGTGCAGCTGAACACCTCGCGCACGGCCCGCACGATGGCCTCGTCGGACACCTGGCCGGTGCCAAAGGTGTCCACGGCGATCGAGACCGGCTCCGCCACGCCGATGGCGTAGGCCAGCTGGATCTCGCAGCGGCTGGCCAGGCCCGCGGCCACGATGTTCTTGGCGATGTAGCGGCCCATGTAG
>CAIMBM010000081.1 GCA_903839205.1 uncultured Holophagaceae bacterium | reverse complement strand
TCCCCGCGGTCACGCCGGAGGCCGCCAGGCCAGGGTGATCGCAGTCGCGCCCGAGCCGCTGGCGTCGCCCGTGATGGTGACCGCCTGGTTCCCCGTGAGGTAGGACCCGGCCGGCTGGACCCCGGCTCCCGCGAGGGTGCGGTTCACCCAGTCCGAGCCGTTCCACTGCAGCAGGTCGCCCGTGGCCTTCCCCAGGATCGTGACATTGCTCAGGGCGTCGAGGGCGTGGGTGTGGACGAGGGGCGCGGCGTCGATGATGCCGAAGCCGGCGAGGGTGGTTGGGTTGGTGCCGCCGGTGGCTCGGCCCTTGGCGTCCACGGTGATGGACTTTTACGTCCCGGCGGCGATGCCCGTGGAGGCGAGGGCGACGGCGATCGTCGCGGCGGCCGAGCCGTCGAAGCTCACCGAGTACTTGAAGTACTCGACGTGGCCCCCCTGGTAGCTGGAGATGGCGATCCCCTGGACATCCTCTTGGATGGCGGTCTCGACGATGTCCTGTACGGCGCGATTATGACCCAGGTGGATAACCTCGCAGCCGGTGGCCTGGAGGATACGGCGCATGATGTTGATGCTCGCATCGTGGCCGTCGAAGAGGCTGGCGGCGGTGACGAAACGGACCTTGTACCGAGGCAGGTAGCCCGCGGGTACGGGGCTGGCTGCTTCAGGCACGGTGAGTGTGGACATGGGACCCCCGATTGGGCAGAGTCCCAGTCTACCGGCCAACCGAACGCACCCGAAGAGCTGCTTTCCCGGAACTCAGTTGTCCTCCAGCAGCCCGATGGGGAACCGATCCTCCATGAGCGCTTGGCGTTCCTTCAGGTGCTGGATGAGTGCCTTCCATTTCGGTAGGCCCCGCAAGGGTTCCAGCATGGGGCTGTGTTCGTACCAGGTGGTGCAGCCAAACCCGCGGGCGAAGGCCCGGTTGGCCATTTCCATGGCGCTGGCCCGATCCCCCATCAGGGCGTAGGCCTCCGCCAGACGGATGGTGAACTCCCCATCGGGTTCCCGCATGCCGGTGCGCTCCTGCTCGTATTCCCGAAGTTTCTTCCAGGCCTCGTCCTTCTTATCTCTAAGGATCAGATCGTAGATTTCACTCAGCCGAACGATGTTGGGATAACCGTTGGGTAGGGTCGCGGCCGCTAGGAACTCTCTGTGGGCCAGGGCCCGGTCGCCCCGGACCAGGGCCAGATAGCCGCGGTAGAAAGGCAGCACACCCGAAGCACTCCGCAAGTGCCCGGGCTGTTCCTGGAGGCTGGCCTCGAAACGCTGGATTTCGCCCGTGTAGAGGCAGGTGATATCCACCGATTGCGGCTGCAACCGGGCGAAAGCGAGGTTGTCCCGGAGGTCCATGGCCCTGCGCGCCAGGGGCAGCAACCCCATGCCCCGGGCGGCATAGGCAATCCCGGTCAGCAGGGTCGGGTTGTGCGATTGCTTCCGCCGGGCCAGCAGCAGCAGGTCCAGGGCCTCCCGCTGGTTGCCGCTGGCGCTCTTGAGCAAGGACAACAGGAAGGTCCCGCGTGGATGCACCGGTGCCAGGGCCAGCCCCCGCTGGAGGGAGGCCTCGGTATCAGCCTGCTCCTGACGGAAGCCTTCCGGGCTGTCGAGCATCCGCCGGTAACGGAGGTTCCCAAGCAGGATCCAAGCGCTCGCACAGGTGGGGTCGAGACGGGTCGCCTGTTCAGTGAGGGCGATGGCTTCCTCCAGATGCTGGTTCTGCAGGCGCCACGCCCCTGATTGAACAAGATCCCAGAACACACTGACCGATTTGGACACCAGGCACATGGAAGGGCGTTTCACGGGTTCCGGGAAAGTCTTCAGGAAGGCCTCAAAGGCCTGTGCCGGCGGCAGTGCTCCCGCCTTGTGGAATGCCCACGGAACCGGGGAACCCTTGGCAAGCTGCCTCCCCCAGGCAAAACGATAGGACAGGTCGAGGTCGTCTCCCCTTCGTCGTGGCTCGGCCTGAACCAGCAACGTTCGGTTCTGACCCAGGAGCAGGTCCAGATCCGCTGGCGCTTCGGTCACGCTGGTGATGGCGAATCGCCCCTCGTGCTCCAGGTGATCCTGGATCATGGCGCCGATGGCCCTGCCCTGGCCTGCTTCCAGCCCCTCGGAAGCCGCCATCGGGGGCGTGATGAGCACGATCCGCAGAGGAGCCCGCACCCCCCGCCGGGCCAACAGCCAAGCCAGGCTGCCGCCGCCTCCCAGGAGCAGAAGGAAGGCCAGCCCCAGGAGAAGGGCCGAGCGTGGAGACCTTGGCATCAGCTTTGTCATGCCCTTCCAGCTTAGAGTGTCTTTGGGAATCCGCACGGACCGCCCTGGGAGGCAGCTCTGATCCCACGGCCCC
>CAIMBM010000080.1 GCA_903839205.1 uncultured Holophagaceae bacterium | reverse complement strand
GTGGGGCATCGAGGGCCACGAGGCCTTCGGCTTCTCCCTCGTGGCCCTGGGGACCGCCCTCCTGCTGGTGGGAGCCCGGCGCCGCGGCGGGGACCCCGAGCCCCCCGCGCGCTTTCCCGCGCGCCTGCTGCGCTGGCTCGGTGGCCACAGCTACGAGCTGTACCTGTTCCACATCATCGTGCTCGGCCTCATGAAGGACCTGGTCCCCAGGACGGCGCTGTCCAGCGGCTACAAGCTGCCCTGGCTCCTGCTCTACCTGGCCCTCTCCGCCGGCCTGGCGGCCCTGGTCGCGGCCCGCTTCTCCGAGCCCCTGAACGCCATCCTCAGGCGCCGCCTCGCCCCCCAGGCTCGGCCCGGGATCCCTGCCTCCGGCTGAGCCCCGCGGAGCCGAGCCCGGGCCCGGTGGCCCCAGGGCGCCCGCGGCCTTTCCCTCGGGGCCTGAGCCACCCCGTGAACGCGGACACGCCCGGCGGCATCCCATTCCCCGACATCCCGGAGGACGCCATGGCCGCCACCCCCACGCAGGAAGAAACCACCACCGCCTACCGGCAGAGGATCCGGGGCTTCCTGGGCAACCAGGATCCGCTCCAGGTGCTGGGGCGGACCGCCGACCTGCTGGGCGAGATCGTCCGCAACCATGGCCGGGCCCGGATGCAGGTGCGGCCCATCGAGGGCAAATGGACGCCCTGCGAAGTCCTGGGCCACCTCTGCGACTGCGAGTGGGTCTACGGCTACCGCGCCCGGCTCATCCTCTGCGAGGAGCACCCCGCCATCCTGGGCATGGACCAGGACCTCTGGGTGGCGGGGCAGCGCTACAACGAACGCGAACCCATCGAGCTCGCCGAGGAATTCCACTACCTGCGCAAGCACAATCTGCGGCTGTGGCGGGGCCTGAGCCCGGAGGAGCTGGCGCGCATGGGCCAGCACAGCGAGCGGGGGCCCGAATCCCTGGGCCTCGTCCGGACCATGCTGGCCGGCCACGACCTCCTGCACCTGGACCAGATGCAGCGGCTGCTCATGGCCATCGTGTAGGCTTGGCGCTGCGCCGTTCTCAACCGGGCCTCAGGCCCCGGAGGCCACCTCAGGCGGGCTGGGCCTGCGGAAGAAAGGCGGCCCCTCGCGCCACGGGCCTGGCCGCGAAATGGAAGGAGTTGAAGGGTGCAACCGCCGGCGCCTGGTCGGAGTAGCCCTTCAGGGCGAGGCCGCCCGGGTGGTGGGTGATAGCCTCCTGGATGAGCTTTCCGGCGAGGATGCGACCCAGGCCCTGCCCGCGGCGACTGGGCGAGATGATGAGGCGGGCCAGATGGACATCGGGATCATGAACCGAGGCCTGGCCGAACCCCACGAGGTCGCCCGCCGGATCAAAGAGGGAAAAGGCCTCCTCGGCCGAGGACCTGAGAACCGCCCAGACCGCTTCGGGGGTGGCGGGGAAGCCCATCGCCGGACCGCCCCACTGCCGCAACAGGTCCGCCGTCCCGACCCACGGCAGGATGGCTTGGAGATCTTCCAGGCGAGCAGGTTGAAGCGAGAAGTCCATGACGACCCCCATGGGAGAGCTGACCGACCCCCCAAGCGTCGGCTCCTGGGTCAATCCCGACAATAGGGTCGATTACCTAGGGGGCGTCCCTTCCCGAGCCCTTGAGCCCCGGTGAATCAAGCGAGCCGGTCTTCAGAACCGGGCCCGGCCCGTCAGAAGGTCCCACCACAGCCGCCAATCCCCCCTGAAGCTGAACCAGGGATGGCGGAAGGTCGCGGGCCGGTTGCGCTCGAAGCAGAAGTGGCCCACCCAGGCGAAGGCGTAGCCCTGGACCAGCGCCACCGGGAGGAGCCACCACCGGCCCGTGGCCAGGGCCGCGAGGACCAGCCCGGCGCCAAGGCTGGTTCCGGTGAAATGCAGCCTGCGGGAGGTCCGGTTGGCGTGTTCGCTGAGGTAGAAGGGATAGAAATCGCCGAAGGTCCGGAAGGACGGATCGTCTCTCATGGGCCCTCCGAAGGAGAACGAGGCCGGCGGGGCATCGGAGCCCCACGACTGTAGCGTACCGGTCCCGGGCGCGGCCCCGGGACCTCCCGTCAGCGGAAGGCAAGGGGTCCGGCCTCGCAGACCAGGAACGTCTCCGGGCAGGGGGGGCCTTGGCCGTCGGGCACCTGGGGGGCGAGCCTCACCCAGGCCTTGGGCATGGGAATCCCCTGCTTCATGAGGCTGAACAATTGGAAGAAGAACTGCGGGAAGAGCGGTCCCCTGCGGTCGAGGGTCAGCACCAGGTTGGCGCGGCCCGGCCCCTTCTTCCTGACGGCGGCCAGGCAGTGGGCTTCGGGGTTTTCGGAGGCCACCACCGCCACCAGGGCCCCGGAATCGCGGATCAGGTCGCGCAGGCCGGCGCCGCTGCCCTCGAGGGTGCCGTCCGCCCCGAAGCGGCCGTAGAGGAACAGGACCGTGCAGGGAGGGGGTGCGGAGGGGCTTTCCCGGCAGGAGGTGAAGAGCGGTCCGAGGAGGGTCCTGTCCTCCTCCAGCTGGGCCCGGCATTCCCCCCCGGAGAGGTCCAGGAACCCGATGGTGGGTGATTTCATGCGGGTGGCCCTCGACCGGGCCAGGCGGCGCAGGATGAAATACCCGGCGGCGAGACCCGCGGCGGTGGGGATCAGCCTGCCATCCATGCCTAGGCTCCGAGTGGGTTGGGGGAAGCAGAGCGGCCCCGAGCGACGGGTTCAGGTGAGGACCGCGAGCAGGCCGAAGAGGAACAGGAAGGCCCCCAGGATGCGCACGCCGAGCGCGGAGGACGGGTAGATGAACAAGGCCCGCTGGCGGTTGATCTCGGCCAGCTGGGAAGGCCAGACCTGGTGCGCCAGGCCGATGAGCAGCACCACGAGGCCGATGAGCTGCTGCTGGGTGTGCTTGTCCATGGGGCGCTACCTGGTGGGTGATGGCGTGGATGCCGAATAGGTGAATGTAACCGCCCCCACCCGCCTTGGGGCCGTGAAGGCCCTGGGGCGCGGCATTGCCGGGTGGGGGACGGTTCCCGGGGAGGCCGTCCCCGGGCCCATCCCCCATCCGCCTATTATCCCTGGCAGAGCTTCCCTACATGTCCACGAGCGTGGGATGGGCCAGGCGCTCGAAGTCCTTGTAGGCCATGCGGACCACTTCGGTGTGGTTGCCGGCGTTGAAGGCGATGAGGGCGTCCTCCGCCAGGTGCGGCTCCACGTAGACCGCCAGGCCGTAGAGGTTGCCGAAGGGCGGCATGGCCCCGGCCTCGCATTCGGGGAAGTCGCCCCGGAACTCGCGCTCCTGGGCCAGCTCCGCGGTGTCGGCGCCCGCGGCCTGGCGCAGGGCCTCCAGGTTCACCTCCCGGTTGGCGGGCACCACCGCCAGGGCCAGGTGGTGGTCCAGCTTCACCACCACGGTCTTGGCCATCTCCCGCCGGGGGATGTGGGCGGCCCCGGCCACGGTCTTGGCCGTGTAGGCCGGCGTGTGCGGGATGACCTGGTAGGCCACCCGGTTGTCCTTCAGGAACTCCTTCAGCCTCGTCGTAGGCATGGCAGCCTCCTCGGAACGAAAGCGAACCAAGGATGGGTTCGAGCCGACCCGAAAGCCACGAATTGATGACTGACAGGGATCGAATGGATGCAACCGGGGAAGGAATTCAGAAAGCGGAGGAGAGCGGAAATGCTGAGGAGAGCGGAGGCAAAGCGGCAGGCGAACCCCGCCTTTCTCCGCTTTCCTCCGTGCCTCTGCTCTCCTCCGCTTACCTACATCTTTCATCTTTGAAAGTTGGTATAGCCGACACCTTGAATTACCGGCCAGCCCACCGAGCGGGGGCCCGAATCCCTGGGCCTGCTCCGGACCCTCCTGGCCGGGCAGAACCAACTACACCCCGATCAGATCAAGCGGCTACTCAGGTCCATCGTGTAGGGGTGAGGAAACAAGGTTTGAACCACGGATGAACGCGGATGAACACGGATTCTAGAACGGGCCCCCCGGATTCGGATCTGTGTTCATCTGTGTCTATCTGTGGCCAATTTATCTTTCCGTAGAACCAGGCACCGAAGGCTTACTCGGTAAGACCGGAAATGGCGGTGGAGTGGGCTCTCTTCTGGATTTATGAGCAAAGTAGGGCCATTGAGATAGAAAAAATGCTGTTTTTGGTTTTGACCTCGGTTTGCTATCTCTTATTATTGCTGCTTGAATTAGATGTAATTGTAGACGTAAAATCATGGTCCAACATTCTCGAATAGCAATGCTTGTGAAGGCAAAAACAAGAATACGCCCTATTACATAGACTGAATGCCTGACGACGACACCTTTAAATGGATCTAAGCCCAGTAAAGACCAAGTAATGATTAAAGATAAATTCACAAGAGTAACTAATTGAAAATTAAATACATAATTAATATATATATCAAAATTGTTATACTTTCGAACTTCATCCATTTCATTGGTTTGTAGTAGGGTTGAAATGTTCCCTGACCATGCAAAAACTATTGCTACAAGAATTGCTGCAAATGGAATTATTAATTTCCAAGCTAATTCGAATAACGGCATTTTTAGAAAATGTTGGAATATAAATCCAATTATTAAATGGAATAATAACCATCCATCGAAAAATGAAGGAAGGCCTTTCCTGATCAGCCAAGCCCAGAAACTGAAATTCCTATTTAAATTATTACTCGGGGCCTGAGTCATTATTTCGGCCTCTGGTGCGGATTTGATTGTAGGATTCAGAAATTTCATTAAATATATTGCGAATAGACTCTCTGGAAAAGGTCCCTAACCTCGCGAGGTTTGAGGTCATCGTAATTGGCAGTAGCGGTGAGTTCGAATTCTTTTTTATGGTGGCCCCGGCATTGCCACCAGTAGTGGCAGCAGAATTGATGATATCCACCACACCTGGTTGTCTAACATTCAATGCGTTGCCACTCCACCCAGTAGTGGATTCATCGCCATTAAGCTCCTCAAGAACCCTGGAAGTTGGCAGTGTAAAATCCCGATTTACATCCAAAGGGTTTGGCCGTTTGACTGTGACCCATAATTTGGTGACAAGATGTGCTGATTGTAGTTTTATAATGAATTCAATGGGATCTTTAATGGGTTCTAATTCGATTTCAGCGGCAATATCGCGTCTATTCAATGATTCATTCAATAATTTAGTAAGGACGATTGATATACTTTCTGTTAAATATGATAAATCAACATTTCTTGAAATTGAGCAGATACCAATTGCTGTATTAATAAATACGTGTGAATAAGGTGCGACTTCATTTTCTGTATCAACGAAATCACCGGTTGAATCTAATATTGATTGATGATCAAGCCTTATTCTTCCAATTCTTAAATAAATGTATTGCTCTTCAATCCTAACGTTTCCAATTTTCCATGTCGAATTTTTTCTGGTTTTTAATGATAAGGGCGCTGTTGCTGCAGTTTTAATGATTTCTTCGCGAGGGATTTCAAGTGGGTAGAGGGGCATTGTAGGGCGTACTAATATTCTGAATAGAGTGAGTTTTAATGCTTGAGGAATTTGTTCATCTAGCATAATTTCACTCCCGCTTCTCGAGCTCCATTTGCATCCTGATTTGGGGTGATCAACTTCTATAAGGAGCGCAGCATAAGAGGGTCGCAGATGGCAAGAGCTTACGCCTATTCAGTCGTCAGCCCATCGGCTCTTCATGCCCGCACTTGGGGCAAAGGAGGACTTGGATGGGGTCCTTGCCCCGGGGCTTCTTGGTCTTTTCGCCCATGATGGGGTTCTTGCAAGAAGGGCAGGTGACGGGGACGGGCTTGTCCCAGGCGGTGAAGTCACACTTGGGGTAGTTGGTGCAGCCGTAGAAGATCTTGCCGAAGCGGGTCTTGCGGGGGCTGAGGCCGCCGCCGCACTTGGGGCAGGGCACCGCCAGCAGCTCCTTCTTCACGGTCTTGCAGGTGGGGTAGTCGATGCAGCAGACGAACTCGCCATAGCGGCCCTGCCGCTTCACGAAGCCCTTGCCGCAATTCGGACACGCCTCCCCCGTGGGCTCGTCCGGGGGCACGGGGATGCCCTTGGGGTCGGCCTTCACGATGCCCTTGCACTTGGGGTAGTTGGGGCAGGCCCAGAAGGGGCCCCACTGGCCCTTGCGCAGGTTCATGGGCGTGGTGCCGCAGAGGGGGCACTCCGGCGCGTCCCCGGGCTCCTCCATCTTCTCCAGGTCCGCGGTGTAGTCGCACTTGTCCTTCTCGGCCTCGGCGCCGTAGTTGGTGCAGCCCACGAAGAGGCCGTTGCGGCCGATGCGCTTCAGCAGGGTGCCCGGGTGCTTCTTCCGGTCGCCGCACTTGGGGCACTTCTCCCCCGTGGGCACGCCGATCTTCAGGTTCTGCATGTCCTGCCCGGCGGCGTGGAGCGCCTGCTCGAAGGGGCCGTAGAAGTCCGTCATGGCCTTCTTGAAGGTGAGCCTGCCCTCCTCGATGTGGTCGAGGTTGGCCTCCATGCCTGACGTGTACTTGGGGTCCATGAGGTCGTGGAAGCCCTGGAGCAGCAGCTCGGTCACCGTCATCCCTAAGTCCGTGGGCTTGAAGCGGCCCTCGTGCTTCTTCACGTAGTCCCTATCCAGGATGGTGCTGATGATGCTGGCGTAGGTCGACGGCCGGCCGATGCCGTCCTCCTCCAGCTCCTTCACCAGGGTGGCCTCGTTGAAGCGGGCGGGGGGCTTGGTGGCCTGCTGTTCCGCGTCCAGCTTCTCGAGCTTCAGGGCCTCGCCCAGCTTGAGGGCCGGGAGCAGCTCCTCGTCCTCCTCCTCCTCGTCCGGGAGCTTGGCGGCGTCGGTGATGGCCTCGGCGTCCACCTCGGTCTTGTCCGTGCGGTAGACCGCCAGCCAGCCCGCGAAGCGCTCGATCTCGCCCTTGGCCTCGAAGAGGGCCAGGTCCTTGCCCGCCTGGGCCTCGGTCTGGACCACGGTCTCGTCGAAGCGGGCGGCCTCCATCTGGCAGGCCATGGTGCGCCGCCAGATGAGGGCGTAGAGCCGGAACTGGTCTGGCTCCAGGTGGCCCCGCAGCGATTCGGGCGTGCGCGTGATGTCCGTGGGGCGGATGGCCTCGTGGGCGTCCTGGGCCCCGGCCTTGCCCAGGTACACGCGGGCCTTGGCGGGCAGGTATTCCTTCCCGTACTTCTTCGCGATGAAGTCCCGGGTCGCCTCCACGGCCTCGGGGGCCAGGCGGGGCGAGTCGGTGCGCATGTAGGTGATGAGGCCCACGGGCCCCTCGCCGAAGTCGGCGCCCTCGTAAAGCCGCTGGGCGTTCTGCATGGTGCGGCTCACGCTCATCTTGAGCTTCTGGGCCGACTCCTGCTGCAGCTTGGCCGTGGTGAAGGGGGCGGCCGGGTTGCGCTTCTTCTCCTTGGTCTCCAGGCCCGTGACCTTGTACTCCGCCTTTTCCAGCCTGGCCTTCAGGTCCTGGGCCTCCTTGGCGTCGCCGATGCGGCGCTTGGTCTCCTTGTTGCCTAGCTGTAACGGCTGCCCGCCCAGCTTCACCAGCTTCATCCAGAAGGTGGGGGGCAGCTTGGCGGCGAACCTGCCCTTCAGCACCCAGTACTCGACGGGGTTGAAGGCCAGGATCTCCCGCTCCCGGTCCACGATGATGCGCACGGCCACGCTCTGCACGCGGCCCGCGGAGAGCCCGCGGCGCACCTTGTCCCAGAGCACCTGGCTCACCTTGTAGCCCACCAGCCGGTCCAGCACGCGGCGGGCCCGCTGGGCGTCCACGAGCTTCTTATTGATGACCGTGGGCGCGGCCATGGCCTTCTGGATGCCCGTGGCCGTGATCTCGTTGAAGAGGACCCGGCTCACGGGCAGGCTCTTGGGGGGCTTGATGGCCTCCAGCAGGTGCCAGCTGATGGCCTCCCCCTCGCGGTCAGGGTCCGTGGCCAGCACCAGCTCCGAGGCGGACTTGGCGGCGGCCCGCAGCTCCCGCACCACTTTTTCCTTGGCGGGGCTGATCTCGTACTCTTCCTGGAAGCCGTTCTCGATGTCCACGCCGAGTTTGCGCGGCAGGTCCCGGATGTGGCCCACGGAGGCCATGACCTTGAAGCCCTTGCCCAGGTACTTGGTGATGGTCTTGGCCTTGGAGGGACTTTCGACGATCACGAGCTTCAGGCCCCGCTTGGTCGCTTCGCTGGGATCCGCGGCACTCGTTGCGTCGTCGTTCGACTTCTTGCTCACTGGTCACTCCCCGGGGGCTAAGCCGCCTTCCCTGAACACTTTTTTCGTCTGAAAGGGAGGGGCGGCATAAGGCGCCGTCACAGGGCTGCCAGAAAATCGCTGTCTGCCCTGAACGGCCCCTAAGGATGGAACCTGGGGGCGGAGGTTTGTCAAGGGCTCCGTGCGAGGCCGAGGTCCTCAATAAGGTCCTTGGGAGAAAGACAAGCCCGTGCGGCCCCTTCTCTTAGCAGCGCATTGGGACCTTCGGCAGAAGAATCTTCCGGGGCCCCCGGGCAGACCCAGAGTTCCTTGCCCAGGTCCAGGGCCAGGCGGGCCGTGACCAGGGAGCCGGACCTCAGGCGCGCCTCGGGGACCAGCACGCCGTCCGTCCAGGCCGCCAGCAGCCAGTTCCGCCGGGGGAAATGCCACTTGAGGGGCGGCGCTTCCGGGGGGAAGGGCGTGAGCACCCCCCCGCCGGCCTCCACCATGCGGGCCATGAGGGGCCGGTGCTCGGGCGGATAGGGGTGGCCCAGCCCCGAGCCCAGCACACCCCAGGTGGGCCCCGCCCCCAGGGCGCCTTCGTGGGCGGCCCCGTCAATGCCCCGGGCCAGGCCCGAAAGCACGGCCACCCCGGCCTGGGTGAGCGCCTTGGCCCAGGCCCGGGTGCGGGCCAGACCCCGGGGGCTGGCCTGGCGGCTGCCCACGATGGCGAGCCGGGGCCCCGGCGGCGGCAGGGTCCCGCGCACCCACAGGGCCACGGGGTAGGGCAGGGGCGCCAGCAGGTCCTCCACTCCGGGATCCCCCGGCAGCAGGAGGCGGGCGCCGTGGTCCTGGGCCTCCCGCTGGCGGCGGGGCAGGTCGGAGCCCAGGCGGGCCAGGGCCTGGGCCTGCTCCGGGCCCAGTCTGGGCTGGTCCCCGGATTCGAGGGCGGCCCAGCACTCGGCCTTCTGGCGTTCGGTCCAGTCCAGCACGGTGAAGGCGAGGGCCCAGAGGCGAAGGTCCATGGCGGTTCCCGGAGTGACGGGGCTATGCTGGCCAGGAGCGGTGGCGCTGCGCAAGGCCTTTCCCCTTGCGAAATGCCGGGGCTTGGCTACACTGGTTCTCTTGGCTGTTTTCACCTTTGGTTCGTGAGGTTCCCATGTCCCGTCAGTGCGAAATTTGCGGTAAGAAGCCCCAGTTCGGGAACAATGTCTCCCACTCCAACAACATCACCAAGCGCCGGTGGAATCCCAACATCCAGCGGGTCCGCGCCCTGGTGGGCGGCGCCCCCAAGCGCCTGCGCGTCTGCACCTCCTGCATCCAGGCGGGCAAGGTCCTCAAGGCCTGCTAGGAACGACCTCTGACACCCGAAGGCGGCCCCCGGGGCCGCCTTTTTGCTTGGTCTCGGACCCCGCAGAACTAAGCCAGGACCCGGACCTGGACGATGAGGCCTTGGCCCCGGGCCCGAGGCAAACCTGCCCGCGGGGCAAAGACACACCACAGGAGCTTGTGCATGGCCTACACGGAGTGGACCCCGGCCCTGGAAGTGGGCTTTCCCAGGATCGACGAGGATCACCGCGACCTGCTCGCAGCCATGAACCGGCTGCACGAAGCCGTGACCCGGGGAGAGGATCGGGAAGAGCTGGCGAAGGTCCTCACCTTCCTCCGGGACTACACGGTCAGCCACTTCGAAACGGAAGAGGGCCTCATGATCAGGTCCGGCTACCCCGGCACTCCGGGCCACTTCGCCGCTCACGCAGAACTGGTGCTGAAGGTGGGCGACTTCCTCTCGGACTTCCGGGCCGGTCGGGTGGAACTCACCGAGGCCCTGCTGGACTTCCTGGAGACCTGGCTGGTGGAGCACATCCTGGGTCAGGACCAGGAACTCGGGGACTATCTGCGGGCCCGGGGGATTCCGGCCTAGGGCGGCCGGCCCGATACACTGGCCCCATGCTGCTGGCCCTCGACACCACCACGGAGATCCTCCACCTGGCCCTGATCCAGGGGGACCGGGTCTGGACGCGGCGGATCCTGTCCGGCGTGGGGCGGGGGCACAGCGAGCGGTTGCTCCCGGCCCTGAACGACCTCATGGCCGGGGCCGGCGCCGTTCCGCAGGACCTGTCGGGTGTGGCGGCCTGCCTGGGCCCCGGGGGCTTCACGAGCCTGCGCATCGGCGTGGCCACGGCCGAGGGCCTGGGCCTCACGGGCCTCCCCACCTGGGGCTTCTCGGCCTTCGAGCTGCGGGCCCAGGCGCTGCGTCAGGCGGGCGTGAAGGGGCCCTTCTGGGTCCTGCTGGACGGCCAGCGCGGCGAGGCCTTCCACCAGCGCTGGGAGGAGGTCCCACAGACCCCGGCCGCGAAGCATCCCCTGCCTGGCCTGGCGGACCTGCTGGGGGGCGAACCCTGGTGGGCACCGGAGGCCTTCGCCCCTAGGGTCGAGGCCCTGCTGCCTTCCGGCCGCATCGGGCTTGAGGACGAGGGCGAGGCCACCCTGGCGGGCCTGGTGGCCCTGGCCCGGCGCGGTTCCCTGGGCCCCGCGGAGGCACCCCTGGTGCCCTTCTACCTGCGGGAGACGGATGCGGCGGTGAACTTCCCCCTGGCCGCCGCCCACCTGTCGGAGGCCCTGCGCAAGGGCGTGGCTCGATGAGCGGCCCTCTGGGGTCGGGGGTCTGCAGGCTGGGGGCGGGAGCGTCCCTGCCCGACTGGGTCCCGCGCCTGGACCGCACAGCCTTCGGGGTGGCCTGGAAGGCCCCGGCCGAGCACGAGGCCCTCTGGCTGATCCCCGAGGTGGCCTTCGCCCGCTGGGCGCGCATTCCTGCGGCCGGGGAGGCGGAGCTGCTGCGCATCGCCGTGGATCCGGCCCACCGCGGGAAGCGCCTGGGCCAGCGCCTGCTGGAGGCCTGCCAGCTTGACCTGGAGGCAGAGGGGATCACCCACCTCTATCTGGAAGTGCGGGTGTCCAACCAGGCCGCCATCCAGCTCTACCGCGCCTGCGGCTGGAAGCCCTGCGGCCGGCGCCCCGGCTACTACCCGGACGGCGAGGATGCGGCCCTCTATCGGCGCCTGCCCTGAGGGCGGGCCGGGTCAGAAGCTGAAGCGGAACCCGGCCTGGATCGAGCGGCCGAGGCCGGGGCCCCAGAGCTGGGTCACGTCCTGCCGGCCCCGGGCATCCACCCAGAGGAAGTCCTCCTTGCGAGACTGCTGGTAGTCGAAGGCGTTCTTCACGTTGACGAGCAGGGAGGCGGTCCCGGAGAGCTTCCAGGTCAGCCCCAGGTCCACGGTCCAGAAGGCGGGGCTGGTGTTCAGCTTTGGCGTGCCGTCCAGGTTGTAGCGCTGGACATCCTGATAGTCGTAGAAGCGGTGGAGGTCCATGGGACCGGTCCAGGTGGCCCGGGCCATGAGGCTGAGACCCTCGCTGTCGTAGTCCGACCGCAGGTAGAGGCGGTCCTTGGGCCGGGCAAAGGCCAGCGTCCCCGGGACGAAGGCGTAGCAGTAGTGCTCGGCGCCGAGGGTGCCCGACAGGTGGGCCAGGAGCTTGCGGGTGAGGGTGCCGTCGAGGCCCTTGACGGTCACGGGGTTGGGTGACTGCGTGAAGAGGGTGATGGGCGCACCCGTGACGGGGTCCGCGGCATGGGGATTCAGGAGGGCGAAATTCTGGATGCGGTTGTAGGAGGCCGAGGCCGCCAGGGCCCACTTCTCCCCGGCCGCGGCGAAGGTGTAGCTGACGTTGTCCGAGTATTCCGGCCGGTCGATGACCCGGTCGATGCGGGTGGTCTGGAGCACACCATGATCCTGCTCGAAGAAGGAGGTCGGGCAACGGAAGCCCCGGCCGATGGCGAAGCGGCTGCTCAGGTTGGGCGTGTGGTGCCAGAGCAGGTTCAGGCGCGGCGTGGTGATGGGGCCGAAGACGTTGTTGTGGTCATAGCGCAGGGAGCCGTTCAGTTCCAGGAGGCCCCCGAAGAAGCCGTGGTAGACCTGGATGAAGGCCGCCGGCGTCTGGTAGGTGTAGTTGTCCACGCCCTCCACCAGGGTGCCGTCCGGCAGTCTCCCGTGGGAACGGAGGTCCTCGTAGCGCAGGTTCAGGCCGCCGGTCACCAGGGTATCGGTGAGGAACCACTGGAGGCTGGCCTCGCCGTAGAACTGGCGCTGCCGGGCGTCGTAGACGTCGTCCTCGTAGAAGGAGTCCTGGCGGTGGAAGGCGCCCCCGAAGGCCAGCTTGAGTTTCAAGTTGTTCTCCAGGTCCCGTTCGGCCACGAGGAGGCCCTGCTGCCGCCGGGTCCCGATCACCTCCGAAAAGCCCGCCTGCCCTTTGTCGTAGGGGATGAGCACCTTGCCGTCCGGCAGCAGGATGGGGTTCTGGCCGTCCGCCAGGGCCTGATTGAAGTTGCCATCCGGGCGGATCCAGCCGCGGCTGTCCGGGGAGCCGCCCACGCCCCGGCTCCAGTCGAAGGGATTGCCGGTCAGGTCCTTTTCGATGGCGTCGTAGTCGTAGCCCAGGGCGCCGCCGTTGCGGTGCTCGTCCACCAGGTCCAGGCGCCCCCGCAAGCTGAACCCGGCGAGGTGGTCGAGAAAGAACCCGATGCCCCCCAGGTAGCGCTTGTAGCCGGTGTACTCGCTCACCCCGTTGCCGTTCCCGTCCACGGATCGGTGGTCATTGCCCAGGAAGGTGACCGTGATGGCGCCGCCATCGAAGGGGTGGGCCCAGAAGGCATTGGCCTGCCGGTAGCCGTCGTCGCCGCCCTGGACTTCCAGGATCCGCTCCTCCTGGGTCGGGTGTTTGGAGACGAGGTTCACGGCCCCGGCCAGGGCCTCCGGGGCGATGAGGCTCACGCCGGCGCCCCGCGACACTTCGATGCTCTCCACGCCGTTGACGCCGATCATGTCCAGCCCGTAGGCGCCGGATACCGAGGAGAAGATGGGCACCCCGTCGAGCATGATGGTGGTGAACCGCCCCGGCAGGTTGTTCAGGACCACGTTGCGCACGTTGCAGATGGAGCACTCGGTCTGCACCGAGATGCCGGGCTTGAAGTCCACTGCCTCGGTTAAGGACACGGCGTTGACCTTGCGGATGTCCAGGGGGCTGATGGTCTCCGTGGGGATGATGTCTTCCTTGATCTGGGGCTCCACCTGCGTCTTGACGCCACAGGTGACTTCCACCGTGGCCGAGGCGATGGGGTGGAGGAAGAACTTCGCGGGAGCGGTGCCGGAGGCGAGTTCCACGGACAGCGACAGGGTCCGGGGTACATAGCCCTCCTTCTCGAGCCGCACCCGGTAGTTCCCCTTGGGCAGGGCGGGGAAGCGGAAGCGCCCGGACGGCGCCGTGTGTGTCTCCAGGGTGGTCGGGCCCGTCTTCAGGGACACCTTCACGTCGGCGAGGGGACTGCCGCTGCCGTCGAGGACCAGGCCGTCGGCCTCGGCCGAGCCGAGGCTCTCCTCGGGGCTGGCCGGGCCGGCAGCCGCCGCAACTGTCGGTCTTGCCGGCAGGGACATCCCCTGGGCCAGGAGGAAGGTGAGCCAGAGCGGGGCGGCCGTTCGAGGGATGGGCATGGGGCACCTGTGGGTTGATCGGTGGCGCAGCCCGCCCCGCCTGCCCCAGGGGCAAGTCCACGCGAGGTGGAGGGTAGGAATCCCGCGAAGGCACCCACGGACGCGGGCGTTGGGAAGGCTGTTGGGATAAGTTTAAAGAGACTCAATCTCATTACAAGTCCCCAATGCACCCCTCCCCAGTGCTTGTGATGAGCATCACCCGCCGGTCTCCCGCGACGGCTCCTAGCCCTTCTCGAACACCACGATGCGGTTGCTGTTGGTGCCCTTGTCGTTGTTGCCCACGCCCCAGATGTGGGCGGTCTTGGTGAAGGCCTGGCGGTTCACGAGCACGCCGTGGGCCCTGAAGCCCGCGCGGAGGCCCAGGGGGAGCACCACCTCATCCAGCTTCAGGCTCCCGCGCCGCACCTCGCCCACCTCGAAGGCCACGAAGCCGCCCCGTTGGGTGACGCGATGCAGCTCGGTGAAGACCGCCAGCATGGTCCCGGACCAGTCCTCCACAGTGCGCGGCGTGCTGATGCCGCGCCCGATGGCCTCGGCGTCGAGGCCCGCGAACCAGCAGCGCAGCCAGTTGTCCCCACTGTAGTCCACCACGTCCAGGAAGGGTGGCGAGGTGACCGAGAGGGCCACGGAGCCGTCGGGCAGGGCCGGCGTCCGCCGGGCGTCGCCCGTGAGGAACCAGGCGTCCCGGGCGGCGGTGCAGAGGTTGCGCCACTGGGCCGGCTCCAGGCCGGAGAGCAGCTGCCGGGTCTTCTTCTGGATCAGCGCGTGGGTGTCCCGATAGGGGGGCTCCTGCTGGCGCCGGGTGTTGATCTGCCGCTGCTTTCCGGCGCTGAGCGCCTGGTTCGGGGGCAGGGTGTAGACGGAAAAGAATCCGGGGCTGTGGCCCGTGAGCCGGTTGGTGGCCACCATCCGGATCCAGGTGTCGAGGGCGTCCAGTTCGCCCGAGGCCGCCCGCCCGCAGCACCAGTCCCGGAGGCCGCGGATCTCCGATTCCGTGTCCGGATGGAAGAACATCCCCAGATCCAGGCCATCGCCAGCGCCGGAACGGGGGATCGCCTGCAGCCGCCGCGCCACGTCCGCAGGTTCGGGAGGGGTCAGGCGGGGTTCCGCCAGCATCCTGGACAGGGGATTCACGTCGTTGGCCGCCACCCGCCGGCCCAAGAGCGCCGCCTCGACGGCCGTGGTGCCGCGCCCGCTGAAGGGGTCGTAGACCCGCTCCCCGGGCCGGGTCAGGCGCTCGATGAAGTGGCGCGGCAGCTGGGGCTTGTAGCAGGCGCGGTAGGAGATCTCGTGCAGGTTCGCGGCCTGCCGCTGCCTTGCGGTCCAGAATTCCAGGGACAGGCGCGGGTAGGCCGTCCCTTCGGCCTCCACCGCATCCCAGGCCCCCTCCGGCGGCGGGGGATCGAAGATCGGGAGCCCGCTGCCGGGAATGAAGCCCGCCAGCAGGTTCCTTCGCACCGCCTCCCCATCGCCATCCGCCATCCGCTTCCGCCTGCCTTTCGGGAATCAATCAGGATAGCCTGCTGAGGATGCCGACTCCGCAGCCCAAGCGCCATCCCGAGCTGACGCGCCTCTACGTGGCGGTGGGCTTGGCCGTCCTGATCCTCATGACCATCCTGGCCTACAAGGCCGTGGGCAACCGCATCGCCGGCGGCGGCCTGGACGCGCCCTCCCGCTGGGCCCTCCTCGCCCTGGGCCTGGCCAACGTGCTCGCCATTGGCACGCTGCTCTTCATCGTGGCCCGGAGCATTGCCAAGCTCTACTTCGAGCGCAAGAGCGGGATCCTGGGCTCCCGGCTTCGCACCCGCATGGTGCTCACCCTGTTCATCGTGGGCATCGTGCCGAGCCTCATCCTCTTCATGGTGGGCCGGAACTTCATCAACAAGAACGTGGAGCGCTGGTTCAGCCCCGAGACCGAGGTGGCCATCCGCGACGGCGGGAAGATGGCCGAGGACCTGCGCGCCGCCACCCGGGCCCGCCTGGACTTCGGCGTGGAGCGCCTGCTGGCCTCGGCCTCGGCGGAGCCCCAGGCCATCCGGCTCGCCTCGGGTCTGGACCTGGTGGCCTTCCTGGGCAAGGGCGTGGAGGGGGGCGTCCGGGCCCTGGACCTCGGGCCGGACTGCCCGCCGCCAGTGCTGGCGGCCCTCAGTGGCGAGAGCACCCAGGAGACCAGGGAGGGGCTCTGGATGCTGCGGGCGGTGCCCCGGGGGGACGGCTCCTGGATCGTGGGCGTCTTCATGCCCCGGGAGAAGCTGGACCGGGTCCTGGCCCTGGAGCAGCGCTACCGGGAGAGTCAGCAGATCCGGGCCGCCAAGGACACCCTCCAGACCCTGCCCCAGAGCACCTTCCTCTTCCTCACGCTGCTGACCTTGTTTTTTGCGGTGTGGTCGGGCCTGGCCCTGGCGAAGTCCCTGAGCGAGCCCATCCGCGCCCTGGCCAAGGCCGCCCAGCGCGTGGGCAGCGGCGACCTGGACGTGCAGTTGCCGGAGCTGGGCGAGGACGAGCTGGCCTTCCTGGCCCGCACCTTCAACGCCATGACCCGGGACCTGAAGACCAACCGGGAGGCCATCGAGGCCCAGGCCAGCCGCCTGGAGCAGCACCGGGCCTACCTGGACCAGCTGCTGGCGACCCTGCCCGTGGGGGTGATGAGCTGGCGGGCGGACGGTGAGCTGCGCATCTTCAACGCCGCCGCCCGGACCTGGCTGGGCCTGGAGGCCTTCGATCCCGGTGGCTCCCGCTGGGAATCCGTGGCCTCGCTGCCCCGCCTGGGGCGCCTGCCGGAGCTGCTGGCCGCGGTGCGGGAGTCCCGGCGGGGCGTCCAGGAGGAGATGCGGCTGGGCGGCGAAGGCGAAGGCCGGCCCGTGCGCGCCCTCCTCGAGCCGATCCAGGGCGGAGGCGTGCTGGCGGTGCTGGAGGACCTCTCTCTGCTGGCCAAGGCGGAGAAGCGGGCGGCCTGGCAGGAAGTGGCCCGGCGCATGGCCCATGAGGTGAAGAACCCGCTCACCCCCATCCAGCTCACGGCCCAGCGCCTGCTGCGGCGGAACCGCGAAGGCCGGCTGGATCCCGCCGCCATCCAGGAAGGGGCCGAGACCATCCTGGCGGAAGTGTCGAGTCTGTCCCGGCTGGTGGACAGCTTCAGCCGCTTCGCCCGCCTGCCGGTCCCCCAGTTCTCGCCCTGTGACCCCGCGGACCTGCTGCGCCAGGTGGCCGCCCTCTACGGGCCGAACTATCCCGAGATCCGCTGGGAGCTCAGCCTGCCCGATACACCGGTCTCCGCCCTGTGGGATGGCGACCTGGTGAAGGGGGCCCTCATCAATTTCGTGGACAACGCCGTGGCCGCCGTGGAGGGCCGGGGCGCCATCCAGCTGTCCCTGTCCGAGGAGGGGGGGGCCCTGCGCTTCGACGTGGTGGACGGCGGCGCGGGCGTGCCGGAGGCGGACCGGGAACGGCTCTTCGAGCCCTACTTCTCCACCAAGCGGAAGGGCACCGGCCTGGGGCTCGCCATCGTCCGCCGCATCGCCCAGGACCACGGCGGCGACGCCCGCTACGAGCCCCTGGCCTCGGGCAGCCGGTTCAGCCTGGTGCTGCCGCGGCATCTGGAGGAACGGCCCTAGCCGGGAGCGCTCACTTCGCGCCCCTCGCCTGCAGGACCTTGACGGCCTCCTCCTGGCCGTTCCGCTGAGCCCTCGTCAGGGCCGTGTCGCCGAGGGGATCCCTGCCGTTCACGTCGGCGCCCATGGACAACAACCGCGCCACCACGTCCAGGTGGCCTTCCTCGGCGGCGGCCATGAGGGGCGTCTCGCCTTCGGGGCCGGGATCATCCACCCGCGCCCCCTGGTCGAGCAGCAGGCGTACCACGTTCACATGGCCGTTCTGGGCCGCGGCAAAGAGGGCAGTGAAGCCCTGCGACCCCTTCGTCCGGACGTCCGCGCCCTTCTCCAGGAGCAGGCGCGCGACTTCGGACCGGCCGAAGTTAGCCGCGAGGATGAGGGCCGTGAGGCCGTCGGGTCGCGGGAGGTCGATCCTCGCGCCCTGCGCCAGCAGCGCGGCCACCACTGCCTCGTGGCCGTGTTGAGAAGCCATGATCAGGCCCGTGGCCCCATCGGCTCGCGCCGCATTCACGTCGAGGCCCGCCATTGCCAGGAAGCTCACCACCTCCGCGTGACCGGCCTCCGCCGCGGCGAGGAGGGCCGTGGCGCCGCTGTCGCGCCTGGCATCCCGCTTCGCGCCCCGGGCCAGGAGCTGCCGCACCACCTCCAGGTGGCCGCCCTGGGCCGCCATGATGAAGGCCGTGGAGCCTTCCTCCGCCGCCAGGTTCGGATCGGCCCCGCGGGCCAGCAGCAGGCTCGCCACCTCCGCGTGGCCCTCCTGCGCGGCCAGGTAGAGGGCGCTCACCCCCACGTCGTTGACGAGGTTCACCGCGGCGCCCCGGGCGAGGAGCGTTTCCACCATGCCGAGACGGCCCTCCTGGGCCGCGGCGAGCAGGGTCGTGGCGCCGTGGGGATGCCTGGCGTGGATGTCCGCGCCCTTGGCCAGCAGAAGGTCGAAGAGGGCCCCGTCGCCCCCTTCGGCGGCCAGCATGAGGACCGGCGAGCCCTCCTCGTCCCGGGCGTCCACGCTGGCCCCCGCCGTGAGGGCCGCCCGCGCCGCCGCCAGGTCGCCGCCCTCCACCGCCCGCACGAGCCGCAGGTCCCGGGCCGGAACCTGCGGAGCCGCGGCCGCCAAGGGCAGGGCCATCCACGCGCCGAGGCACAGGGCAATGGAGCGAAGCAGCGGCATGGTGCCCCCTACCTGGGAGCTTTTCGGCTGGGAAGGGTCCCTTCCCAATTCCTGATCAGGTCCGGGCCCTCCTCCGCCGCAGCCACACGCCCACAGGCCCGATCACGAGCCAGGCCAGCAGGACGAGCTTGATGAGCGGGGACACGCGCCCTCCGTCGGGGTTTCGGTAGGCACTCCAACCCATGGAAACAGCCTCTCATGGCCGGGGTATGCTGGCCGGATGGAGAAGCCCCCTTCGCGCCCCAGCGGAACCTGGCTCCTCGCCGGGTGCGGGTACGTGGGCGAGCGCCTGGCCCGGCGGCGCCTCCGCGAGGGCCCCGTGCTGGCCCTGGCGCACCGGACGGCCAGCGCGGCGAACCTGCTCCGCCAGGGCATTCCCGCCCTCGCCCTGGACTTCGATGAGGCCCCGCCCTGGCAACCGCCGTCGGACCTGAGCGCCGTGATCTACCTCGCCCCTCCCCAGGGACCGGCAGCGGAAGATCTCCGGCTCTCCCGGTTCCTGGGAATGCTGGGGGCCGCCCGTCCCGAGGCCTTCGTCTACTTCAGCACCACGGGGGTGTACGGCGACACGGGCGGGGTCCCGGTGGACGAGGACAGCCCCACGGCCCCCGGGGAGGACCGCTCCCGGCAGCGGGTGGACGCGGAACGGCGCGTGGCCCGGTGGTGTGTGGACCGCGGGCTGCGCTGCGTGGTGTTTCGCGTGCCGGCCATCTACGGCCCCCACCGCCTGCCCCTGGACCGCCTGCGACGCGGCGAGCCCCTGCTGCGCGCCGAGGACTCGGGTCCCGGCAACCGCATCCATGTGGACGACCTGGTGGGCGCCTGCGTGGCGGTCCTGGAGCGGCCCGTGGAAGGCGTGTTCAACCTCACGGACGGGGTGCCGGAGAGCATGGCGGCCTTCACGGCCCGCGTGGCGGGGCTGGCCGGCCTGCCCGCGCCGCCCCGGATCTCCTGGGCCGAGGCCCAGGGGATCCTGAGCCCGGGCCTGCTGGCCTTCCTGCGGGAATCCCGCCGGGTCACCAGCCGCCGGGTGGGGGAGCTGGGGTGGACGCCCAGTTACTCGGATCCCAGCGACGGCATCCGCGCCAGCCTCATCGAGATGGGCCTGGCAATCGCTTCCGGTCAGTAGCGGAGCACACTGAAGACCGGCAGGCCCTCCACCTTCTCCCGGCCCGGGAGGGAGGTCAGCTCGATGAAGACCGTGAGGGCCACGGCCTGGGCGCCGGTGCGCTGCACCAGGCGCTGGGCGGCGGCGGCGGTGCCGCCCGTGGCCATGACGTCGTCCACGATGAGCACGCGATCGCCCGGCTGGAAGGCGTCCCGGTGGATCTCCAGGGCGTCGGTGCCGTACTCCAGTCCGTAGGGCTCATCGAAGGTGGCCATGGGCAGCTTGCCGGGCTTGCGGGCGGGCACGAAGCCCACGCGCAGCTTCTGGGCCAGGGCGCTGCCGAAGATGAAGCCCCGGGACTCCAACCCCAGCACATGGGTGGGCTGGAGGGTAAGCACCGGCTCGGCCATGGCGGCCACGGCCTCGCTGAAGGCCTCGGCGTTGGCCAGCAGCGGCGTGATGTCACGGAAGAGGATGCCCGCCTTCGGAAAGTCCGGCACGTCGCGGACGAAGGAGCTGAGGGAGAAGGTGGGGGCCATGGCTACCTGCGAATCTCGAATGGATGGGGAAGGGAGGATCGCACATCCGATGGGCTCCAGTCCAGCCGGGAGACGGTGGCGAAGGGTGGGCCTTCGGCGAGCCTCGCCCGGAGGGCCTCCAGGGCGGTCTCGGGGCCTTCGGCCTCCCCGCACACGGTGCCGTCCGGGTCATTCCGCACCCAGCCGGCCAGGCCCAGGGCCTGGGCCTCCCGGGCCGCGAACCGGCGGTAGCCCACCCCCTGGACGTCCCCGTGGACCCGGAAGAACATCTGCATGGAATTACCGGTTGAAGGCCGCGTCGAAGTCGGCCCGGCGCGCCAGGGTCTCGGGGCAGCCCAGGTCCAGGCGCAGGGGCGTCACGCTGGCGAAGCCGTGGAAGACCGCCTCGGCGTCGCTGCCCGGGGCCTTGGCGTAGGTGGGTCCGGCGTCGCCGCCGATCCAGAAGTAGGGCGTGTTGCGGGGATCCATGCGGCGCTCCACCAGGTCATGGTAGGCGCGGCTGTCCTGGCCCGTGAGGTGGAAGCCCTTGGGCTCGCCCATGGGGAAGTTCAGGTTCCAGATGCGGTTGGCCGGCAGGTCCATGGCCTCCCAGCGCTCCAGGAACCGGCCGATCCAGGGTTCGGCCTGGGCCAGGTCGCCGCCCGGATGCAGGGAGAAGGCCGCGGCCCGCGAGCCCTGGAGCCGCCCCTCGAAGGCGGCGCCCACGGTGCCGGAATAGAACACGTCCTCGCCCAGGTTGAAGCCGTGGTTGACGCCCGAAAGCACCCAGTCGGGCCGGCGGTCCAGCAGTTCGCAGACCCCCAGCAGCACGCAGTCCACGGGGGTGCCGTCGCAGGCGAAGCGGTCCGGCCCCACCTCATTCAGCCGGAGGATGTTGTGCAGGCTCAGGGCCGAGGAGATGGCCGAGCGGTTGCGGTCGGGGGCCACGGTCACCACCCGGCCGAAGGGGGCCGCGGCCCGGGCCAGGGCCGCCAGCCCCGGTGCCCAGAGGCCATCGTCGTTGGTGAGCAGGATCAGGCGTTCGGACATGGACCCAGTGTACCCGGTGGGTCCGGCCAAGGATCGCTGTCAGGATGGAATTCACCCCCTTGTTCCATGGACGCCGACCTCCCGATGAGCCCCGCCCCACCGATCCCCTTGCGGGGAGAGCTGGCCGTGGGGGGCCGCGCCGAGATCCTGGCGCGCCTCCGTGAAAGGATCGTGGCCTTCGCGGCATCCCGTTCTGCAGGCGCCCATGCGGAGGACCTGGCGCAGGAGGTGCTGGTGCTGATCCACGAGAAGTACGGGCATCTGGACCGGGTGGAGGATCTGGTCCCCCTGGCCTTCCAGATCCTGCGCTTCAAGCTGGCGGCCCACCGCCGCAAGGCCGCCCGCCGGGGCGAGTACGACGCCGTGGACGTGGACGTCTTCCTGCCGGCCTCGGACGCCCCGGATCCCGCCATGGTCCTGGAGCGCAAGGAGCTGCTGGCCAAGCTCATGGGCGGCATCGCGCGCCTGGGCGAGCGCTGCCGGGAGCTCTTCCGGTTCAAGCTCCAGGGCCGCAGCTTCGCTGAGATTCAGGAATTGATGGGCGCCGCCAGCCTCAACACCATCTACACCTGGGACCACCGCTGCCGGAAGCAGCTGCTGGAATCCCTGGGCGGGAGCTGGGCAGGCTCCCCCGGAAGGGGGGCCCCATGAAATCCGAGGAGGCCGCCAAGCTCCTGGGTGGTTACGCCACGGGGACCCTCTCCGAGGCGGAGCGCCAGGCCCTGTTTGCCGCGGCCCTGGAGCGGCAGGAGCTGTTCGATGCCCTCATGGACGAGGAGGCGCTCCGGGAACTGCTGGCGGATCCTGGGGCGAAGGCCCAGCTGATGGAGGCGCTCTCCCAGGCCGCTCCCCCGAGGGTCGTCCCGCTCTGGCGCCGGCCCTCGCTGTTGGGCGCCGCCGCCGGCCTGATCGTGGCCGCCACGGCGGGCCTCACCTACCTGCGCAGCCCCGAGAAGGCGCCGCCCCCGCTGCGGGAGTCCACCCAGCCGGCGCCAGCCGCCGCGGTCTCCGCCGGGCCCCAGGCGCCGCCCCCGGCGGCGAGGCAGAACGCGCTCCCCAGCCGGCGGAAGGAAGCCGCCCGGCCCATCGCCCTGGAGACGGCGGCGCCCCCGCCTCCCGCCCCCCAGCCGCTCGCTGCCCCCTCCTTGGCCGGGGCCCCTGTTCCCGCCCGGGAGGAGGCGTCCCGGATGAATCTGCAGGCCGAATCCCGCCGTGCAGACGCCCAGGACCGGGTCGCCCAGAAGGCCGAGGCACCCAAGGCCGCCGGAGCCATGATGGATGCGGCCGGATCCACGGCGCCGGCGGCCCGGATGAGGGCCAAGACCGCCGGGGCTTACCGGCCGGAGGCCGCCGCCCCCCACATCATCGCCCCCGCCTGGACCCTGGCCCTTCAGCCCGATGGGAGCACGCGGGTGACGATCCGGGCGGTCCGGGGCCAGCAGGTGGCGCTCCTTCGGCGCGGGGCCGCGGGCGTGGAGGTGCTGCCGCTCCGGGCCATGAACACCGGTGCAGAGGCCCTGGTCCAGTGGCAGGGCGACGTCCGCCTCGCGGCCGGGGACATCCTCGACCTCTACCTCTACCTGCTGAACACGCCCCTGGCTGATCCGGCGCTGCTGCCGGAGACCGGGCCCGTGGACGGATATCGGGTCAGGATCCACCCCTCATCAACAAAGTAGGAAAGCGGCGGCTTTCGATTTCTTTTTTCGATGGCGTGAAAGGATCCGGCCTCTCGGGTCATTCCCTCCTGTACCGCGCCATGTCGGCGCGGGCCACCCGGGAGCACCCCATGTCGCTGCGCCACACCTCCACCGTCCTGCTCGCCTGCTGCGCCGGACTCGCCACCTCGATCCAGGGGGATGCCCAGACCCGCAGCCGTCCGCTGCCGGTCCGCCAGAGCCCGCCCGCCGAGGGCGGCGAGGCGGACGCCACACGCTCCCCCTACTTCTTCGTGCGGGGCGGGGAGGGCGCCCTGGACCAGCTGCCCCTGAAGGCCACCTCGGCCAGGGTGGCCATCGCGGGCGTCATCGCCGACGTGAAGGTGACCCAGGTCTACCGCAACACGGGCACGAAGCCCCTGGAGGCCATCTACGTGTTCCCGGGCTCCACGCGCTCCGCGGTCTACGGCCTGACCATGACCATCGGGGAGCGGGTCCTGAAGGCCCAGATCAGGGAGCGGGGCCAGGCCCGGGCGGACTACGAGCAGGCGAAGGCTGAAGGCCGCAGCGCCTCGCTGCTGGAGCAGGAGCGGCCCAATGTCTTCCAGATGAACGTGGCGAACATCCTGCCGGGCGATGAGATCCGGGTGGAGCTGGCCTACACGGAACTGCTGGTGCCCACCGAAGGCACCTACGCCTTCGTCTACCCCACGGTGGTGGGCCCGCGCTACGCCGGCCGGGCGGGCACGGAATCCAGCACCGGCGAGGCCTGGGTGGCCAATCCCTACACCCATGCCGGCGAGAAGCCCGCCACCACCTTCGATCTGGAGGTGAAGCTGTCCGCGGGCCTGCCCATCCAGCGCATGAGCTGCGACACCCACAGGACCTCCATCGCCTACGACGGCAAGGCCGAGGCCACGCTGAAGCTGGATCCATCCGAGTCCCAGGGCGGCAACCGCGACGTCGTCGTGAAGTACCAGCTGGCGGGCGGCGCCGTGCAATCGGGTCTGCTGCTGGACCAGGGCCGGGACGAGAACACGTTCCTGCTCATGGCCCAGCCGCCCAAGCGGGTGACGCCCAAGGATCTGCCCCCCCGGGAATTCGTCTTCCTCATGGACGTCTCGGGCAGCCAGATGGGCTTTCCCATCGAGGTGTCGAAGGTGCTCATGAAGGAGATGATCCAGGGCCTGCGGCCGCAAGATCTCTTCAACGTGATGGTCTTCGAGGGCAGCGCGGCGCTCTGGTCGCCGGCCTCCCAGCCCGCCACGCCAGGAAACATGGCCCAGGCCCTGGCCTTCGTGCGGGAGCAGAACGGCGGCGGCGGCACGGAGCTGGGCAGCGCCATGCGCCGGGCCCTGGGCCTCCCGCGGGTGCCGGGCATCTCGCGCACCTTCGTGGTGTCCACGGACGGCTACATCAGCGCCGACGGCCAGGTCTTCGACCTTATCCGGAAGAACCTGGGCTCTGCCAACCTCTTCGCCTTCGGCATCGGCTCGTCGGTGAACCGCCACTTCATCGAAGGCATGGCCCACGCGGGGCAGGGCGAGGCCTTCGTCATCACCCGGCCCGAGCAGGCCGCCCTTGAGGCCGAGCGTTTCCGGGCCTACGTCTCGTCGCCGGTGCTCACCAACCTCAAGCTCACCACCAATGGGTTCCACATCCAAGATCTCGAGCCCCTGCAGTTGCCCGATGTGCTGGCGGACCGCCCCGTCATCTGCCTCGGCAAGTGGACGGGGGAAGCCAAGGGCACGGTCACGCTGTCCGGCCTGAGCGGTTCCGGGCCCTGGAGCCAGACCTTCGAGGTGGGCCAGGTGAAGGATCGCCAGCACGGCGCCCTGCGCCAGCTCTGGGCCCGCCAGCGCATCCAGATGCTGTCGGACTACGATCAGTTCGGCCAGGACCCGGACCGCAAGGCCGAGGTCACGCGCCTGGGCCTTGCCTACCACCTGCTGACCGCCTACACCTCCTTCGTGGCCGTGGATACCCAGGCGAGGAATGCCAGCGGTCATGCCACCACCGTCACTCAGCCCCTGCCCATGCCCGAGGGCGTCTCCGATGCGGCCCTTGCCCCTGCCCAGGCCGGTTCCATGTCCCGCACGATGGTCTGCGCGCCCCCCCCGGTGATGAGCAGCCGCGCCCCCTCCTACGCGATGGCGGAAGTCGCGGCCCAGGACCGGGTGGAACGACGGGAGAAGGCGAAAGCCGCGCCGGGTCATCGCAGCGCATCGTTCCCCAGCGGTTCCGGCGACGCAGGTCTCCGCATCCTGGCTTTCTCAGGCATCACGGGCACCTCCGATCCCGCCTCCCTCCACCGCGAGCTGGCCGCGTTCCTGCTGGATCCCGCCCTGGCCGCCGCCCTGTCGGGGCTGCCCGCGGGCACCACACTGGCCTTGGAAGTGGATGGTTCCGGCCGGGTCCTGTCGGTCACCTTCAGCCGGACCTTCCCGGGGGCAGCCAAGGCGAAGGCCCTGATCTGCGCCTGGCGGTTGGAAACCTGGACCGGAGGCATCGCCGGCAGCATGGAGGTGACGCTCGGCTGAAGGCCTGAACCCAGCCGGAAGGGACCACGCGCCTCCCCCCCCGGGGGAGGCGCGCTGGCGCTGGGGGCTGGAGGACCTATGCTCGTAGCCATGCGATGGCCTCTGGGAGTGGCCTTGATGCTCACGCTGGGGGGTTTTGACCCGGGATCCACGCGGCCACCCTCGGCCGCCGAGGAAGCCGCCTTCGAGGCGGCCCGGACGCGCATGGTGCGGGATCAGATCGCCGCCCGGGGCATCAAGGACGACCGGGTGCTGGGAGCCATGGCCCGGGTGCCCCGCCACGAATTCGTGCCGGCCGCCCAGCGCTCCCTGGCCTACGAGGACGGGCCCCTGCCCATCGGCCATGGGCAGACCATCTCCCAGCCCTACATCGTGGCCTTCATGACGGCTGCCCTGGATCCGCAACCCACGGACCGGGTGCTGGAGGTAGGCACGGGCTCGGGCTACCAGGCGGCGGTGCTGTCGCAGCTGGTGGCGGTGGTCTACAGCCTCGAGATCGTGGAGCCCCTGGCCCGCCGGGCGGAGGCCGATCTCAAACGGCTGGGCTTCCGGAATGTGAGGGTCCGCCCTGGCGACGGGAACCTGGGGTGGCCCGGGGCGGCCCCTTTCGATGCGGTCATCGTCACCTGCGCTCCCGAAAGGATTCCCAAGGCCCTGGTGGACCAGCTGAAGGTGGGCGGCCGGATGATCGTGCCAGTGGGACCCAACGGTGGGGCGCAGGAACTCTACCTGCTGCGCAAGCACCCGGAGGGTCTGGAAACCCAGGCCGTGCTGCCGGTCCGGTTCGTGCCGATGGTGGCCCCCAAGGTCCTGGACCCGTAACGCGCCCTCCAGTCACCGCCTGGCTGGGTTGGGGACCCGGCGCGCTGGGAGGCCGCGGTTCGTTCTCGCTGGATGCCTGCCCCTGCAGCGGGGGGCCCCTAGGGCCGGTGCCGGAAGGCCATGTCCGCCAGGAGCAGCCGCATCTCGTCGCGGCTGGCCGGGGGGCAATCGACCCAGGCGGGATCCGGGCGCCAGGTCGCCGACCAGCCGGGCAGTTCCTGGGCGGGCATGGGATGGCCGATGCCGAAGCCCTGGCCCAGCTCACAGCCGAGCAGCAGCAGCATCTTGCCCTGTTCCTTCGTCTGGACCCCTTCCGCGATGACGTCGCGACGGAAGGAAGCGGCCAGGCCGAGCACGCCCTCCAGGATGGCCATGTCATCCGGATGATCGTGCATGCCAAGGACGAAACTCTTGTCGATCTTGATCTGGGCCACGGGCAGCTGCCTCAGATGGGTCAGCGAGGAATAGCCGGTCCCGAAGTCGTCCAGGGCGAACATCACACCGAGTTCCCGACAGTCCTTGATGACCTGCGCCACCTTGGCCATGTCGTTCAGGGCGCTGGTCTCCAGCACTTCCAATTCCAGATCGCCCGGCCTGACTCCCGGGTGGGCCGCCAGCAGGGCGCGAAGCCGCGCGGTGAAGTCCGTCTGCTGCAGGTGGCGGGCCCCCACATTGGCGCTGACCGGGATCTGGAGTCCGGACTCCCGCCAGAGCACCGCCTGATTGAGGACGGTCGCAATGACCCACTCGTCGATTTCGATGGCAATGGCGTGATCCTCGATCACTGGCAGGAAGGCCGCCGGCAGCAGGAGGCCCCTTTCCGGATGCTGCCACCGGATCAGGGCCTCGGCACCGACCACCCTTCCCGTGCGCATGTTCACCTTGGGCTGGTAGTGCACGACGAATTCCCGCTCCGCCAGCGCCTGGCGGATCCGGTCCAGGCTTTCGTGATGGCCCCGGACGCTGCGGTCCAGCTCGGCGTCGAAGATGTGGTAGCGGTTCTTGCCCGCCAGCTTGGCCTGGTACATGGCCTGGTCGGCCTGGCGCAGCAGCTGCTCGGCGTCCACATCGCCCACCTGGGGATAGAAGGTGACCCCCAGGCTGGCCGAAACTTTGAGCACGAGGCTGCCGATGCTCACCGGCTGGGTGACCGCGGCCACCAGGCGGTTGAGGACCGGCACACTGCTCTCGACATCCGACAGATCGAGCAGGATGGCGACGAACTCGTCACCACCCATGCGTGCGAGGGTATCGCCCTCGCGCATGGCCTGCTTCATCCGGGTCGCCAGGGTGTTCAGAAGCTTGTCGCCGACTTCATGGCCATGGGTGTCGTTGATGGGCTTGAAATTGTCCAGGTCGAGATAGGCCACCGCCAGGCACTGCTTGCGCCGGTGGGCCTGGGCGATGTCCTGGCGCAGGCGGTCCGCCAGCAGCACGCGGTTGGGCAGCGAGGTCAGGGCGTCGTAATGGGCGAGGTACTCTAGCCTCCGCTCATGGTCCTTGCGCTGCGTGATGTCGGTGATCACGGCCACGATGGCCTTGGGGGCGCCGTCCGGGCGGTCCAGCCGCTTCCCGGTGATATGGCCCCAGAAGTCGGTCCCGTCCGAGCGGACAAAGCGGCGATCCCAGTCGAGCGATCTAATCTCCCCGTCGAAGATCTGGTGCAGCCGCTCGTGGCCCGCCTGCAGGTCGGAAGCGTGAAGATGGCCCGGGTACGAGGTTCCGATCAGTTCCTGGAGCGTAGTCCCGAACATCTCCGCCATCCGATGGTTGGCAAAGAGGATGGAGCCATCAGGCGCGATCTCGATGATCCCTGCCTCGGAGGCATCGAAGACGGTCCTCAGCTGCTCCTCGCTTTCCCTCAGCGCCTCCTCCGTGCGCCTGCGCTCCTCGCGTCGGCTCAGGTTCCATTTGCCGGCGAGCAGGATTACGAGGATGCCGACCATCCATACGATCACCATGCCCGAGATCACGGCCAGGTTGTGGGGCTGGACCATCAACCCGGAGGCCGGATCCAGGGGGACCGTGAAGCTGATGCCTCCTCGGATGTCTCCTAACTTGAAGCCCTGGGCCGCATGGCAGGGGAGGCACCCCTCCAGGGTGACGAGCGCACCCATGTACCGGAGTTGGGACCGTCCTGCCAGGGTCAGTTCCTCCCAGTACTCCCGTTCCCCGGGATGGAGTTCCAGGAGGGCCTTCCGCTCCCAGGGGTCCGCACCGTTCTCGGGACGCAGCGGTCTGAGGCTGGTCATGTGGCCCTTCAACACGCGCCCGTCGACTCCCAGCTCATGGGTGAGCCGCGACATGTGGGCCGGGATGCCCCTGGCGAAGGGCATTTCCACGGAGGCGGCCTGGCCGCCGAGGGTGGCGCCTGCGGCTTTAGCAGGGGCCGCAGCGGATTGCTCCGGCAGGGCGTAGCCCCCCCCCGGCTGGGTGATCAGCAGGCTGATCAGCACCTCCTTCTGGAAGTTCTCCCGGGCCCGGATCAAGGCCACGTTGAGGTCCTCCCGGTGGGAGTAGTGGACCCCGATCCCGATGAAACCTGCAATGGCGAGGGTCCAGATGCAGGCCCTAAGCAGCACCTGCCTCCGCAGGTGGAGTTCGGACATCAGATCCTTCAACCAATAGGTCATGGCGGCTTCCCGCAGGGCGGGTGGGTGGCTGATGCGGTTGCTTGGTACTGGATGGGGGTTTCGGCAGGCACGGCATCGCAGATTCCGGCCGACCATCATGGGTTTATCCAGGGCTTCATCGGGAGGAATGAAAATATCTTAAATATTGATACTAATCTTAATTAATTAATAAGTTGAAGCTGGTTTCATTGCCGGCCAAGGCCCGGCCCTGGCTTCCACTGAGTACGGCGGCTGAGAGGCTGGACAGGGGGATCCCAGGCTGTGCTTCGGGCGGGCCTGTGATGAAAGGCAAAACCGGCGGATCCGGGCGGCGGGATCGGGGATCCTGGGTGGGACGGAGCATTGGGTGACAGACGGCCAACCCCCATCAGGCGAGCATCATTCACCGCAAATGCTGCGGGTGAAGGATTGCCTGAAGGATGGCCTGGGCCGGCCCATCACCTATCTGCGGACTTCCATCACCGAAGAGTGCAACCTGTCCTGCGTCTACTGCCGCCCCCGCACGGGCGCGCCCCGGCGGACCGAGCCGCCCACCATGAATCGCCACGAGGTGGTCTCCCTGGTGAAGCTCTTCACGCAACTGGGCATTCGCAAGGTGCGGCTGACAGGCGGTGAGCCCATGCTGCGGAAGGATCTGGAAACCATCGTCGCGATGATCGCGCCGGAGGTGGACGGCCGGGTCCACCTCACCACCAACGGCATGCGGCTCGCCGGCCGGGCCAGGGGCCTTCGCGACGCGGGGCTCCTCGGCGTCAACATCAGCCTGGATGCTGCCGAGCGGGAGTCTTTCAGGCGCCTCACCAAAAAGGACGGGTTCTCCCGGGTGATGGCCGGGATCCATGCGGCCCGCTCGGCGGGACTGAAGACCAAGCTCAATGCGGTGGTCATGCGGGGCTGGAACGACGATCAGGTCCTGCCCCTGGCCCGCCTGGCCATGAACGAGGGTTTCCAGGTGCGCTTCATCGAGTTCATGCCCTACAAGGACAACGGCTGGGATGAGGAGCAGTTCATTCCTGCAGAGGAGATCTTGCAGCGGGTCCAGGAGGGCCTTGGCGTGGCGCTTCAGGAGGAGCCCACCATCAACCTGGAGGAAGGCCCTGCGCGGCTCTTCGCCATCCCGGGCTCCTCGGGCAAGGTGGGCGTCATCTCTACCCTCAGCGCCAGATTCTGCAATCGCTGCAACCGGGTCCGCCTGACCAGCCGGGGGGAGATGAAGGCCTGCCTCTTCGGCAACGCCTCCGTGGATCTTCTCGGGCCCCTGCGGAACCGCGCCACCTCCGATGACCTCACCCGGCTGATCCGGCATGCGATGAAGGAAAAGCTGGACTGCCACCCCATGCGTGATGGGGATCAGCCCATTCTTTCCCGCGGCATGTGGCAGGTGGGGGGGTGAGCATCGGGCTGCTGCTGCTCACCGGCGGCCAGGGGTCCCGCATGGGAAGCCCAAAACACAATCTGCCGCACCCATCCGGAGCCACCTGGGGCAACCATCTGGTCGCGGTCTTCCAGGCCGTGGTTCCAGGTGGGCCCGTGCAGATTCTGGGTGAGGCTCTGGCGGATCGCCCTGACCTTCCCGTGCTGGATGATCCCCGCCAGGGACCCGCCGTGGCCCTCGAGCACTGGGCCGCTTCGCCTGCCCCCAGCGTGGACCTGTGGTGGATCGTCGGCTGCGATCAGGTGCGCTGGTGCGCGGCGGACCTCCGGGCCTGGCTGGCCCTCGCCCAGGCGGCGGACCCAGGGCAGCGTCAATGGGTCGTCGGGAGGGCGGAGGGGCAGCTCCAACCGCTCGGCGGGTTCCTGCCCCACCGGCTGCGCCCCCTCCTCGCCAAATCCAAGGTCCGATCCCTCGGGGCCCTGGTGATGTCCTTACCCCACCGCCCCCTGGATAGCCCCCTTTCCGGGTGGCGCGATGTGGATACGCCTGAAGCGCGCAGGGACTTTGAGGCTGGGGGCCCCTGACCGTCGAGATCCCTTCCGCTGGCGGCAGCGCGGAAACCGTGGTGCGATCAAGCCGGTCCCCGGTCGGGGCCACCCTTTCGGCAGGAGCCGTCATGGCTGTGGGGAGACTGAGCGGGGCCTGGATCCACCAGGTTGTCGCCGAGGGGTATCCGGAGGGCGTCCAGCGCCGGGCCCTGCTGGACCATTTCGCCCTCCTCCTCGTCTCCAGGAGGTCCAGCCGGGGCGCCAAGGGACGGCTGGCGCGACGGCTCTATGGGAGGCTGCTGGCCCTCCAGCGGCGGGGCCTGATCGTCCAGGAAGGGGGCCTCGTCCGGCCCCTGGCCTTGGCCCGGGAGCCCAATGCGGCCCTTCCAGAACCGGGCCCAGTCCTGGAGCGGCTGCTCTTCAAGGCCCTGCTGGCCGAGGATGGGCAGGGGGACGGGCACACCCCGGCGGGACTCCTAAATGCCCGCCGGGGCTTCATCTCCGGGGCCCTGGAGGCGGGCTGGACCCTGGAGCAGGCCTCGCGGGTCCTCGGGGTCGGGATCGCCGAGGCCGCACAGGTTCTGGAAGAGCGGTTGGTGGGTCCGAAAAAAAATTGACGATTATCTTTGCTTGATCTGTTTCGAATTTGAGGCAAGATCCAAGCGGCACATCACTCAGCGCCCGTTGGCGCTTTCATACAGGAGGCCAACCACATGGCCGAGAACCTCACCAAGGCTGAACTCGTCGAAGCCGTCGCCAAGACTGCCGACATCACCAAGGCCGCTGCCGCTGCCGCCATCGGCTGTCTCCTTGAATCCATCGCCGGCCATGTCGGCAAGGGTGGCAAGGTCACGCTGGTCGGCTTCGGCACCTTCAGCCAGAAGACCCGCAAGGCCCGCACGGGCCGCAATCCCCAGACCGGCGCCCCCATCAAGATCGCCGCCTCCAAGTCCATGAGCTTCAAGGCGTCGAAGGCCGCCAAGGCCGCCAAGAAGGCCGCTCCCAAGAAGGCCGCCAAGAAGAAGTAGTCCTCCGAATTCACGGAGAAGAAGGGGCCGTCGGCCCCTTCTTTTTTTTGCCAGATGGCCGCGGGACGCTGGAATCCGTCGACCGGACTTCGCCTGCCGCGCCGGCGCCTGCCGGGCTGAGCCTCGGGTTGGGTTCGGTCGGATCGTTCTCCGCATTCGCCGGCGCCACCGCGCGGCAGGCCAGAGACCACTCCCGGTAGCCCTGGAAGACCAGACCCCTGCTCTCTGCACACTCGTCATTCCTCGGGTGAGATGAGGCCATCCTTAAATCAACTAAATGCTCTAATTAAATCTAATAGTTTGCCCCGGTCGAGATGAAAAAACAGCCTGACCGATTTCATAAAATTAGTTCTAAATGAAAATTTCGAAATCAGTTAACCTATTTCCACTATTCCCTTTGACTGGCTATGCGGAGGTTCAAGGCGTCTATGGACGCCCGATTGATGGTCTCTGAACAACTCCTATCGAGGTCGCGGGGCAACTACTGACCTCCTTATGCCCAGGTTGAATGCTGCAAGAGCGAATTTGAGGAAAGAGCCGATGACGACCAAGGCCATCAAACCCACCCTGACCAATCCCCTCGATCCCCCCGAAAAGGTGGAGTTCAACATCCCGGGCGAGATCTCGCGGGCCACCGGCGCCTATGAAGAAGCGATGAAGGAGGGACACGACCTCATCCAGCGCCCCGTCCGATCGGTCGCCATCGACCAGATCGAGAAGCAGCACTACAAGAAGCGCATGACGGTGTGGGAGCGGCTCAAGATACTCTCGGAAAAGCCGCCCAACGTGCTCTACCAGAACTGGGGCAAGAACCTGGACGGCGCCTCGCTGGTCACGGCGGTGCTCGAGATCGGTGGCCGCGACGTGGCGGTCTATGGCCACGACTTCACGGTGCGCGCCGGCTCGATCGACGCCACCAACGGCAACAAGCTGGCCCGGCTCTTCCGCCTGGCAGGCGAAAAGCGCATCCCCCTCATCGGCCTGAACGACTCGGCCGGCGCCTACGTGCCGGCCGGCGTCGGGGGCCTGGACGGCTACGCCGAGGCCTTCACGGCGCTGCGCAACATCAGCGGCGTGGTGCCTTCGATCATGTGCATGTTCGGCTTCAATGCCGGCGGCGGCTCCTACCTGCCGCGGCAAGGCAGCTTCGTGATCCAGCCGGCCGACACCTTCTTCGGCCTGACCGGGCCGGGCGTGGTGAAGTCGGTGCTCGGCGAGGACATCAGCCCGGAGGACCTCGGCGGGCCCAAGGTGCACGGCGCCTCGGGCGTGGCGGACCTGACCGTGGCCGACGAGTTGGCGGCGCTCCGCCAGGTGGTCCGGCTGCTGGCCTACATTCCGGACAACAGCGGGGTCAGCGCGCCATTCCAGCCCACCAGCGATCCCATCGACCGCAAGACCTGGGAGATCAACACCCTCTTCAAGCGGGCCTTCAACTCGCCGACGGGCTTCAACACGCCCTTCGACGTGTCGATCGTCATCCAGCAGGTCTGCGACTACGGCGACTACTTCGAGATCCAGCCGGAGCGCGCCCGCGAGGCGGTCACCGCCTTCGGCCGCCTCGGCGGCCACGTGGTCGGCTTCGTGGCCAACAACTCGGCGGTCGGCTCCGGCCAGATCGACTGCGACAGCGCCCTGAAGATCGCCAGGTTCGTGCGCTTCTGCAACATCTACAACATCCCCATCATCTTCATGGAGGACACCACCGGCTTCCTCCCGGGCAAGGAGCAGGAGGCTCGCGGCATCGTCCAGGCGGGCCGGTCCATGCTGGACGCCATCGTCGATGTGCGGACGCCGCGCATCCTCCTCATCCTGCGCAACGCCTTCGGCGGCGCCTACGCCTCCTACAACAACTACCCGACCGGTGCCGACCTGGTGCTGGCCCTCCCCACCACCCGCCTGGCGGTGATGGGGCCGGCCGGCAAGGAGTTCGTCTACAAGGAGGCGCTGAAAAAGATCCGCAGCTCGATGATCGACATGATCAAGAAGGGCACGGCCGACCGCACCTCCGCCGGCATGGAGGGCGAACAGGCCAAGAAGGACGCCGAGAAGGAAGCCGCCGACTGGGTCAAGGCCCAGGAGGCCCTGCTCAACACCCGCTACGAGCGGGAGCTCATGAACCCCAAGGAGGGCCTGGCCCTCGGCTCGATCTCCTCGATCGTCATGCCGACCGACCTCCGCCAGGCCCTCGCCGAAAACATGAACTTCCTGATGCGGCACTACCGGCCGTCGCCCATGACGGGACCGCAGCGCGAGTTCCACTAGGTCCAGGAGACCACGCAACATGGCCCAGAACGACCTCTACCGCCACAACCCGCTCATCCACCGCGACCGCAAGCTCGCCAGCTCGAGTTCGGAGTGGGTGCGCTCCTTCGCCTGCACCGACCTCAAGCCGCTCATCGTCTGCCGAGGCCCCATCCGCAAGGAGGCCATGGATGTCTTCGAGGAGATGGGGATCACCCACTACGGGATCCTGCTCTCCGAGAAGGACTCCATCGTCTACACCAATGCGCTGGCCCCGGAGCTGCGCCAGCTCACCGACACCAGGCGGGTCCACCGCGTGCCGGACTACACCGGCGCCTCGAAGGAGGAGCGCGTCGAGCGGATGAACCAAATCGTCGAGATCGCCCAGGACAACGGCTACGACTCGGTCTTCGCCGGCTACGGCTTCATGGCCGAGGACGAGGAGTTCGTGGCAACCATCGAGAAGGCCGGGCTCAAGTTCATCGGCCCGAACTCGGTGACCCAGGCGCGCGCCGGCAAGAAGGACGAGGCCAAGCGCACCGCTCTGGAGGTCAAGGTCAGCGTCACGCCAGGCATCAACAATGTCACCGCCCGGACCCTGGTGGCCAAGTTCCCCAGCCGCAAGCAGCTGCTGGCGGTGATCGAGGCCCGTAAGCTGGCCCTGGACCCTAAGGTGATCGCCGACGAGAAACAACCGCTCGAGGACTTGGCCGACGCCATCCTCGCCGCCGGCTACGCGGCCGGGCAGGACATCTACACC
>CAIMBM010000079.1 GCA_903839205.1 uncultured Holophagaceae bacterium | reverse complement strand
TTGTATTCGGCGATCACCGCCCCGCCCCGCGCGGCGGCATCCCGGCGAAGGGCCGCTTCGAAGGGGCCGGGAACAGCCAGCGGAGCATGCGAAGGCGGCGGGGCGGCGGGCAGCTTGGCGCTGCGGGCCAACTCGGAGACCAGCACCCGCTGGAGATGCGAGCTGGCTGGAAGCCCGGTTCCCTGGACCAGGGAGGCCGGATCGGGCAGCTGATTCATGACCGGACCTCGGAGGGGGGTACAAAAGGCAGGCTGAAGCCCTGGTCGATGCGGGCTCGGGCCTCCTTCAGGAAACCCCCGATCTGCTCCACTCCGGCGTCCCTGTGCAGCAGCAACCCGAGTGCTGCCTGCAGGGCCACGGCATCGGCCACCGCAGGGCGGAAATCCGCGTGGGCGGCGCCGCCGAACAGGCCCCGGGCCACGGTCAGGGCCTCGGCCCGATCCGCCACCTGAAGCGCGTGGCGTGGCGGCGGGACGAACCCCAGCTCCCGGGGTACCAGGACATGGGGCCGGGCCACCTGCCCATCCGCCACGCCCACCACGGTGGTAGGTCCTTCGATGGAGGCCTCGTCGAGCCCCTTCCCTTCGGCGTCCTTGCCGTGGATCACGAAGGCGCGCCGCAGGGTCGGCCGTCGCGCCAGGGCCCCGGCCATGGGCGCGAGCAGGTCCTCCCGCGCCACGCCCAGCACCTGCAACGGTGGACAACCCGGGTTCAGGAGCGGGCCCAGCAGATTGAAGATCGTGGGAATGCCCAGGCGCCGGCGGATCTCCCGCAGGCGGCCCAGCAGGGGATGGAAGGCGGGTGCGAAGAGGAAGGCAAAGTGCCGCGCTTCGAGATCCCGGGCGAGATCCGACGTGGCGCGGGAAAGATCGTAGCCCAGGGCTTCCATCAGATCGGCACTGCCGCACACGCTGGTGGCGGCCCGGTTGCCATGCTTGACGACAGGTACCCCGAGTTGGGCCAGGAGCAGGGCCGACAGAGTGCTGAGGTTGGCCGTCGAGGCGCCGTCTCCACCCGTGCCGACCACATCCATGGCACCGGCGGGCACCGCCGGGAACGGCATGGCAACTTCGGCCAGGGCGTCCGCGAAGGCCGCCAGCTCGTGGGCCTCGGGCACCCGCTGAGCCAGCAGGGCCAGACAGGCCCCCACCAGGAGGGCGTCGGTGTCCTGATCGATGAAGATGCGCATCAGCTCCGAGGCCGTGGCCTCGGGCAGGGGACGGATGGGGTTGTGGGTCGTCAGCAGGGTCATGGGTGATATTCCTTGGCCAGTCGGAGGAAGTTGGCGAGCATGGCCGGGCCATCCGGCGTGAGGATGCTTTCGGGATGGAACTGCACGCCCCAGCGGGGCAGCTGCCGGTGCTCCATCGCCATGATCTCACCGCCGGGACTGCGGCCCGTGACGCGCCAGCAGGCGGGCAGTGAGACGGGCTCCGCGATGAGGCTGTGGTAGCGCCCCACGGGGAGGCCGTCAGGGAGATCCCTGAACAGACCGGTGCCGTCGTGCGCCAGGGCCGTGGCTTCGCCATGCAGGGGTTCCAGGGCGCGGACGACCCGGCCACCCGTGGCCGCCGCCAGGGCTTGGTGGCCCAGGCAGACGCCCAGCAGGGGCACGGCCCAGTCCGAGGCTCCCAGCGTCATGTGGGCGGGGCTTTCCGTGGGATGGCCCGGGCCCGGCGAGAGCACCACCGCCTCGGGTCGGAGGGCCTTGGCCTCGTCGAGGGTGATGACGTCGTGGCGGATCACGCGGAGTTCCGCCCCCAGCGTTTCAAAGGCCTGCACCAGGTTGTAGGTGAAGGAGTCGAGGGCATCGATGAGGAGGATCATGCCATCCTCCGATGGGGAGCCGATGCCCTCTCCCTCCGATCGCGGCGCTCGTTCGCGCCGCTCCTGCGCGCTTGGGCTGTGCCCTGCTCGCGCAGAGTCGGGACGTCGATGAGCAGGATCACCGGGCACCTCCATCCAATTTCACGCCCAGGGCCTGGGCGATGGCGCCGAGCTTGTGCAGGGTCTCGAAGTACTCGGCCTCGGGCCGGGAGGCCCGCACCACACCGGCGCCCGCCTGGATGTAGGCGGCGCCGCCGGAGTAGACCGCCGTGCGCAGGATGAGCGCCGTGTCGAGCACACCATCGGCCCCCAGCCGCAGCAGCACTCCACCGTAGGGGCCACGGACCTCCCCTTCCAGTTCGGCGATGCGCTGGCAGGCGCGGAGCTTGGGCGCGCCGCTCACGGTGCCCGCGGGGAAGGCCGCCTCCAGCACATCCAACGCATCCAGGTCCGGCTTCAGCTTGGCCTTCACGGTCGTGGTCAGGTGCAGCACGTGGCTGGTGCGTTGCAGGGCCAGGGGCAGCTCCACGCGCACGCCGCCGGCTATGGCCACGCGACCCAGGTCGTTGCGGGCCAGGTCCACCAGCATCTGATGCTCGGCCAGTTCCTTGGGATCGCGCTTCAGGGCCTCGAAGCGCGCCGCATCCTCCTCGGCGTTCGCGCCCCTGGGCACGGTGCCCGCGATGGGCAGGGTTTCGGCCTCGGTGCCCTGCACCCGTACCAGCATCTCCGG
>CAIMBM010000078.1 GCA_903839205.1 uncultured Holophagaceae bacterium | reverse complement strand
GGGCCACCCTCGGGCTGGCCTGCTGCGTCATGGGGGATGTGGTCATCGGCGATGACGCCATCATCCTTCCTGAGAGTGTGCTGCTGCCCGGAAGCCGGGTGGGGGCAGGGGAAACCTGGGGCGGCGTCCCAGCCCGCAAGATCGAGCGGGAAGAAATGGAGCGCATCAAGGCCGAGATCCGGGGGATGGCCGAAACCATGGGGTGAGGACACTGACCTGGGTGGAGCTCACCTCGGCCAGCGACGGTTCGGGGGGTATCGGAGCTTGGTGGCCAACCTGAGTGGGATGCTCGCCACCCGTTTGGGCTTCGCGGTTAGGACTAGCCAAGGCCGGCCGATCCCGGAACAATGGGGGGTTCCCCCGGGGCCTTCCCCCTTCATCAACTGGTTGTATTGATGCGCCTATCCGCCTTCCTTCCCTTCATGCTTGCCTCTGCGGTCCTGTCGGCCCAGGCCCCGGCACCCAGTCTCGGCGAGCGGGTGAAGGCCGAGCGACCTCTGATCGAAAAGCTCATGGCCGACCTGGACTTCCCGGAGGCCCAGAAGCGAGCGGAGGCCCTGCTTCCAGCAGCCATGCCGGTCTTCGACAAAAAAGACAACGGGACCCTTGTGGCGAGCTGCGGCATCTTCCTGGACCTGGCTGAAGCGAACCGCCTGGCCCTGGAAACCTCGGATTCCGCCGGAGCCTGGGAGAAGGCCCTGGACTACGCCAAGACCGCGAGGTCCCTGACCACCGAGTGCTACGGGGCCATCAAGGAGCCGTTCACGCAGATGGTCGCCTACTACACCGCCATGGGTGCCCGGGCCAAGCAGGTTCTCAAGGAAAATGCGGACCGCATCAAGGAATTGAAGGCCAAGACCAACCTGGATCCCAGCGAGCGCCAGGAACTGGACCTCGCCCTGGGGGTGGAGAAGGAGGTCGGGGACGATGCCAAGTGGGTGACCTTCTTCCAGACCTACCTGGATGTGGCGAAGCGCGACAGCGGGCTCTACGATCCCCTCGTCAAGGTGATGGAGGACAAGCTCAAGGGCGAAGCCGACCAGATCGCCGACTACAAAGCCGGCAAAGGTGAGAAGACGAAGTGGGTGGAGGCCGTGATCTACAGCCCCGCCTACCTGGAGGCCCAGGGCGACAGGGCGGGCAAGGCCCGCTGGCTCTACCGGCTCGCGAACCTGGATCCTGAGAACAAGAAGGTCCAGCACCAGCTCGACATCCTGATGGGCAGAACTCCGGCCCCACCGGCGAAGTCCGGCCGCAAGGGAAAGTAGGCCGGATCCTTTCCTGGGCCTGTACCCTGAAGGGATGGTCCGTCGCTCAGCCCCCCGCATCCCCGTCCGTGCCCCATCGCGCCCCCCGGACCGGCAGACCTCCCCTCGAACGCCGAAAGCCCAGGGGCTCCGTCCCTACGAAAGCTTCGAGGCCACTTTCCTGGGCCATCCCGAGGGCAGCGGGGGCTACCTGAGACTGGTGGGCGTGCCCAGGGGCCCTGGCATGGACCTCCTGGTGGACTGGCGGGACGCCCATGGCGCCATTCATGGCGATCGTGTGGTGGCCGAGATTTGCGGGGAAGGGTGGGACGGCCGCCCCAAGGCCCGGGTGCTCGAGGTCAAGGGCCGGGGCGAGGTGCCCCTGCCCGGCACGCTGCAGAAGCAGCCCTGGGGCTGGCGCGTGGTCCCCCTTGAACCGCGGCTGTCGCAGCTCATCTCCGTTCCGCCGACCGAACTGGCCGAGGATGGTGAACTGGTGAGCGTGAGGCTGGACGCCGATCCCGAGGCAAAGCAGTTGCGCGGCACCGTGGTGGCCCGGCTCGGCAAGAAGACCGACCTGAAGATCGAGAACAAGCTCACGGCCGCCCTGTTCAACCTGCGCGTCGCCTTCCCCGACGCGGTCATGCGGGAGCTGGCACCCTTCCCCACCACCATTCCCTCTGAATGGCTCGATGGCAGAGAGGCCGGAGCAGGAGCGGAGGCCCACCGAACCGGAGGTTCGGCCCAAGGGGCGCGGCCCAAGGATTGGCCGCGTGAGGACCTTCGCACTACCCTCACCTGCACTGTGGATCCGCCCACGGCCAAAGACTTCGACGATGCCATCAGCCTGGAGGTGCTGCCCAGCTCCGAGGGCGGCGGCTGGCTCTTGGGCGTCCATATCGCCGACGTGAGCCACTACGTGGCCGAGGGCGGCCCCCTGGACGAGGAGGCCCGGCTCCGGGGCACCTCCGTCTACTTCCCGGACGAGGCCATTCCCATGATCCCGGAGCGCCTCAGCGGCGACCTCTGCAGCCTGCGCGAGGGCGTCGACCGGCTCACCATGACCGCCTGGATGACGATCTCACCCGAGCTTGAAGTCGTGGAAACACGGCTATCTGAATCCGTCATCCGCAGCGCGAAGCGGCTGACCTATGACGAAGTGAAGGAAGCCTGCATCGACCTTTCAGGCTCCAAGCGGGCGGAGCTGGGAGAAGGGCTTTGCGCCCTGCTGGACGAGTCCCTGGTGCTCTCCCGTCGGCTCACCCAGGTGCGCCTCGGGCGTGGCGCCATGAACCTGGATACCGAGGAGGCCGAATTCCTCTTTGATGCCGAAGGCCGACCCGTGGACGCCCGGCGCTACCCACGGCATGATGCCCACCGCATGATCGAGGAGTTCATGCTGCTGGCGAACGAAACAGTGGCGCGGTTCTTCACACGCAGGAAGATCCCCTCCATCTACCGCATCCATGATGAACCGGACGCCCTGAAGCTGGAGATCTTCGCGGAGGTCGCCCGCACCTTCGGGCTGCTCAAGCCCAAGGAGACGCCCACGCCCGAGCATCTCAACACCATGCTCGACAAGATCCGGGGCGGCCCCCTGGAGGCCATGATCAACACCCTCCTGCTCCGCAGCCTGAAGCGGGCCGAATACAGCGCCGACAACATCGGGCACTCGGGCCTGGCACTCCAGGACTACCTGCACTTCACCAGCCCCATCCGCCGCTACCCGGATCTCGTCGTCCATCGCCTGCTCCGCAAGGTGCTGCGAGGGGAAAAGCTGCCCGAAGGCCTCCACAGCCACCTCGCCGTGTTGGCCAAGGGCGCCAGCGATGCCGAACAGAAGGCCACCGAAGCCGAGCGGGAGAACGACAAGTGGAAGACCTGCCTCCTCATGAAGGCGAGGATCGGCCAGCGTTTCAAGGGTCGCGTCCAGGGATACTCCGCCAAGGTCATGTTCGTCACGCTGGACGCCCCCTTCGTGGAGGTGGGCGTTCCGCTGGCGGCCCTGGGGGGCAACTTCTGGGTCGACGAGCACCGGACCAAGGCCACGGGCCTGCGGGGTTCGGTGGTGCTCACCATCGGGGATGCGGTGGAGGTGGAGATCACCGCCGTGGACGAGGATCTGCGGCGCGTCAGCGCCTGGGTCACCGAAGCCAAGGCCCAGGATGGACACGGCAAGGCCTTCACGTTCGTGCCATTGCTCGCGGCGCCGGCGCAGCTGCGCGAAGGGGACCTGGACAAGCCCCGGCGGGGCAGAGCCTCCCAGCGCGAGGCCGTTCCCCAGGGCCGGCCCCCGAAGAAGGCCCGGGTGCCCGCCGGGAAAGCCCGCGGCGTGGGTGGGAAATCCCGAGAGGCCAGCCCTAAACCACCCAAGGGCAGCATCCGGGGCACCGGCAAGCGGAAAGGCCGATGATCCTCACACCATCGCCAGTCCGTTGCCTGGGCGTGGACCCCGGTTCCCTGGCCTGCGGGTGGGCGGTGGTGGAGCGCTTCGGGTCCCGGATGTCCCTGGTGGAAGCAGGGGTCATCCGCAGCCCCCGGGGGGCGGACTTCGACCAGCGCTGCCTGCGCATCCACGAACGACTGGCAGAGGCCATCGCGACCCACGCCCCGGGGTTCATGGCCGTGGAATCCCCATTCGTGGAGAAGAATGCCGCCACGGCCCTGAAACTGGGGCAGATCCGCGGCGGGATCCTGCTGACCGCGGCGCTGCACGGGCTGTCCGTGGGCGACTACAATCCCATGCAGGTGAAGAAGGCGGTCAGCGGCTATGGCTGGGCCGACAAGGGCCAGGTCGGCCGGATGGTGATGGTCCTGTTGAATCTGAAGGAGCCCCTCGCCGCCGACGCGGCGGACGCGGCGGCTGTGGCCATTGGGCATCTCCTGGCCACCCGGGGCCTGCCCCGGTAGGGGACGGCTCCAGGCACCTGCCCGGAAGGTCGGCGGCCACCCCCGCCCTCCCATGGACGACCTGAATGTCTTGTTATTCAAAGGCTTCTAGGATTGTCACGTCGATTGTGACAAAACTTGCGTAACTCTTAACATTTCTTGTGATGCCCATCACTGGCCCAGGTCGGCGGCAAACATGATCATGTTGTCCAAGAAGCCCATGGAGCCCGCATGCACCAGGACACTGCCGCCCGACAGGAAAACCCGGCCTTCTGGACCACGGCCGAGCGGTTGCAGGAGGTCTTCAGCGTGCTGGAGCACCAGTTGAGCAGTTCTCCGAGGGGCCTCGCGGTGCTCCGTCAGGTCCAGGCCCTGGAGGCCGAGTTGGAAGCCGAGGTATTGCACCGGAGCCGCCGCATCGCCGCCGCCTGAGGCGCCAGGTTCGCCCCTGGTTCTGAGCCCGGCATCGCCGGGCTCTTTTGTGTCCCCAAGGAGGCCCGGGCCGGGCTCCGCAGGGTTGGCATAGGGGTGCCTGGGGGAAAGGGCTGCTCGGCACCTCCTGAACCAAAGGGGCACCCCGAAGGGTGCCCGGAAGTCTCGGTCACGGTGACCCGGACCGGAAGGGGCTGGCGGAAACGGTCGCCCCGTGGGAGGAAAGAGGAACTCTTCCCGGTCCATAGGCTAGGCCGGAAAACGCCCCGCTCAAGGGCAAAAGGAGTGCGTCAATCGCCCTGTCGTGGAGTTCCCGGCCGATAGGAAGCGTACTTGGGGAACCACTGGGCCTTGGTCACGATGGCCTCGATCTGGTCGTCGTCCAGCAGCCGGCCCAGGCCCGCATCGCGGGCGGCGAGGCCCACAGCCTTGCCCACCGCGGCAGACACCTGCCGGATGTCCTTCATTTCCGGCAGCAGCAGTCCCAGGGCCTCCTGTTCTGGCGTCACGAAGGCACTGATGGCCCTGCTGGCCGCGAGGAACATGCCGCTGGTCACCCGGGAGGCCTTGCACACGAGGGCACCGAGCCCCACCCCCGGGAAGACGTACATGTTGTTGCACTGGGAGGCCTGCAGGGTCCTCCCATTCCAGTTCATGGGCGCGAAGGGGCTGCCGGTGGCCACCAGGCCCCGCCCGTCGGTGGCCTTCCAGACCGCCTCCGGCGTGCACTCGCTCTTGTGGGTGGGGTTGGACAGCGCCAGCACGATGGGCCGTTCCGAGTGCTTGGCGGTTTCCGCCAGGATCGCCTCGCTGAAGAGGCCGGGCTGGGCCGTGACGCCGATGAGCACCGTGGGATGGGCATTCCTCACCACGTCGTGGAGGCCGATGCGGTTGGGATCGTCCAGCTTCCAGCCCTCCAACGCGGCGCGGCGCTGGGCGAGGGGCTCCTGGGGGCCCTCCAGGAGCGGATCCCCTTCGATCAGCAGCCCCTGCATGTCGACGGCGAAGATGCGCCGGCGCGCCTCTTCGTCGGAAAGACCCTCGATTTTCAGCATGGCGCGGATGTTCATGGCGATGCCTGTTCCGGCCTGGCCCATGCCCACGATAACGTAGCTTTCGTCCTGGAACCGGCTCTTCTTGATGCGCATGGCTGTCATCAGGGCCCCCAGGGCCGTGGAACCCGTGCCCTGGATATCATCGTTGAAGGAGAGGATCCGCTCCTTGTAGCGGTCCAGGTTGGTGAAGGCGGTCTGCTTGGCGAAATCCTCCCACTGCAGCAGGGCACTGGGGAAGTTGCGCTTCACGCCGAGGATGAATTTCTCGACCATTTCCTCGTACTCCGCCCCCCGCATGCGGGGCCTGCGGATGCCCAGGTAGAGGGGATCCTCGAGCAGCCGGGGGTTGTTGGTGCCGACGTCCAGGCAGATGGGCAGGCACACGGCGGGATGCACGCCGCCGATGGCGACATAGAGGCTCACCTTGCCGATGGAAATGCCCATGCCGTCGGACCCGAGATCACCCAGGCCGAGGATGCGCTCGCCGTCTGTCACCACGATGAGGTTCACCTGGGGCTGGGAGAGCCCCTGGAACATCTGATCGATGTTGGCGATGTTATCGGGGGTGATATAGAGGCCGCGATACCGCCGCTGGATGTGGCTCATCTGCATACAGGCCTGTCCAACCGTCGGTGTATAGACAATGGGCACCATCTCTTCCAGGTGCTCGATCAGCAGGCGGTAGAACAGGGTCTCGTTGCGGTCCTGGAGGCCGCCCAGGTAGATATAGCGCTCCAGGTCATCACTCTTGCGCTGGTAGGCCTCATAGGCCCGGTTCACCTGGGAATCCAGTTTGGAGATTCCGGAGCGCAGCATGCCGTCGATGCCCAGGCTGAGCCGCTCCTCCTTCTTGAAGGCCGAGGCCTTGTTGAGCAGCGAGTCATTCAGCAGCTGCCGGCCCCGGACATAGACCTCGTAGTAGTCCTCGCCGGTCAGTGGGTCGATCTTGAACCCGAAGGTCTTCATGCCTGCCCCTTTCCACAGTGCTCCGCCTGGATTCAACTATCTAATAGCATTTTGAGCTGACGGAGCTGTTGTCCGGGGCCAGTGTAGCCACGCCCGAAAGCCGAGGGGATCACATCGCGGCGGCCTGGAGAAGGCGGGCCAGATCCTGGGCGGATGTCACGGGTGGCGCGCAGGTCCTCCCCCGGCATACAAAGGCCAGCGCCTGACCAGCCTTGGACCCGCGGCCTTCGTGGAGTGGCAGCAGCTGGTCCGGGGACACGGAAAGGACCCGCCCCGGCAGGTATCGTCGATGCACCTCGCCAAGCATGGCCCGCACGCCGGGGTCGGCGGGATGACCGGACAGGGCCACGTTCATGGGGTCGCGCAAAGCCTGATCAAGGACCCCCAGCATCCCCAGGAAGGCCCTGGGAGACTTCCCCATCGAAGGGCCGAAACAGCGGAGGGCCCCCTCGGCAGCCAGGCGGAAATCCTCGCGCCGGAGGTGCCGGGAGAGGCGCAGCAGGGACCTGGCAGCCAGGGTGTTGCCACTGGGGATCGCGTTATCAAAGCCCGGTTTCTGCCTGAAGATCAGGTCCGCCCGGCCAGCCTCGGTGCTGAAGAAGCCGCCCGCCGCCGCGTCATGGAAGCGTCTCAGAAGGTCCTCCCCGAGCGCTTCGGCCCAGCGCATCCAGCCGGGGTCGAAATCCGCTTCGAACAGATCCAGCAGCCCCTCCATCAGGGCCGCGTGGTCCTCCAGGAACCCCGCCGTATGCGCCCTTCCCTGCCGCCACACGCGCAGCAGCCCGCCCTCCCCCCAGAGCTCCCGCTGCAGGAACGCGGCACAGGACTGGGCCGCTTCCAGAAAACGCCCATCCCCCAGCACCTGGTACCCCCGGGCCAGGGCCGAGAGCGCCAGTCCGTTCCAGGCGGTCAGCACCTTGTCATCCTTGCCGGGACGCACGCGGCGGTCCCGCCATAGGCGCAGCCTCTCCCGCAGTCGTTGCGCTTCTCCCTCGGGAAGCGAAGCTTCCGGGGCGCAGGAAAAGCGGTGGATGACACTGGTCCCGTGCTCGAAGTTGCCAAGGTCGGTGATGCCGAAGGCCGCGCAGAACCGCTCCCCATCCCCGCGCCCCAGTGCCTCTCGAACCTCCTGAGGCGTGAAGGCGTAGAACTTCCCCTCCTCACCCTCGCTGTCCGCATCCTCACTGGAATGGAAGCCACCCCCGGGGTCCTGGAGGTCCCGCAGCAGGTAGTCCAGAGTCTCCCGGGCCACCCGGGAGTAGCGCGGCTCGCCCGTGGCCTGGAAGGCCGCCAGGTAGCAGGAGACGAGCTGGGCGTTGTCGTAGAGCATTTTCTCGAAGTGGGGCACCAGCCATTGGCCGTCCACGCTGTACCGGGCGAAGCCGCCGCCCAGGTGGTCGTACATGCCGCCCTCCCACATGGCGTCCAGGGTGCGGAGGGCCATGGCCTGATCCTCCTTCGACCCCCGGGCCAGGATCAGCTCCACCGCCATCTGCTGGGGGAACTTCGGCGCCGGACCGAATCCGCCCCAGCGGGGATCGAAGCCCCGGCGGAGCTGTCCCAGCGCCGCCTCCAGCAAGGCGGCGTCCGGAAGGTCTGTGCCGGCTTCCACCCCTGCCTGCCACCGGAGTTCCGCGGCGAGGTGACCCGCCTGACCGACCACGCCGGCCCGGTCTTCGCGCCACAACTCGGCGATGCGGGTGAGGAGGGAGATGAACCCCGGCATGCCGCCCCGGGCTTCGGGGGGAAAGTAGGTGCCGCCGTAGAAGGGTTCCAGATCGGGCGTGAGCCACACGCTCATGGGCCAGCCGCCCCGACCCGTGAGGGCCTGCACGGCATCCATGTAGAGGTCGTCCAGGTCGGGACGTTCCTCCCGGTCCACCTTGATGCTGATGAAATGGGCGTTCAGCACTTCGGCCACCGCCGGGTTCTCGAAGCTCTCCCGCTCCATGACATGACACCAGTGGCAGGCGCTGTAGCCGATGCTGAGGAAGATGGGCTTCTGCTCGGTCCTGGCCCTGGTCAGGGCCGCCTCGTCCCAGGGCTGCCAGTCCACGGGATTGTGGGCGTGCTGGAGCAGGTAGGGGCTGAGGCTTTCTGAAAGGCGGTTGGGCATAATCCCGACTCCTTAAGTCAAGATTATGCCCCAGGTGCCCATTCCGGCGGCCGGAAAGGCCGCCCAGGCCGATACACTGGGGGTTCGGCCATCCGGAGTCCCATGTTCGACAGCCTTGCCCAGAAGCTAAGTCAGGCCATGAAGACCCTCCGGGGCCAGTCCAAGCTGACCGAAGCCAACCTCGAAGGCGTCCTGCGCGACGTGCGGATGGCCCTGTTGGAGGCCGATGTCCATGTGAGCGTGGCTCGCACCTTCCTCCAGCGGGTGAAGGAAAAGGCCCTCGGGGCCGAGGTCCTCCAGGGGCTCAACCCGACCCAGGCTTTCATCGACATCGTCCACCAGGAGCTGGTGGAGATCATGGGCGGCCAGGCCTCCGAATACCCCATCACCTTTGCTTCCAGGCCCCCGACGGTGGTGATGATGGTCGGCCTCCAGGGCGCGGGCAAGACCACCACCTGTGGCAAGCTGGCGGTGTTCCTCAAGAAGCTCGGCCGGTCCCCACTGCTGGTGCCCGCCGACGTCTACCGCCCGGCGGCCATCGAGCAGCTGCACGTGGTGGCCAAGGCCGCGGGCGTGCCCAGCTTCCACACGGCGGAAAAGGACCCCGTCGCCATCTGCGCCGCCGCCCAGGCCGAGGCGAGGCTGAAGGGCTGGGACGTGGTGGTGCTGGATACCGCCGGACGGCTGCACCTGGACGAGACCTTGATGGAGGAGTTGGTCCGCATCAAGGCGGCCACTTCGCCGGACGAGATCCTGTTCGTGGCGGATGCCATGACGGGCCAGGACGCCGTGCGCAGCGCCACGGCCTTCCACGAGCGCCTGGGAATCACTGGGGTGGTGCTCACCAAGACCGATGGCGACACCCGGGGCGGGGCGGCCTTCAGCATCAAGCAGGCCACCGGCCAGCCCCTGAAGTTCGTGGGCGAGGGGGAGAAGCTGGAGGACTTTCAGCGCTTCCATCCGGATCGCATGGCCCAGCGCATCCTCGGCATGGGCGACGTGCTCAGCCTCATCGAGCATGCCAAGGACAGGATCGACGAGAAGGAAGCCGAGGTCCTGGCCAAGCGCCTGGCCAAGAACCAGTTCACCCTGGAAGACATGCGCAAGCAGTTCCAGCAGGTGCAGAAGCTGGGCTCCATGAACAAGATCCTGGGGATGCTGCCGGGCATGGGGCAGATCAAGGACCAGTTGGCCACGGTGGCCACCGACAAGCGCATCAGGCACCTGGAGGCCATCATCAACTCCATGACCGCTGCCGAGCGGGCCAACCACAACCTCCTGGACGGCAAGCGCAAGCGCCGGATTTCCGCCGGGTCGGGCCGTCCCGTCAGCGAAATCAACCAGTTGCTCAAGCAGTACATGGAGGCCAAGAAGATGATGGGCCAGATGAATGATCCCAAGTTCATGGCCCGCATGCAGCGCATGGCGAAGATGGGCGGCGGCTCCAACCTTCCCTTTTAGGTCCCGGCAGGATTCCGCGGCCTTCGGGTCCCGAATTATCACTTGGGATATGGGGGATTTCGCGCTACACTTTCCTGCTCAAGGAGTGCCCATGCTTTCGATCCGACTTGCCCGCAATGGTGCCAAGAAGCGCCCGTTCTACCACATCGTCGTCTCTGAAAATGAGCGCATCCCCACCGGCCAGGCCCTGGAAGTGCTCGGGTTCGTGAACCCCATCGCCGGCGCTGGCGAAGCCATCCGGATCGACGTCGAGAAGGCCAAGATCTGGTTGCAGAAGGGGGCCCAGCCCTCCAAGACGGTGCTCGACCTCTTCAAGAAGAAACAGGTCCTCTAAAGCGGTGCCGATCCACGAAAGCCGGGCGGTGGTCCGGCTTTCTTTGTTCATCCGGGAAGCGACATGAACCTCGAAGCCTTTCTGCGGGACGTGCTGACACCCCTGCTGGACCACCCGGACGCCCTCCGGATCGAGATCCAGGGCGAGGGCCGGAGGCGCGATGTGCTGGTCTATGCCGATCCGAAGGATCGTGGCCGCATCATCGGCAAGCACGGCCGCATGATCTCCGCGCTCCGGACACTCTGCAAGACGGCCGGCGACAAGGCCGGAGTGTCCGTGGACCTCGAACTGTACGACGGGGACGAAGCTTAGGAGCTACCCCATGCTGCTTGCCGGGCATCTCGCGAAGGTCCAGGGCCTCAAGGGCGAGTTCCTCTTCCACTCCGTCATGGATGAGCCGGAACGCCTGCAGGGCATGCAGGCCCTGGTGCTGGCCCCTCCACAGCAGGATCTCGAGCGCGCCGAAGCGGAAGCACCCGCGCGCCCCGTGCATCTGAGGGGCTTCCGGTGGCATCAGGAGCGGCCCTGCCTGTCCCTCGATGAGATACCTGACCGCACGGCGGCCGAATCCTTCAAGGGCTGGGCCCTCTGGATGCCAGAGTCCGAGGCCAAACTCAGGGAGGGAGAGTCCTTCCGGCACCAGTGGATCGGCTGCGAGGTCTACCTCGCCGGCCGCAAAGTGGGCGAGGTGCTGCGCCTCGATCCTGGCCCCGCGGGCTACGACATGGTGGTGATGCGCGACCTTCGGCCGGGACGGACCGGCCAGCGGGACATCCCCTACATCAAGGCCTGGTGGACCCTGGACCTTCCGAATCGCCGCCTGGACCTGGATCCCCCGGAAGGCCTGCTGGATGTCAATCAGGTCGGGGACTGACCATGACACCCCTCCTGCAGCGCTTCAAGGAGACCCTCGGCCTGCGGATCTTCGGCTGGCTGAAGATCCCCCTGCTGGCGGCGGTGCGGCCCAGTGTCGTGGAGCTCAGTGAGGACCGGTGCGTCGTGCGCCTTCCCCTCTGCAGGCGGACCCGGAATCACCTCGGGTCCATGTACTTCGGCGCCCTGGCCATCGGCGCGGACTGCGCCGGTGGCCTGCTGGCCATGGACCAGATCAAGCGCTCCGGCGGGAAGGTCGCCCTGGTCTTCAAGTCCTTCCAGGCCACCTTCCTGAAGCGCCCGGAAGCCGACGTCTACTTCATCTGCGAAGACGGCCCAGCCATCCGCGACCAGGTCCGCCGGGCCCTCGAGTCAGAGACCCGCATCACCGAGCCAATGGCCATCCGGGCGGCGGTGAAGCTGGCAGACGGGACCTTCGACCCGGTGGCCGAATTCCAGCTGGAACTCAGCCTTAAGCGGAAAGGCTAGGCCGCCCGGATCTGCAGAACGAACTTCTGGATGCCCGCCAGCAGCATCTCGATGGCGATGGCCGTGAGGATGAGCCCCATGAGCCGCTCGAAGGCCATGGTGACCTGCTCCCCCAGGAAGTCCGCGATCTTCTCGGCAAAGCCCAGCACCACGGCGGAAACCGCCATGGCCACGGACAGCGCGCCAAGCCACTCCCACAGGCGGTGGGGATCCCGGCTCACCAGCAGGAGCACGGTAGCGATGGCCGAGGGACCGGCGATGAAGGGCACCGCCAGGGGCACCAGGAAGGGCTCGCCGTGGATGGGGTGATCGGCCCGGCCCCCCGGCTGGGGGAAGACCATCTTCAAGGCGATGAGGAAGAGGATCACGCCGCCCGCAATGCCGAGCGAGGTATCGGTGAGGTGCATGACCCTCAGCACGCTCTGTCCGAACAGCGCGAAGAAGACCAGGATGCCAAAGGCGAACAGGACCTCCCGGATGATGATCCGCTGGCGCCGGGCCGGATCCACCTGGCGGAGGATCCCGATGAAGACCGGGATGTTCCCCAGGGGGTCCGTGACCAGGACCAGGAGTACGATGGCCGAGATG
>CAIMBM010000077.1 GCA_903839205.1 uncultured Holophagaceae bacterium | reverse complement strand
GCCCGTAGGGATGAAGCCCGCCGGGCGCCCCGCGGCGTCAGAGCCCTTGAACAACGAACCACGTTGCCCTGCGGGCCCTTCCTTGCGGTGCATCCCGGCTGGCTTCATCGCGGTATCGTCGGGTTTTGTTACGACCTCTAAATCCGCTCCGCGAATTTAGATTTGAATTCGCTTTGCGAATTCGGGCTAGTCAAGGCCCAGGTTCCGCCTCACTTCCATCCGATGGTCCTCGTGGGCCTGGACCACCTTCGGCACTTCGATCCGCCACAGCTTTGAAAAATCGGCGAAGGAGATGGTCGGCTTCACTTCGACGCCAGGCATCGAGTGATCGGTTGAGTCCTGCGAGCACATCTCGCGGGTACCAGGCTTGGGGGTCATGGGTTGGGTTCCTCAGGACAGAAAGGTAAGCGGTCTGGAGCTGGTAGGCAACCACAGATTCGATTGATTTGGGTCTCGCGCGGACGCTGGCCAGGGCATCCTCGCCCTCGGCCATGCGACCTGGGCCCTCCTCGTCCACCTGCACGTGGTAGAGCTGCAGGCTGCGGCCCACCCTTCCGGCCAGGCCCAGGAAGGTCTGGGGCGCCCAGGCATGGGCCCTGGCCATGCGGTCCAGGGGCACGTAGCGGCCCTCGCGTTCGGAGCGGGCGAGCATGGCCTTCAGGGAGCCCTCGGGATGGCGGTCGGTGTAGGCCAGGTGGATCTCGGCGCAGCCTGCCTGACGGATCCGGCCCAGCAGGAAGGCGACGCCCTCGGGATCGGTGTGGGGCGCATCGAATACCGCCCCGAAGGCGGGCCCCAGCGCCAGGGCGCCCGTGGTCTTGCCCGTGGCCTGGCCACCCATGAAGATCATGACGGGCTCGCCCTGGGCATTGGCCAGGGCCCGGTCCCGCAGGTGCTTGCCGAGGAAGTTCATGTGCACTGCGGCCCGGCCCGCCGGGTCCTCCAGGGCCTCATAGCCCTGGGTGGGATTGCGTCGCAGGCTGGGCAGCAGGGTGGCCAGCACATCCCCGTTGACGAGCTGGCCGTCCAGGGTGCCCGGGGACTGGGCGTAGACCTCCAGGGATCGGTCCGCGTGGCGGGCGAGGTCGGCGGCTTCGCGTTCGAGGGATTCCCTCAGCTCGCGGCGGTCCGCCTCGGCCAGCTCCCAGTAGGAACGGCGCTCATGCCAGGCCACCTGCTGCCAGGGGAAGGGCCCCGGGTTCGGGATGGGCGTCATGCGGCACCTCCGCCGGACGCGGGTTGTGCGTGCTCCCGATCGCCGGGCTTGCGGCGTCGGAGCCTCTGCTCCTGCTTCGTGCTCATGGCCCCAGCCTACTGGATTCCCCTGCCGGGGACAGGGGTCGAGGCGGCGGCGGGGAGAGGCCGGATAGGCAATAAAGACTGCTTTTCGGTCCGTGGCGAACTGTTAAAATCATGCTCGTTCGGAATTTCGATCGATTTTTAAGAAGATTGCAACCTGCGCACAAAGTGCTGCAGTCGTTCAGCCACCCCTTATTCTGAAACCGTGGGGCTCCCTGTGGTGAAGCTTCGGTTGGGACTTGTGTTGCTGATTTCCGTGGGGCTCCGGGCCGCTGAGGCGCCGCCCACCACCTACACGCTGGCGGAGTGCATCGACCAGGCCCTGAGGGCCAACCGGACCCGGGCCATTTCCCGGACCTCCCAGAAGGTGGCGGAGGCCCAGTATCAGCAGGCCCTCTCGGCCCGCTGGCCCGAGGCCTCCCTGGACCTGACGGGGATGCGCCGGGACCAGGACCCCAATTTCATCTTTCCCAGCAGCAGTTTCAGCCTGGGGGCCATGGCCGCGCCCATGGCCGAGGCGGTGGCGGCCACCCAGCTGGCCAAGGCCGGCGTCACGCCCGGTTCCGTGGGACTGGCCACCTACAATGCACAGCTGGCGGCCGCCACCACGGCGACCCTGGCCCAGTTCCCGGGCATCACGATCCCCTCCCAGGACGTGAAGCTCTTCGACCGGGACACGCTGACCAGCACGCTCGACGTCCATGTCCCGCTCTACACCGGCGGCAGGATCAGCGCGGTCATCCAGCAGGGCAGGGCCGGTGTGGACGCCGCCCGGGAGGAGGCCCGCCGCACGGACCTGCAGATCGTCCAGGAGACCCGCAACTACTACTTCGGCGGGGTGCTGGCCACGCAGCTCCGGAGACTGGGAGAGGAGAGCCTGGAGCGCCTCCAGGTGATGCAGGACCTCACGGGCCGGCTCTACCAGAACGGCTCGGGCAAGGTGAAGAAGACCGACTACCTCCGCTCCCAGGTGGTGGTGGCCAGCCTGAAGTCCCTGGTGGCGCTCCTTCGCTCCAACGAGGACCTGGCCCGGGCCGCCCTGGCCAACGTCATGGGGCTCCCGTGGCAGGCCTCGGTGGTGCCCTCGGACCAGGAGATCCCGACCCTGGACTACGGCGGGGCCCTGGAGGAATGGGTGGCCAAGGCCCAGTCCCTCAATCCCCAGGCCCTCCAGGTGGGCTACGGGCTTTCCGCCGCAGAGGCCGGGGTGGACAAGGCCAAGGCCGGGCACCTGCCGGTCGTGGTGCTGTTCGGGAGCCTGGACCGGCTGGACAATTCCTACCACCAGGGACTGATCACCGACCAGAACCGCAATTCCTGGACCCTGGGACTGAGGGTCCAGGTGCCCATCTTCAACGGCTTCCGGGTCCGGAACGAGATCCGCGAGGCCCAGGCCCGGAAGGAGAAACTGGGCCTGGAGCGGCAGATCCTGCTGGAGGGGCTGGGGCTGCAGGTGAAGAGCACCTTTCTCGAGATTGCCCGGGCGGCTGAGCAGACCAAGGCCACGGGAGAGTCCCTGGCCCTGGCCCGGGAGAACCGGGAACTCCACGAGCGGGCCTACCAGGAGGAACTGGTGGAGACCAAGGACGTCATCGAGGCCCAGCTCACCGAGCTGTTCATCCGCAGCCAGCACCAGAAGGCGCGCTACGACGCTCAGATCTACCAAAGCCAACTGGACAACCTGATCGGGCAGACCCTCAGTGAGACGCATTAGTTCTTTCCTGGCCTGCCTGGGCCTCCTGGCGGCCCTGGGGGGCCCCCTTGCCGGGGCCGGGCCCAACCGCGTCAACGTGGCTTTCTCACAGGCCACCTTCCCCGATGTGGCCATGCAGGACGTGCGGGCGGCCCTGGCCATCTGGGGCGATGAGATCACGCGCAACATGAAGGGCATCGACAGCTTCAGCACGAACATCTACCCCACGCCAGAGGCCCTGATCGAGGCCATGCGCATGGGCGATGTGGACCTCGCGGTCCTGCCCACCCTGGACTTCCTCCGGGTGGAAGCGCTCCTGAACGCGGATCTCGGGCTGATTTCCAAATCCGGTCCGGGTGGGGCCCAGCACTACCTCCTGGTGGTCAGGGCGGCTCTGCCGGCCCAGCAGCTCCGGACGCTGAGGGACCTGCGCTTCTGCCATGTAAAAAATGATGCGGTGGGGCTGCTCTTCCTCAATCACGCCCTGCTCCAGCAGGGACTGCCGGAGATGGACCGCTTCTTCGCCTCGACGGAGGCCAGGTCCAAGGGCTCCCAGGCCCTCAGCACCGTCTATTTCGGCGGCGCCGATGCCTGCGTGGTGACGGAGGAGGCCTACCAGACCACGGTGGCCATGAACCCCCAGATTGGGCGCAAGGTCCGCATCCTGCTCACCTCGCCCGAGCTGATGGGCTCCGTGGCGGTCTACCGCAAGGGCTACCCGGCCCCCATGCGGGAGCTCGTCCTGAAAGGCGTCAACCTGCTGAAGAACTACCCGAGGGGGGCCCAGATCCTCAGCATGTTCCAGGCGACGGAGCTGCGACAGGCCAGGGAGGCGGACCTGACCGAGACCCGCCGGCTGTACCGGGAATACCGGCAGAAGAAGGGTCGGCTCCTGTGAACTCGCCCCGGAAGACCGGCCTGTTCACCAGGACCTTCGCCATGTTCCTGCTGGTGTCGGCGGTGGCCGTGGGGATGTTCACCCTGTTCGTGATCCCCCGGCATCGGGAGACCATGCTGCGTTCCATGGAGACCGAGATCCACGGCACCCTCGCCACCATCGTGGGAATCAATCAGTCCACCTACATCCAGGAGGACTTCGCGAGCATCGTGGACATCAATGCCCTCGTCCTCCGGGAGAACCCGGGAATCCAGTACCTGGTGACCTCGCGGCGAGGGGGGACCACCACCCTGAACCTGAAGGGGAGCTGGCAGGAGATCGACCCCGCCCAGCCCACCAACCGTTGGCTGGAGGACCACACCAGCCGCATGATCGACAGGAATCCCCTGACCGGGGAGCGGGTCTTCCACTATGCCTTTCCGGTCCGCTTCTACGATCTGGAATGGGGCTGGGTGACCGCGGGCCTCTCCATGCGGGCGGCGGACGCCCAGATCCGGGGCATGTATCTCGCCACCCTGGCCATCGGGGCCCTGTGCATGGCCTTTTCCGCCCTCCTGGCCGGCTTCTTCACCCGGCGCCTCACGGCTCCGCTCCTGAACCTGAAGGCCGCCGCGGAGCGGATCCGGGGAGGGGAATGGGAGGTCCGTGCCTCTGTCCACACCGGGGACGAGGTGGAGCAGCTGGCAGATTCCTTCAACGCCACGGCCGAGGCCCTGCGGCGCCTGAACCTGGAACTGGAGGCTCGGGTCCAGGAGCGGACGCTGGCGCTGCGCCGCTCGGAGGAACGCTACCGCCTGGTCCTGGACAACGCGGCCGAGGCCATCTTCGTGCTCAGGGAGGGCCGGATCCGGTTCTGGAATCCCGTGCTCCAGGAGCTCACCGGCCATGAGCGGAAGGAACTCGAGGGGGCGCTCTTCGAGGACCTGGTTGCGAAGGAGGACCGCATGGCCTTCCTCGACCTCCTGGCCCGGGCCGAATCGGCCCAGGGGCCGGTGCTCCGGGAGGGCCTGCGGGTGGAACGCTACGCCAAAGAGCCCCTCTGGGTGGACGTGACCTGTGTGGCCATCCGCTGGGACCAGGATCCGGCCCTGCTCTGCTTCGTGCAGGACATCTCGGAGCGCCGGAACCTCCAGGGGCAGCTGTTCCGCGCCCAGAAGATGGAGGCCATCGGCACCCTGGCCGGGGGGATCGCCCACGATTTCAACAACCTCCTGGCGGGCATCCTGGGCTATGTCTCCGTGATCCAGGCGGGCAAGGAACCGGGGACCCCTGAGTACGACCAGCTCCAGACCATCGAGCAGCAGATCGACAGCGCCCGGGGTCTCACCCGCCAGCTCCTGGGCTTTGCCCGGGGCGGCACCTACGAGATGAGGCCTTGGGACCTGAACCAGATCGTCCAGAGCGCCGTGGACCTCTTCGGCCGCACCAAGCGGGAGATCGAGGTGGTGCTGTTCCTCCACGGCCAGGAATGCGTGGCGGACTGCGACCGGGGGCAGATCGAGCAGGTGCTCATCAACCTCTTCGTCAACGCGAGCCAGGCCATGCCCGAGGGCGGGACCCTCACGGTGCGGACCAGGCAGAAGGACTACCCGGAGGACCTCACCAGGCCCTTCGACCTGCCCGCCGGGTGGTACGTGGAGGTGGAGGTCCAGGACACGGGCATCGGCATGGATGAGGCCACCCAGGCTCGCATCTTCGATCCATTCTTCACCACCAAGGACCTGGGTGGGGGGTCGGGCCTGGGGCTGGCCTCGGTCTACGGCATTCTCAAGAACCACCGGGGGCTGGTCCGGGTCCACAGCCAATTGGGGCACGGCGCCACTTTCACCTGCGCCCTCCCCCGGTCCAAGGCCCCCGTGATCGTCCGGGACAAGCCCAGACGGAAAGGCACCCATCGCGGGGAGGGGACCGTGCTGGTGGTGGACGACCAGGAGATCATCCGGACCGTGAGCAAGGCCATGCTGGAGATGATCGGCTATGGCGTCCTCAGGGCTGAGAGCGGCGAGGAGGCTCTGGCGATCTTCGAGGCGAATCGGGAGCAGATCAAGCTGGTGCTGCTGGACATGATCATGCCCGGCATGAGCGGGAAGGAGACCTTCCACCGGCTCCGGGCCCTGGATCCGCACCTCCCAGTCATCCTGGCCAGTGGCTACAGCCTGGGAGGGGAAGTGGATGCGCTGCTCGCCGAAGGCTGCAACGGGTTCATCCAGAAGCCCTTCAACGTGGCCGTGCTGGCCGAGAAGATCAGCCAGGTCCTCGCGCCGGACGACGGGGCCCTGGAGCCCCGATGAGCTTCCCCAGGTCCCTGCTCGATTCCGCCTCCATCCTCCTCTTCCCGGGCCAGGGCACCGAGGCGGTCGGGATGTCCAGGGGCTGGGAGACCCAGGGGGCCTGGGCGGACACCGTTCGCTCGGCCGAAATCCACACGGGCTATCCCCTGCGGCGCCTCATGGCCGAGGGGTCCGCGGAGGAGCTCCGGTTCCAGCGCCACGCCCCCTGCGCGGTGCTGGCCCACTCGGTGGGCGTCTTTCGCGCCTGGCGCGAGGGGGGACTGCCCCTGCCAGTGGCGGCGGCCGGCCACAGCATGGGTTTCTACTCGGCCCTCGTGGCGGCGGGCGTCGTGCCCATCGAGACGGCCCTGGACCTGCTGTCCGCAGTGGAGGACGCGAGCGAGGCCGCCTTTGCCGACCGGGCCATGGGCATGGCCTTCATCATCGGGGTGCCTGAGCTGGAAGTTCGGGAGGCTCTGCTTGCCCATCCCGCCCTGGTGCTGACGAACCGCAACGGGCAGGCGCAGTTCACGGTCTCGGGGCCCGTGGAGGCCCTGGAGCCCCTGGTGGCCGCCCTGCGTCCGCGGGCCTTCAAGACGGGGCTGCTGCCGGTTCGGCACCCCCTCCACGGCTCCCACATGACGGCCCTGCTCCCCGCCATCTCAAGACAGATGGCGAAGGCAAGACCTGCCGTGCCGGCCTTTCCCCTGATCTCCCACTTCGACGGCCGGCTGCTCACGGATGGTCCCGAAGCCTGGGATGAGGGTCTGGCCTCGGTGGCCCTGCCCGTGGACTGGCTGGCGGTCGTGGCACGGCTGCGGCTGCTCGGTGCACCCCTGGCGGAATGCGGCTACGGCACCCAGCTGGCGGGCCTGACCCGCTGGGCCGAACGGAGCTTCCTGGTGGCCAGCCTCCAGGCCCAGCCTGGGCAGGTCTGATGGCATTGGAGATGCATATCTAAGGACCCCCTGGCCAGTGGCCGATGCAGATATCGCGTCCCACTGGCTCGGCCACGGGGGCGTTCCCCCCACCTCAAGCCAGGAACCCCAAGCCCATGTTCGCCTCCAGTCTGATCCTTGGCGAGGCCCTCGCCAATCGATGCTCCCAGGTGCTCTACCGCTGCCTGGAAGAAGTGGGAAGCACCAAGGGCGCGCTCTACCTGCGGGCGCCGAACCAGGGGGGCTTCGAGGTGGTGAGTTTCTACGGGTGGCCGCGGGGTACCCGGCCGCCCGTGGTCATTCCCGTGGACCATCCACTGTTGGTCCAGGTGCAGCGGGTCCGCCGCACCTTCGTGGTGAACGATGCCTCGGAACTCCCTGAGCTGGCGGCCTTCGGCCAGGGCAACGAGTGGCCACGGTACCTCATCACCCCCGTCTACCTGGTGGGCGACTGGGTGGGTCTGCTGATCCAGCGGGACCGCATCAAGGGCGGCACCTTCGAGGCGGAACGGGACGGACCGCCCACCCTGGCCATCTGCGAGGACCTGATCCAGGCCCTCCGGGATTTCGGGCTCTACGGGATGCCCTCCCAGCCCGACCCGGTCCCGCCGAAACCGGATTTCCTGGCCACCCCCCTTCCTGGATCGTTCATCTCCCCGGGCATGGTGCCCGAGGGTCTCCCCACGGCCTCCTCGGTCATCGACGAGATGGCTCCTGCGGCCGAGCACCTGCTGCCGTCGGGGCCCGTGACGGCGCCGGCGGCGCCTGCGCCGGAATTCCGCGTCCTCTCGAGCGGGCCCTCGGCCCAGGAGCGGATGTACGGCTTCGCCGAGGACCAGAAGGGCTACGCGCCCATCCCGTGGGAGGCGGATCGCACCCTCAGCGCCTGGGTGGCACCTGTCCCCGTGAACCCGGAACGGAAGCGCGGGATGGTCCCCCCCGAGCAGCGGACCTTCTTCTGGGAGATCGCCGGGCTGCTGAGCGAGATCCTCTCGGCCTCCGCGGTGGCGCTCTGGATCGAGGATCCCGAGGAGATCCGCCCCATCCTCGCCTACAGCACGCTCCCCCTGTCGGCGGACCTCCAGCAGCAGATCCTCTCCCAGGCCGCCCAGCATCTGCCGATGGTGCAGGAGCGGGACCTCCGGCTCATCACCCGCGCGGGCCTGCCGGAATCGCCGGAACTCCAGGGGGCCTTCGCCACCTCCCTGCCGCTCGTGCTCAACGAGGTCCCCCAGGGGCACGACCTGATGCTGGTGTTCCGCCAGGAGGACCAGTCCTTCTCGATGTCCGAGACCCAGGCCATCCTGCAGCTGGGCCGCATCCTGGGGCTCCACATGCAGGAGGCCCGCCTTCATGAGCGCTACCACCATGCCTTCCTCTCCGTCAGCCACCGGATCCTCCAGTCCAGCGAAGCCCGGCTGCCGAGCCTCCGGCCCCACAGCCTCGCCACGGCCCGGCTGGCCCGGGACCTGGCGCTGATGCTCGATCTCCCCACCGAGGAGGTCGAGGCAGTCAGCATCGCCGCGATCCTGCACGACGTCGGCCTGCTGATGCTGGACCCGGCCATGCTGAACAAGCCCGACATGAACAGCGAGGACCTGCGGAAGATCCGCAACCATCCGGAACTGGCGGCGGTATTCCTGAAAGACCTCCGCTTCCCCTTCGAGGTGGTGAAGATGATCCGGCACCACCACGAGCGCTGGGATGGGCGCGGCTATCCAGAGGGCCTCAGGGAGACGGCCATTCCCATCGGGAGCCGCATCATCGGCCTCATCGAGGCCTACGAAGTGATGACCAGCGGCAAGGGCTACCGGCCCCCCATGAACCGCCGGCAAGTGCAGGAGGAGCTACAGAACGAGTCCGGGGGCCAGTTCGATCCCAAGATCGTGGAAGCCTTTTCCGAGCTCATGACACGAAAGGGCGAGCGGGGGTAGTACCCTGGCAGCCGGAGTGCCCATGACGTTCAGCCGGACCCAGCGTGGATTCACCATGGCCCTGGCCCTGGCCCTGGCGGTGGTGATGGGGCTGATGCTCATGAAGACGGCCCCGGCCGTGGGCGCCGAGGTGCAGCGGGAGAACGAGTCCGAACTGATCTTCCGGGGGGAGGCGCTCGCGGCGGCGCTCTCCAGCTACTCGGCCAAGACCGGGCGGTATCCCACCGACCTCGAGGACGTGATGAAGATCCGTCCCCGGATCCTCCGTCAGAAGTACAAGGATCCGCTGACTCCAGACGGGGAGTGGGACTACATCACCCAGGTCCAGCCCGGCGCCTCGGGTAACAAGGTCGGCCTTCCCATTGTCGGGGTGCGCAGCAAGAGCCCCCTGAACGGCATTCACATCTACCAGTCCAAGGAACTGGTGCGGGACTGGCAGTTCAGCGCGGTCCAGAACCTGCTGGGGGTCCCGGATGCGGTCGGCGCCGCCACCAGCCTGCTCAAGGCGGGGACTGCCACCGACACCCCCACGCCGCCGAAGCAGTGAGGATGCGCCTGCCCTGGAAGGCCGGGACCGCCCTCCTCGTGTCGGCCATGGCCCTGTCTGCCCAGGGGGTCCAGGCCTGGGCCAGGCGCCTGGAAGGGCGGGGCATCAAGGTGTCTGCGGGGCTGTGGGATGCCGCCAGCGGGAAGGTGCTCGAACGCCACCACGAGGACCTGGCTCTGGTGCCCGCCAGCACCACCAAGGCGGTCACGACCTATGCCCTCCTCAAGTCGCTGAAGCCCGAGTTCACCCTGGAGACGGAGGTCTGGGGTGACCTGAAGGAGGGCGTGGTCCGGGGTGACCTCACCTTCAAGGGCGGCGGGGATCCGCTGCTCACCAGCGAGCGCCTCTGGCTGCTGGCCCAGGCCCTGCGGAAACTGGGCCTGCAGCGGGTCACCGGGTCCGTCCGCCTGGATCAGGGCGCCTTCGACGGGCAGCGGGAACCCCAGGGCTGGGAGCACACGACGCAGAACACGCTCCCCGCGGTGCTGCCGCTTTCCGTGAACTTCAACCGGGACGAGGAGGGCCGCCCGGTAACGGATCCGGAGCGCCAGGCGCGGGAGGTCATCCAGCGGATCCTCCGGGACTCCGGCATCACCGTCGAAGATAGGGCCGGGGAGGCGGGCCCTCCCGGCAGGCTCCTGGTCTGGTCCTCGCCCCCCCTGCGAGCCCTCGTTCAGGACATCAACAAGTGGTCGAACAACTTCATGGTCGAGATGCTGGTGCGGAAGTTCGGCGAGGGCTCCTGGCCCCAGGGCGTTGGACGGATCCAGGAGTTCTACCGCACTACCTTCGGCCTTGGACCGGAGGCCGTGCACATCACCGATGGGTCCGGCCTGAGCAAGGAGAACCGCCTGTCAGCCCGCACCCTGGCCATCGTCCTGCGGGCCGCCTACCACGACTTCGAGGTGGGGCCCGAGTTCGTGGCCTCCCTGAAGATCATCGGAGGCGAACCCTGGAAGCTGAGGGTGAAGGACGCCAACCTCACTCGCCGGGTGCGGGTGAAGACGGGCCATCTGGACGGCGTGACCAGCCTTTGCGGCTACCTGCAGACGCCGGACGGGCAGGTGCGCGTCTTCGCCATCCTGCTCAACGGCCCGGCCAGCGATGATGACGTCTGGGAGCAGGTCTCCCGCTGGGCGAACTAGGGCCGGCTGGAGCACATTCCATTGTTGAGCTCCTGGTTCTGGTGGACGATGGAGGCGGAGGGGAAGGCATGCCCCGCATCGCCATCGTGGACGACAGCCGTCTGGTCCGGGCCCTCACTGCCGGGGCCCTGCGGGCCCAGGGCCATGAGACGGTAGAGATCGACCCGATCTCCCTGTTCGCGGTGCTGAAGGTGCTCCGGGAGGCGCCCGTGGACCTGCTCCTGGCCGACCTCCTCATGCCTGACTGCCCCGGAGAGAGCCTCGTCCGGGCCTGCCGCGAGGATGCCGCGCTGCGGGACCTGCCCATCCTGGTGGTTTCGGCCCACCGGGATGACCTGATCCTGCAGCGCATGCAGCACATGGGGATCTCCGGATTCCTGCTGAAACCCGTGGATGCCCCGACCCTGGCGGCCAAGGTGGTCGAGGCCCTGGAGGGGTGAACTCGAGCCGATGGGTCCCAGGGCAGCCCGATCGGGGCGGAGGCGACTGGGCCGGTGGCGCTCATCCAGCCTGGACAGCCCCGGCCCCCGTGGATAGGATCATAGGGTTGCCGGAAAGGGGGTTGCGATGAAGACGATGTCCATGATCGCTGAACCTCCGTCGAGCGACGCCCACCTGGTCTAGGGCTTCGCCGGCTGACCCTGAGGGTCCATGGGCGAGGCGCAGCGTCCAGTGGGCGGCCCCCCGCCTCCTTCGTATGCGGTTCCAGGGGCTGTTACAGCCCCGTCACCTTCCGGTCTTCCCCTCCTGTCACGGTGTTCCCATGCGCATCCATCGGGCCCTGTTCCGAACTCTATGGGCCTCCGCGGCCCTCCTGGCCATCTCCAGTGCACTCCGGGGCCAGACCAGTGACCCCGCACCTGAGGCCTGGAGCCTCCACGGCCAGATGACCACGGTCACCCAGGGGAACGGCGCCTTTCCTTCTCCCTATGCGGGCGACAACAGCTTCGAATCCCGCAAGGAAATCCGGAGCTCCTTCACCTCCACGTTGTTCCTGGGGTGCCGCCCCTGGGGGGGCGCCGAGGTCTACGCGAATCCAGAGCTGACCGCCGGACAGGGCCTGAGCCACGTAGCCGGGCTCGGGGCCGCCCCGAACGGAGAGATTTCCAGGGTGGCCAGCCCGGAGCTGAAGGTGGCGCTGGCGCGGCTGTTCCTGAGACAGACCCTGGACCTGGGCGGGAGCCCGGAGCCGGTCCCGGCTGACCAGAACCAGCTTGGCGGCACCCGCGGCCGCCGGCGGCTGACCTTCACCGCCGGCAAGCTGGCCATGGGCGACATCTTCGACGCCAGCGCCTACTCCCACGATCCGCGCACCCAGTTCCTGAGCCTGTCCCTGGTGGACACCTCCTCCTGGGACTACCCGGCGGACACCAAGGGCTACAGCTGGGGTCTGGCCCTCGAGTTCTACTGGGATGCCTGGGCCCTGCGCGCCGGCAGCTTCCTGGAACCCACGGCCGCCAACGGCCCCTACTTCGACCACCGGGTGGAGCGCGCCCACGGGGACGTGGTCGAGGTGGAACACGACCACGAACTCGGCGGCCGGGCGGGCCATGTCCGGATCCTGGGCTACGCCAACCACGCGGATATGGGCGACTACCTGGAGGCGCTCCAGCAGGCTCCCCTCTCGCCAGAGGTGGTGTCCACCCGGCAGCCCGGGCGCCTCAAGTACGGCTGGGGGCTCAGCGCCGACCAGGCCCTGACCGAGGATCTCGGAGCCTTCCTCCGGGCAGGCTGGAATGACGGCCGCACCGAGACCTGGGCCTTCACCGAAGTGGACCGCACCCTGGCCCTGGGCCTATCCCTGGCCGGAGCCGGCTGGTCCCGGTCCCAGGACCGGCTGGGGGCGGCCCTGGCCGTCAACGGCCTTTCGTCGGACCACCGGGCCTACCTGGCCGCAGGGGGGCTGGGCTTCATGCTCGGGGACGGGCGCCTGAACTATGACCAGGAGCGCCTCTTCGAGGCCTACTACGCCCTGTCCCTCGGGCGCTTCTTCACCGCCACCCTGGACGCCCAGCGGATCTGGAATCCCGGCTACAACCGCGACCGGGGGCCCGTGGAGATCTATGCCCTGCGGCTCCACGCCCAGTTCTGACCCTTGCCATGACCCTGCGCGATCGCATTGATCCAGGCTCCAGGTCCCGGGCATTCTGGGACCGGACTTTGTTGAAGGAGGCAGCGATGGGCAAGCGGACCGCTCCCAACGACCCTCCGTCGCGGCCCGGAACCGGTCGCTGAACCCCCCTTCCGGAGCCTGGCTCCGGACCTTCGTCCTCCCAGCAACCCGTCCGAGGTTCCCGTGTACCTGGTCAGCAAATCCATTCACCAGCTGGAACGCTTCCGGCGCCAGCTGATGATCTTCTTCGCCGTGCTAGGGCCCGGCATCATCGTCATGATCGCGGACAACGATGCCGGCGGCATCGCCACCTACGCCTTCACCGGATCGAAGTACGGCTTCAGCCTCCTCTGGATCTTCATCATCCTCGTGCCCATGGCCTACTACGTGCAGGAGATGACGGTGCGGCTCGGGGCCGTCACGAAGCGGGGCCACGCCGAGGCCATCTTCGAGGGCTTCGGTCCCTTCTGGGGCTGGTTCTCCCTGGCGGACCTGGCCATCGTGAACTGGCTCACCCTCATCACCGAGTACATCGGGATGATCATCGCCGGCCAGATGTTCGGGATCCCGCCCATCTGGACCTTCTTGGGGGTCACCCTGATCCTCTTCCTCGTGGTGCTCACGGGGAAGTACTGGACCTTCGAGAAGATGACGCTCTTCTTCTGCGCCTTCAACCTCGTCTACATCCCGGCGGCCTTCTGGGCCATGAAGGCGCCCAGCGCGCCCTCCTGGGGCCTGGCGGGCCGGGGCCTGCTCGTGCCGAACCTGGGGGGGAGCGGCCTTTCGGGAGACATCCTCTTCGTGCTGCTGGCCAACATCGGCACCACCATCGCCCCCTGGATGATCTTCTTCCAGCAGAGCGCCGTGGTGGACAAGGGCCTGGACATCCACGACATCAAGTTCGGGAAGCTGGAGACCTTCGTGGGCTCGCTGCTGACCTGCATCGTGGCGGTCTTCATCATCATCACCACCGCCGCTGCGCTCCATCACCACAGTCCGCCCATCATCATGGAGAAGGTGAACGAGGCCGCCGCGGCCCTCACGCCCCTGATCCCCCACGGCGAGACCGCCCGGAAGCTCTTCGCCATCGGCCTCTTCGATGCGGGCTTCCTGGGGGCGCTCTGCATCTCCCTGTCCTCGAGTTGGGCCGTGGGCGAGGTCTTCGGCTGGGCCCACAGCCTCAACAAGAGCGTGAAGGATGCCCCCTGGTTCTACGTGGTCTACCTGCTGATGCTGCTCAGCTCAGGCTTCGTGGCCATGATCTCCTCCGATGCCACGCAGCAGATCATCACCATGTTCGTGCAGGTGGTGGCCGTGACCCTTCTGCCCTCGGCCCTGATCTTCCTCATCCTCATCCTCAACGACGAACAGTTCATGGGCAAGCACGTGAACAGCCGCTGGGAGAACATCGCCAACTGGTCCATCGTGATCTTCGTGTCCATCATGTCCACCCTCTTTGCCGTCTCAACGCTCTTTCCGGGCTTCCTCGAGGGCCTGTTCGGGAGGTCCGCATGAACCAGGTCCATCCAGCCCACGATTCGCTCCAGGGTCCGCGCGGTGTCTACTTCTCGCGGGTCTTCCGCAAGCCGGTCCGCCTCGCAGGGGACGGGCGCAAGCTGGGACCGGCCTCGGACATCGTCTTCGCCCTGGCGGAGCCCTTTCCCCGGGCCGTGGGCGTCTACATCGACCACGGCTGGGGCGTGCCCAGCGAGTTCGTGCCCTGGGACAAGGTGGTGGACGTGTCGGACCAGGCCATCATCGTGCGAGCCCCGGATTTCGGTGACCAGTACCCACCCTTCCAGGACCAGGCCGGCTGGATCCTGGCCGACAAGCACCTGATGGGCCGCACCATCCTGGACATCGATGACCGCAAGACCGAAGTGGTGAACGACGTGCTGCTCCGGGCCGACGACAGCGGCTTCTACCTGGCGGCGGTGGACGCCTCCTTCAACGGCTTCCTCCGCAAGTGGGGCCTCCAGCGGCTCACCAGCCTCATCCGGGAGGATCTGATCCCCTGGAAGTTCGTCCAGCCGCTTTCCCTGGAGGACGCCATCGCCTCGGACCGGCTGCAGCTGTCCGTCACGAAGGAGCAGCTGCATGACCTGCCGAAGGAGGACCTCGCCGATGCCCTCGAGGAGCTGACGGGCCAGGAGCAGGAGGCCCTCTTCTCGGCCCTGGAGACCAACAAGGCCGCCGAGACCCTGACCGAGGCCGAGCCCCGGGCCCAGCGCCAGATCATCGCCGGCCTCCGCCAGGAGCGGGCCCAGAACATCCTGGCCCGGCTGTCCACGCCCCAGCTGGTGGACTTGCTCGGCGTCCTGCCCCACGAGGACGCGGAGGAGATGCTCGGCCTGCTCCCCGACGAGCGCCAGCGGCGCGTGCGCGCCCTGCTCTCGGAACGCGAGGCCACCGCCCACGACTTCATGTCCTCGGAGTACCTCACGGTCCCCCTGGACCTGACCGTGGCCCAGGCCCGGGCCAAGGTGCGCGCCTCCGGCCTCGGCTACAGCGGCATCTCCTACCTCTATGCCGAGGGCCCGGAAGGGCGCCTGCAGGGGGCCGTGGACGCCCGACTTCTCCTGGTCTCCGAGGACTCCGCCACCATGGAGGACCTGATGGCCTCTCCGGCCGTGGCCGCCGAGGCGGATGACATCCGCGAGGACCTCGAGGCCCTCTTCGGCAAGTACCACTTCCGGATGGTCCCCGTGGTGGATCCCGAGGATCACATCCTGGGCGTCATCCGTTACAACGACATCATGCGGGGCGCCGCCCCACGGCCCAAGGCCTAGGAGATCACCATGCCGAGGGTCAAGCTCACCCGCAGCACCCGCTTCGCGCTCTACTTCCTGCGCTTCTACCTGATCTTCCTCATGCTGCTGCTGGCATTCAGGTTCATCAAGGCCTTCCACCACTAAGCAAACCCACCCAGCCTCAGGCCTCTACTCCGGCGTGATCATCTCCCTGTCCTCGCGGTAGGCGAAGAGCTCGCCGAAGCGGCCCCACGTCACGAGGGTGTCGAAGGTCTGCTCGGAGTTCTCCATGGGCAGGCGCTGCTGGAGTTCTGAGCGCAGTTCGTCTTCCCTGAGTTCGCCGTGGTGGAGGTCGATGAGTTCCATGACCATCCGGAAGAGACGGAGGTCGAGCAGCTGGGCCTTCCAGATGTCCTTGCGGTCGTCCATGTTCGCCCGTACGAAGCGCTGGCCCAGGGCCGTGAGCACCACCTGCCGCTTGGGGGTGTCCACGAAGTCGAGCATCTCGGCGCCCTTCACGGAGGCCAGGATCTTCTCGAAGGTCACATGGGTGGCGGCGGCCACCTGGAAGAGGTCCGCGGTGCCGCCTTGGGTCTCCAGGTATTCCAGCAGGCCCAGGATGTCCGAGGAGGGCGCCGGCGGCAGCGGTTCCACGAGGCTCGCGAGGAGGCTGGGCTCGGGCGCGGTCTTCTCGATGTCGGGCAGCTCCGTGCTGGTGATGATGTCGTGGAGCTGGTCCACCAGGCGGAGGAATTCGGGGCTGCGCATGTCCCGGGGCCGGGGCAGAGGGTTCTCCACGATGGTGCGCAGGCGGCCGGGGTTGGCCGAGAGCACCACGATGCGGTCCGCCATGTAGGCCACCTCCTTGATGTCGTGGCTCACCATCAGGATCGAGGACGGGTTGCGCTCGGCGTCATCCCAGATGTCCAGGATCTCGGCCCGGAGGCCCTCCGCCGTGAGGGCGTCCACGTGGCTGAAGGGCTCGTCCATGAAGAGGATCTCCGGATCCACGCTGAGGGCCCGGGCCATGCCCACCCGCTGCTTCATGCCGCCGGAGAGCTCCCGGGGGTAGGCCTCCTCGAAGCCCTCCAGACCCACCAGACTGATGGCCCGGTGGGCCTTGGCCTTGATAGTCTCCTCGTCCAGCCCCTGGGCCTGGAGCACCGTCTTCACGTTGGCCTCCACGGTCATCCAGGGGTAGAGGGCGAAGTTCTGGAAGACGATCGCGACGCCCGGATTGAGCCCCTGCATTTCCTGGCCGTGGTAGAAGGTCCGGCCCTTGGTGGGCTGGATGAGGCCCGCAAGGATGCGCAGGATGGTGGACTTCCCGCAACCGGACGGTCCGATGAGGCAGACCACCTCGTGGGCCCGGACATCCAGGTTGATGTCCTCCAGCTCCCGCAGGGGGTGGCCGGTCTCGGGCTCGAAGGACTTCTGGATGCCCT
>CAIMBM010000076.1 GCA_903839205.1 uncultured Holophagaceae bacterium | reverse complement strand
GGGATGCTCATGATGCCGAACTGGCCGGCCACCTGGGGATTCTCGTCCACGTTCATCTTCACGAACTTGGCCTTCCCCTTCATTTCGGAGGCCAGTTCGTCGAGAACGGGAGCGATCATCTTGCAGGGGCCGCACCAGGGGGCCCAGAAATCCACCAGGGTGACCCCCTGGGAGATGGCCTGGGGAAACTCGGCGTCGGTGATGTGGGCAATGAGGTCGGACATGGAAGCTCCTTTCAGTTCTAAGGGATGGCCAGGGGGCCGTCAGGATTGGCGCCCCCCCACTGGGCGATGGTGAAGACACTCATGTAGCGTTCGTTCGTTTCCCGGAGGCGTTGGGCAAGGACTTCGCAGAGGGCATAGAGGATCTTCAGCGCGAGCTTGTGGTAGGCGTCGATCACGGACCGGAGTTCCTGGAGCGGGATAAAGAATAGCTCGGAGTCCTCGTTGGCGATGGCATCCGCCGCGCGGGCGGCGAGGTCGATCAGCGCCATCTCGCCGAAAAAGGCGGGGGGCTCCAGCACGGCCAGGGCCTCTTCGCCACTGGCGCTCTGCTTGGAGATCCTGACGGACCCCTTCATGACCACAAACAGGCCATCCCCGGGATCCCCTTCCCGGAAGAGGACTTCGCCGGCCTTGACGGATCGGACCTGCCCGATGATGAGGATCTGGACCCTTTCCGCCTCGTCCAGGTTCCTGAACAGGGGGGACTGGGTCAGGAAGGCCGCGTCGATCAAGGCTGATCCGTGGGGAGGGGGGCCGCGGGGGATTCCAGGGGCACATGGGCGCAGAGGTCGAGCCCAAAACCACGGAGGCCAATGTACTTGGTTTCATGCCGGCTGAGGAGGCGCATTTTCCCGATGCCCAGCTGCCGGAGGATCTGGGCCCCCACCCCGAACTCACGGTCGCTCATGACCAGGGGCTGGGCCGGCCCCTCATCGGCCACGCCCGGGGTGTGGGCGTGCCGACGCAGGTAGACCAGGGCGCCGCGGCCCTCCCTGGCGAGAAACCCCATGGCCTTCTGGAAGAGGCCGCCCTCGAAGCCGTGCAGGTCATCCGGGAGGGTCTCCACGTGCACCCGGACCAGGGGCGGCTCCCCGCCCGCCAGGTCCCCCAGCACGAAGGCGAGGTGGCTGCCGCCATCCAGCAGGCTCTTGAAGCGGTGGACCTTCAGCTCCCCCCAGATGCTGGCCATGGTCCGGGTCTCCAGAGGCTTCACCAGGGGTTCCTGACGGAGGCGGTAGGCCACGAGGTCCGCCACGGTCACCAGGGGCAGGCCGTGCTGGCGGCAGAAGGGGACCAGGTCGGGCACGCGGGCCATGGTGCCGTCGTCCTTCATGATCTCGCAGATGACGCCGCTGGGGTGCAGCCCCGCCAGGCGGGCCAGGTCCACGCTGGCCTCGGTCTGGCCCGTGCGGGTGAGCACGCCGCCGGGGCGGGCCCTGAGCGGGAAGACGTGGCCCGGCTTCACGAAGTGCTGGGGCCGGGCCTCGGGGGCAATGAGGGCCTGGATGGTCCGGGAGCGGTCATGGGCGCTGATCCCGGTGGTGGTGCCCTCCCTCGCCTCGACGGACACGCAGAAGGCCGTCTCGAAGGGGCTGGTGTTGTCCCGGACCATGAGGGGGATCTGGAGCCGGTCGAGCAGGGGCCCCTCCAGGGCCGCGCAGATCAGCCCCCGGCCGTGGGTGGCCATGAAGGCGATGGACTCGGGACTCACGTGTTCCGCGGCCAGGGTGAGGTCGCCTTCGTTCTCCCGGTCCTCATCGTCCACGACCACGACCATGCGACCCCTGCGGATCGCGTCGATGGCTTCCTCGATGGAGGCGAAAGGGGAGTCGGGGCGGACAGTCATGGGACTCCCAGCATCGCTCAGGACACCCCCGGGGGGAAGGGCACACTCCGCAGAATGGACGGGCGCCGTGGTATGGTTGGGCATCTGAACTCTTCCCGAGAGGAACCTTCCATGTCTCAGGGTGTGATCCAAGGCTCCATGCGCGAGGCGCCGCTGCCCGACATCATCCAGCTGGTAAGCCAGGGCGGGAAATCAGGGTGCTTCCATGTCCAGCAGGAGTCTGCCAAGGCCAGGATCTACCTGAAGGACGGACGGATCGTCCATGCGGTGACCCAGGCCAGCGAAGGCTTCGAGGGGCTCATGGAAGTGGCCCTCTGGATCGAAGGCAGCTACCGCTTCGAGGAAGGGGTCTCCGAGGTCCCGACCACCATCACCAAGCCCATTGCTTCCATCCTGATGGAACTGGGGCGGCGGATGGACGAGTGGCGGGTCATCAGCCAGAAGGTGCCCTCCGTGGACCTCTACCCGGCCTCGACCCTGCTTCCCGGCGAGAACCCCCAGGGGGTCAATCCCCGGGAAGGGCGCGTCCTGGTGCTCGCCACCGGCTACTACACCGTGGCGGAATTGGCCGAACTGCTGCAGAAACCCGTCATCACGGTCGCCAAGGACCTCTACGGCCTGGTCATGGCCGGGCACGTGGTCCTGAAAGGCCTCCGATCGGGCAAGCCCCTGAAGGTGGAGCCTCCGGTTCCGGAACCCCCCGTCAGGGAAACGGGGGCTTCCCACGAAGGGGAGCCTGACCAGGAAGCGAAGCCCGTCAAGGAATTGATCCCCGTGTCCACGCTGCTGGGCATGCCCCCCGCCGCGGCTCCTGACCCCCTGGTTCCTGAAACCCGGGAGGAGGCCCCCCCCGCACCGGCGCCGGCGCCCCTCCCGCCGAACCCGGGATTCGCGGAAGCCCTCCCCGAAACCGTGGGTGGGGGTGTAGCCGGGGCTGGTCCTGCCGCGGAGCCCCCCAAGCAGGCGCCGACCCCGGACGATCCCCAGCGCATGGTCAAGCTCATGAACTTCACCCAGCGCATCGCCCAGGCCGCCAAGCTGGTGCTCCCGGAGGGCCTGCATGAGATGGTGAACCGGCTCCAGGCTCGGGCGACCCAGCAGATCATCTCCGGCGACGGACCGGAGGCCGTGAAGGGGCTCGCCCTGGCCATCAGCCGCGGCGCCGTGGACGCCGGGTGCGATGCGGACATGATCCGCACCCTGAACACCCACCTCAAGGCCCTCTTCTCCAGCAGGTAGTTGCCATGGCATCCCGTTTCTTCCTCGGCCTTGCGGCCTCTGTGCTGCTGCTGGCCGCGGGATGCAAGGACCCCGGCACCAGCACCGCCGGCTCGGCGCTCTATACCTTCGACAGCACGACCAATCAGGTGTTCATCTGGACCGACCTGGACACGCTCTACGCCAATCCGGCCAACCCCCCGACCTACGAGCTCAGCAGCAGCCTCTTCAGCCAAGTCACCAACCTCGCCTGGGGGGGGGTCTGCTTCGACCAGAACCGCGGAATCCTCTACCTCGTGTCGGACACCGGCACCATCGTCCGCGTGAGCAGCATCCGTTCCCAGACCGGCACGGTGCCCAGCGCCCAGGTGTTCTCCTTCAGCCTCTCCGGCACGGGAAGGCTCACCAACAGCAGCTTTGGGCAGGCCAGTGTGGATGCCGCCAACGACACCCTCTACATCACCGAGAACGGCGACAGCGCAACCCAGATCTGGGTCGTCTCCGGCGCCAGCACGCAGACCCAGAACGCCTCCGTGGCCCTCCAGTCCCTCCAGGTCAGCGGGGACACTGGCGGGACCGGGGTCGCCGCGGCCAACGGGGCGGTCTACGGCTTCATGGCGAACGGCGGTCCCGTGGGCATCAATTACGTGACCGGCCCCCGCATCCGCAAGGGGACCGCCGCCGGCTTCGACCCGAGTTCCAATCTGACCCTCGTCAGCACCCAGTCCCCCCAAATTCTCGGAATCTACGGTTCCCTGGCCTTCGACACCGGCGATGGCCTCGTGTTCGCGGCCCGGCACAACACCGATTCGGGAATCACCTCACAGCCCATCGCTATCTTCACCACGGGGCAGTTCAGTGCCGGACCCTACCAGGCGCCCAACGCCCAGCTGGGGAGCGCCGCCGCTCAGCCCAACCTCAGGGTCATCGCCCATCCCGGCATCAAGGACTGGCTGGTGGGCCTGCCGGGGCAGGGCAGCACCGGGTACAACACGATCTTCCTGTGGCGCTCCCCCACGGGAGGCACGGACGCGGTGGCGGTTACCGCCCCCGCAGGATCAGTGCTGAAGGGCCTGGCCGTGGACGGGAACGCCTCGTGACTTCGTTGCGTCTCCTGGGTCTGCTGCTCCAGGACGTCTTCCGGGACCTCTTCCGGCATCGCGGCCAGTACGTCCTCGCCGTGCTCACCTTGGCCTCAGGTCTGCTGCTGGCGGGGGGCGGGCTGTTGCTGGTGGAGAGCCTGGACCGCTTCGTGGGGCGCCTGGAAGGCATGGCCAAGATCGTGGCCTACGCGGCGGAGGGCCGTTCGCTGGACGAGGCTGCCGCCCGGCTGACGCGCGATCCCCGGTTCCGCGAAGTCCGCCGGGTCACCGCCGAGGAGAACCGCAGGCGCTTCCAGTCGGCGAGCCGCGAGGCGGGCCTGCTGCTGGAGAGTGCGGGCCAGGAGGCCCTGCCCGAGAGCCTGGAGCTGAGCCTCCGCAAGGACCTCACCACCGGGAACCGGGCGGCGGAGGTGGGCGAAAGCCTGCGGGCCTTGCCTGGTGTGGGCGATGTGCTCGTGGATCAGGAACGCCTCGAGAACCTCCAGCGCACCGCGCGGATGCTCCGGTCGGCCCTTGCCACCCTGGGCGCCCTGCTGCTCCTGGCCGCGGGCTTCGCCACGGGCAACGTGATCCGCATGAGCATCCTCGCCCGGGAGGAGGAGATCGCGATCATGCGGCTGGTGGGGGCCTCCGAAGGTTTCATCCGCACACCCCTGCTGCTGGAGGGCGCCTTCCTGGGCCTGGGGGGCAGCCTGACGGCGATGCTGGGGCTCTTCTCCCTCTGGCTGCCGATCTCCCGGGGCCTGGGAGGCCTGTCGCCCCTGCTGGTGGAACTGGCCCGGCTGGGCTTCTTCTCCTGGGGAAGCATGCTCCTGCTGGCCTTCGCCGGCGCCGCCACCGGCGCCCTGGGCGCCCTGTGGGCCTTCTGGTCCACCCGCAAGGCCCAGCGCGAGGAGGAAAAGCTGATGGAAGGCTCGGCCTAGGGCCGGCCTCCTTCCTTCCACCGCCGTCCGTCGGTTTCACTGAGCCCCAGCTGGTCCAGCACCCGGGTGGCGAAGGTGTCGAAGAGGTCCTCGAGGGTTTTCGGGCCGCTGTAGAAGCCCGGCGTGAGGGGCATCACCACGGCCCCGGCGTCGTGGACCCGGAGCATGTTCTCGAGGTGGATGCGGTTCAGGGGCGTCTCGCGCAGGCAGAGCACCAGGGGGCGGCGTTCCTTCAGGCAGACGTCCGCCGCCCGGCTCACCAGGGTCTCACTCACGCCCGAGGCGATGCGGCCCAGGGCCCCGGCGCTGCAGGGCACGATGACCATGCCATCCTGGCGGTGCGAGCCCGAGGAGATGTCAGCGCCCAGATCCCGCTCATCACGCAGGCTCACCTTCGGGAGGGCGGCCAGGTCCTTGGGGGCCAGGCCCGTTTCGTCCAGCAGGCAGCGCCTTCCCGTGGGCGAGAGCAGCAGGGCGACCTGCGCCACTGCCGGGTTCGCGGACAGGCGCTTTAGGGTGGCCACGCCGAAGGCGGCACCCGAGGCCCCCGTGATGGCGAGGGTGAACCGCAGGCCCGCGCTCATTCCAGGTCCAGGAAGGCCGGTCCGGCGTGAGTGATGGAGCCGGCGCCGAAGGTGAGGACGAGGTCCCCGCTGCGCGTCAGGCGCTTCAGCGCCTCCGGCAGGTCCTCCACCCGCGGCACCAGGTGGACGTCCTTCTGGCCGTGGGCGCGCAGCGCCTCGGCCACGGCCGCCCCGTCCACCCCCTGGATGGCCTGTTCGCCCGCCGGGTAGATGTCGGTGACGACCACGGCATCAGCCTCGAAGAAGGCGGTGCCGAATTCGTCGAGCAGGGCCTTGGTCCGGCTGTAGCGGTGGGGCTGGAAGGCGGCCACGATGCGGCGCTCCGGGAATCCGGCGCGGGCAGCGGCCAGGGTCGCGGCGATCTCCGTGGGGTGGTGGCCGTAGTCATCCACGACGAGCACGCCGCCCTTCTCGCCCTTGAGGTGGAAGCGGCGGTCGGCGCCCGTGAAGCTGGCGAGGCTGGCCCGGATCCCCTCGGGCTCCACATCCAGTTCCAGGGCGACGCCGATGGCCGCCAGGGCGTTGAGCACCATGTGGTGGCCGGGCACACCGAGGCTGAAGGCGCCAAGGTCGGCGCCATGGGCCGTCACCTTGAAGAAGGTGCGGAAGCCCTCCTGGCGGATCTCCCGGGCCCGGATGTCCACCTGGGGGTGGGTGCCGTAGGTGCGGAGCTGGCGCTTCAGGCGGGGCCGCACGGCGGCGGCGTTGGGGTCGTCCATGCAGAGGAACACGGACCCGTAGAAGGGCACCTTGTTGGCGAAGTCCACGAAGGCGTCCTGGATCTCGTCCAGGTCCTTGTAGTGGTCGAGGTGCTCCCGATCGATGTTGGTGATGACGGCCAGGGTGGGATTCAGCATGAGGAAGCTGCCGTCGCTCTCGTCGGCTTCGGCCACCAGGAAGGGGCCCTTGCCGAGCTTGGCGTTGCTGCCGATGGTGCCGAGCTTGCCGCCGATGACGATGGTGGGATCGATGCCGCCCTGGCTGAGCACCTGGGCCACCATGCTGGTGGTGGTGGTCTTCCCGTGGGAGCCGGCCACGGCGATGCCGTACTTCATGCGCATGAGCTCCGCCAGCATCTCGCCCCGGGGAATGACGGGAACCTTGGCGGCGTGGGCGGCGACGACCTCGGGGTTGTCGCCCTTCACGGCCGAGCTGATGACGACCACCTGGGCCCCTGCGATGACCCGGCCCTCGTGGCCCAGGTGCACGGTGATGCCCAGGCTGCGCAGCCGCTGGGTGACGGGGCTCTCCTTCAGGTCCGAGCCCGAGACCCGGTAGCCCAGGTTGGCGAGCACCTCGGCGATGCCCGACATGCCGATGCCGCCGATACCCACGAAATGGATGTGCTGGATCTTGCCGAACACCTGGGGGCCCCCGTCCGAAACCGCCAGGATAACGCCCCGGGAAGGAACTGGCCCCCCGGGGACGCAGGGTGAGGGTCGGTCTGCCCTAAACTGAGGGGACTGCCGCCACCTTTCAGCGGTTTGGTGCGTCTAATGCTGGG
>CAIMBM010000075.1 GCA_903839205.1 uncultured Holophagaceae bacterium | reverse complement strand
GTGCTGGTCTCCTCAGGCGCCATCGGGCTCGGCGCCCGCCAGCTGGGCATCAAGAAACCCGCGGGGCTGCCCCAGAAGCAGGCCTGCGCAGCCGCCGGCCAGGGGCAGCTCATGTCCATCTACCAGGAAGGTTTCGGCCGCATGGGGTTCTGCGCGGCCCAGGTCCTGCTCACCGAGGACGACTTCTCGGACCCCGTCCGCCACGCCAACCTCCGGCACACCTTGGACACCCTCCTGGAGCTGGGGGCCATCCCCGTGCTCAACGAGAACGACACGGTCTCCACCCTGGAGCTGGAGCGCTCCTTCAACGGCCACACCCCCGTCTTCAGCGACAATGACCATCTCTCGGCCCTGGTGGCCAACCACCTGGAGGCGGACCTGCTGGTGCTCCTCTCGGACGTGACCGCCCTCCACACCCGGAACCCCGACCTCGATCCCGATGCGACGCCCCTGACGGAAGTTCCCTTCGGCGCCCAGCTCCAGGTCGACCTGAAGGGCACCTCGGGACGGGGTCGCGGCGGCATGGTCAGCAAGGTGGAGGCCGCCCGGGTGGCCGCCCGGGCAGGCGTGCCTGTGGTGCTGGCCTCGGGCCTGGTCTTCGGGATCCTGGGACACATCCTGGCCGGTGATCCCGTCGGCACCCTCTTCTTTGCCGCACCCAAGGGAGCTCCCTCATGACTTCGGAACCCGCCCGCACCCCCGACATTCAGGCCCTGGCCGCCCGGAACGCCTCCCGCCAGCTGGCGACCACGACCTCCGAGCTGCGGGCCACGGTTCTCCACCGCCTGGCCGACCAGCTGGAACTCCGAGCCCCGCAGATCCTCGCGGCCAACACCGAGGATGTCCTCGCGGCCACGGGCGTCGTCGAGGCCTCGGCCCTCCAGCGCCTCAAGGTGGACGGGGCCAAGCTGGCCGCCATGGCCCAGGGCGTCCGCGCCGTGGCCACCCTCCCGGATCCCCTGAACCGCCTGCAGCTGCGCCGGGAACTGGACGAGGGCCTCGAACTCACCCGGGTGACCTGCCCCCTGGGCGTGCTTTGCGTCATCTTCGAATCGCGACCGGATGCCCTGATCCAGATCAGCGCCCTGGCCCTCAAGAGCGGCAACGCGGTGCTGCTCAAGGGCGGCAGCGAGGCGAGCCGCTCCAATGCGGCGCTCCTGGACGCGGTCCAGGGCGCCCTGCTTGAGACCGGGCTCCCCGAGGCGTCCGTCCAGGGCCTGCCGGACCGGGCGGCGGTCTCAGTCCTGCTCCAGCGCCCCGACCTGGTGGACCTGGTGATCCCCCGCGGATCCAATGCCCTGGTGCAGAGCATCCAGGCCGCCACGCGAATTCCCGTGCTGGGGCACGCGGAGGGCATCTGCCACATGGTCCTGGACGCGGCCGCGGACACGACCATGGCCGTGGCCCTGGTCCGCGACGCCAAACTCCAGTACCCCTCAGCCTGCAACGCCGTGGAGACCGTCCTGATCCACCGGCAGGCCGCGTCCCGCCTCCTGCCGGCCCTGGTGGCGGATCTCCGGCCCCGCGGCGTGGATCTGCGGGGCTGCCCTGCCTGCCGGGCCCTGGTACCGGACCTGGCGGAGGCCGGGGAGGCGGACTGGGACACGGAATACGGGGCACCCATCCTGGCCCTGAGGGTGGTCGCTGACCTGGACGAGGCCCTGGCCCACATCCGCGCGCACGGCAGCGGGCACACGGAAGCCATCGTCACCGAGGATCCGGGGGCGGCCGCCCGGTTCCTGGCGGAGGTGGACGCGGCGGGGGTCTTCCACAACGCGTCGACCCGCTTCGCCGACGGCTTCCGCTACGGGTTCGGGGCCGAGGTGGGCATCAGCACAGGCCGGATCCATGCCCGGGGTCCCGTGGGCCTCGAGGGCCTGCTCAGCTACCGGTACCTGCTGCGGGGGTCCGGCCAGGGGGTGGAGGACTATTCGGGCCCCTCGGCCAGACCCTTCAGCCACGTGGATCTGCCGCTGGAACCATAAGTTCAATTAATCAAAGCATAAATCATTATAACTTGAGCCAACGGTTGCCACTGTTAACCTGGAGTGGCGATTTGTCGTCCCAACTACATGCAGGGACGACATTTTCTTATCGGGAGGTTCCATGTCCGCCCTGCTCTCCCCCGACACCCCCGCCTTCGCCGTGCCAGAGGCGAATCTCGTCCCGGTGAGCGATCACCTGGGAAAGATGATGGCCATCCCCGCCTCACGCATGTTCCTCATCAACAAATCGCTGAAGGTCTTCCAGGAGCGGCAGCCCGGTGTGCCCATCTTCGACGCCAGCCAGGGCGACGGCGGCGCATCGCTGCCGGGCGTGCCCGAGGCCCTGCTGGACCGCGCCTTCGAACTGCAGAAGCAGCACGGCACCGCCTACGACATGCCCTTCGGGACCGACGCCTTCCGCAAGGTCGTGGCCGAAGCCTACTGGAAGCTGGCGCCGGACACGGGCTGGGGGCCGGCCAACGTCATGGGCACCCAGGGCGGCCGGGACGGCCTGGTGAAGGCCTACCAGGCCATGCTGGCCCTGGGCCATGGCCGCCAGGGCGACGTGGTCGTGGTCAGCCGCGTGCCCTGGATCAGCTACAACTGGGGGCCCTACGGCATCGGCGCCAACGTGATGTGGGCGCCCGGCCGGGCCGAGGAGGCCTGGGCCTATTCGGAGGCGGGCATCCAGGCCTGCGTGGCGGAAGCCGCGAAGACGGGCCGCAAGGTGGCCGGCCTGGTCATCACCTGCCCCGACAACCCCACGGGCAACACCATCACCCTGGAGCGCCAGATCGCCCTGGCCCACGCCGCCCTGGAGGCGGGCGTGGCCTACGTCCTCTTCGACTGGATGTACCACACCGTCGGCGATGGCGAGCCCTATGACGTGAACGTGCTGCTGCGGGCCTTCGAGCCCGCTCTGCGCAAGCGCCTGATGGTGCTGGACGGCATCACCAAGAGCCTGGGCGGCTCCAACATCCGCAACTGCCACCTGCTCGCGGATGCCGACGTGATCAAGACCATCGTGGCCCAGGCCTCGCACACGGTGATGCCCTCCTTCTTCAGCCTGGCCGTGGCCATGGCGGCCTACGAGAAGGGCATCAAGGTGGCCGCCGAGCCCATCGCCGGCCCCTGCCGCGCCAGCCGCGCCTGGCTGCGGACCTACCTGAAGGAGAAGGGCCTCACCCACATCATCGGCCAGGGCTACTACGCCTTCATCAAGGTGGCCGATGCCCTCCAGGCCAAGGGCTGGGCCGACTCCGAGCCCATGGGCCAGTACATGGCCGAGGAACACGGCGTAGCGGTCGTGCCCGGGGCCTTCTTCAGCCCCTACGGCGGCGAGTGGATCCGCTTCTCCTATGCCACCCCCCCCGAGCGCACCCAGGGCGCCGCCGAGCGCCTGCTCGCGGCACTCAAGTCGCTTCAGGGTTGAATAGAAAAAGATTCACCACCAAGACACGAAGACACCAAGAACTGACAAAGACGGTATTGGTTTTTCTTGGTGCCTTCTCGGTATCCGCTTCACGGATACACGAGACAAAAGGAAACTTGGTGCCTTGGTGGTTATCCGTTTTCTTGCGTTGAATGATCTGGAGTACCCGTGTTCGACCTGAAGGCCTTTGTCTCGAAGTTCCAGCTGGCACGGCAGACGGCGCTGGAGACCCGCCCCTCCGGCGGGCTCTGCGGACTGGAACTGGAGTGGAACCTGGTGGATCCCCAGTTCCGCCCGCTGCTGACAGTCGGCACCGGCCCCGACCACATGTCCTTCGTCGATCACCTGCGCTCCAAGGTGCTGTCGCCCTGGATGGAGGAGTACCACCAGCTCGAGGTGTTCCACTGGATGATCGAGTGGGTCACGCGGCCCTACCACACGCCCAAGGGTGCCGTGTACGAAGGCCGCCTGCTGGAGGCCGCCCTCATCAATGCCCTGGCCAAGGCCGGGCGCAGCTTCGGCGAGCCTCTCCACTACTGGCACGGCAACCTGCTCGTGCTGCCCAAGATCGGG
>CAIMBM010000074.1 GCA_903839205.1 uncultured Holophagaceae bacterium | reverse complement strand
CGATCTTGCTCGTTGATGGTTGGTACCTCATCATCGGGTCGCTTGTGAGGGGGTACACGGGATGAACGAACTGCTGATCGCTCAGTTGGGGAAGGAGGCCCTTCGAACCGCCCTTCTCGTGGCGGGGCCGGCCCTGGCCGTGTCGCTGGTGGTGGGCCTCACGATCTCGGTGTTCCAGGTGGTGACGAGCCTGCAGGACCAGACCATCGCCTTCGTTCCCAAGGTGATCGCGGTGATGCTGGTGGTGGCCTTCAGCTTTCCCTGGATGCTGCAGGTGATGGTGCAGTTCACGACGAAAATGTTCACGGACTTCAACTCCGTGGTCCGCCAGCTCACGTGAGGCGGCCATGACGCCGACCCTGCTGAATTCGGGTGTATGGGCCTTCACGGGGGCCAAAGCCGTGCTCTGGGTGCTGGTGCTCACCCGCCTCACGGGCCTGCTGGCGGTCTTCCCAATCCTGGGATCCGAGCAGATGCCCCTGCAGCTCCGCGCGGCCTTGGCCGTGCTTCTCACGACCGTGATCCTGCCCGTGATCCCGATTCCCAAGGCAGTGCCTGCGGGGCTCCCGGACCTGATCGGGTACATGGCCTGTGAGCTGGCCATCGGCATCCTGCTCGGGACCGTGGTGGCCTGGATCCTGGAAGCCGTGGCCTTCGCGGGGGGCATCATGGACATGCAGATGGGCTTCTCCTTCGTGCAGCTGCTCGACCCGGCCACCTCCCAGAACACCTCGATTTCAGGGGCATTGATGCTGCAGATGGCGGCCCTGTTGGTGTTCATCACGGGCCTCCACCACCAGCTGATCCTCGCGCTGGTGGACAGCTACCGCGTGGCGCCGATGGGCCAGGGCATGCCCCTCCAGGCCATGGGGCTCGTGGCCCTGATTGGACGGCTGCTGGCCAAGGGGTTCCAGCTGGCCTTCCCCGTCGTGGCCGTCCTATTCCTGCTGGATCTGGTCCTCGGCATCTCCGGGAAATTCATGCCCCAGCTTCAGCTGCTGCAGCTGAGCTTCCCCCTGAAGATTGCCCTGGGCCTGACCATCCTCGGTCTCGTGCTGCGGGAAATGGGCCCCTGGCTGGAGCCGCTGTTCCAGTCCGCCCCGAGACTCACCTTGAAGCTATTGGGCGGCTGACATGGCCCAGGATCCCAGCCGCACCGAGAAGGCCACCCCCAAACGACGCCAGAAGGCGCGTGATGAGGGGTCGGTTGCGCGCAGCCCAGACTTCAACAGCGCCATCCTCCTCTGGGGCAACTTCTTCATGTTCCTGGGGCTGGGTAGCGCCACCCTGGCGCTCCTCATGAAACAGGTCTCGCATTTTCTTCAGTTGGCTAGACCAGGGGCCCTGGCGGATGGGGGCATGGCCACCCTCCTCGCCGATGTCCTGATGATTCTGGGGCGCCTGCTGTTGCCCTTCCTGTGCCTCAACTTCCTCCTGGCCCTGGCCACAGGTCTGGCGCAGCGGGGGTTCAGTTTCAGCACCAAGCCCCTCCTCCCCAAATTCGATCGGCTGAACCCGGTCCAGGGTTTCAAGCGCATCTTCTCCGTGCGGGCGATCGTGGACCTCATCAAGAGCCTGGCCAAGTTTGCGCTGCTGGCCTGGATCACGTACCTGGTCCTGGAGCCGAGGATTCCCATGCTGCTGGCCACCCTGAGGCTGCCCCTGGGGCAGTCGCTGGACATCTTCCAGAGCGCGCTGTTCACCCTCTACCGGAACCTGATGCTGGCCATGCTGGTGCTGGCCATGGCGGATTTCGCCTGGCAGCGGAGCAACTGGGAGAAGAGCATCCGCATGACCAAGCAGGAGGTGAAGGACGAGATGAAGGACTCCGAGGGCGCACCGGAGATCAAGCAGCGGCAGAAGGCGATCATGATGGCCGTCGCGCGTCGCCGGATGCTGGCCGAGATCCCGAAGGCCACGGTGGTGGTGACCAATCCCACCCATGTCGCCGTGGCGCTCAAGTACGACGAGAAGACTGCGGCTCCGGTCTGCGTCGCCAAAGGGCTGGATCACCTGGCCCTCAAGATCCGGGAGCGGGCCCGCGAAGCCGGGGTCCCCATCCTGGAGCGGCCCGACCTGGCGCGCGCCCTGTACAAGACGGTGGAGATTGAGCAGCCCATTCCCCGGGACCTGTACCAGGCCGTGGCCCAGGTACTGGCCTTCGTCTACCGGTTGAGGGGGGCCGCATGAGTCCAATGCTGCAGTTGCCAGACCGCCCGGCCGAAAGGGTAATGTTAGACCATTCCACGGAAGTCCCTTGACCCGTCCCATCGTCCCGCCCCACCTGCCGCCCCCCAGCCTCCTGCTGGTGGACGACGACCCCATGCCCAGGGAGACCCTCTCGGCCCTGCTCTCGGGGGAAGGGTTCCACGTGGTCACGGCCTCGACCGGGGAAGAAGCCGAGAGGAAGCTCAGGGCTGAGCAGCCGCCCTTCGACCTAGTCATCACGGACCTGGTCATGCCCGGGAAGTCGGGCATGGACGTGTTGAAGTGCGCCCTGAACCGGAATCCCAGCTGCACGGTCCTCGTGCTGACGGGCTTCGGGAGCGTGCGGGAAGCCACCGAGGCCATGGAACTCGGCGCCTTTGATTTCGTCACGAAGCCGATGCAGATCGATCAGTTCCGCAACACGCTCCGGCGCCTGATGGAGCGGCGGGCCCTGACCCATGAGCGGGACGAATTGAGAGAGAAGGTGAAAGCCCTAAGCGAAAGGGCGGATCGCCTCGAGACGACCCTTGGCCGCATGGAGATCCTCGCCAACCAGATGGCCCCGACCGGGGGACCTGGCCGACCTGATGCCCTGGCGGATCTCGAGCGCCTGGGCGCCCTGAAGACCAAGGGGCTCCTGTCGGAGGAGGAGTACGAGCAGGGCAAGAAGAATCTCCTGTCCCGGTGGCTGGCTTGAAACTCCTGGGCCGCTCTGCGGGATGTGCCCTCCTCTCGGTGGCACTGCCCCTGTCCGCCGAGTTCAGACCCACCCCACGAAATCCGGAGAAGGCCAATGCGCCTTCCAAAGTCGAGACCGGCCGCATGACCGATGCCGAGGCCGCAGAACTGGCCAAGGAGGCGCTCGCGTCGGGGAACCCCGCCTCCACCAGGGCACTGCTCACCCGGCTCAAGGGTCATACCTTCAAGAGCAGCAAGGTTCCGGAGCGAGAATTGGTGCTCTACGCCCAGGGCACCCTCGAGGCTCGCCTGGGCAATGTCCCGGCGGCCATCCTGGCCTTCAAGAAGCTGGAACGCCAATGGCCCAGGTCACCCTTCATGGGGGAGGCCCAGACCCTCCTTGCGGAAGATGCCGTCACACATCGGCGGTACAAGGAGGCCGAAGGCCGGCTCCACCAGGCCTTGGCCGCGGACATCCCGGCTGAATCCAAACGAAAACCACAGGAACTCCTGATCTGGGCGCTGGTGGAACAGGATCGCCCCCAGGAGGCCCTGCCCATCGTGCAGTCCCTGCGCCCCCTCGGAGGAGGGGAGAAGCCCAGCGAAAAGGGGCTGGCTGGCATCGTTGAGGTCCTGTGTGCGGTGGGTGAGCGGGGCCAGGCCGAAAGCGGCCTGAAGGATTTCGAGAACCTCTATCCCGGGAGCGAACTGGTCCCAAGGGTCGAGCTCGCCTGGGGCCGCCTGCTTGGACGTTCCGGAGAGGCCAAGGAATCGGCGCAGGTCTTCCGGAAGCTCATCAAGGATCACCCGGCCTCGGATCAGGCGGACGATGCCCGGCTCGCGCTGGCCAGCCTGTTGACCGATGGAAGCCTGCCTGACGCCAAGGATCTCCCCAGTGCCGAATCGCTCCTGGCGGAGGTCCGGAGGGGCGGCAAGGGGCAGCCGAAGGGCACGGCCCAGCTCGTGGAGCTGCGGCTGCTCGTGGGGAAGGGCCTGTGGGAGGACGCGCTCAACCTGGTGGACCGGATGGGTCCCACGACCCGGGACACCCAGCCCGAAGTGAAGAAACTCTGGGTCGAAGCCTGGACACAGTGGGTGGGCCAGCGGGTGGAGAAGGGGTTCCCGGGCGAACTGCTCTCGCGGCTCAGGGCAGGAGCCTTCGGAGCTCTGGACGCCAAGTCCAGGCTGGGGGTCACTGAACTGTTTGCGAGCCAGGGGCTCCTCGACGTGCTGCCCCGCCTGTTGCCCGAGGCGCCACCGGCGGAGCGGTCCGGGCTTCGCCAGGCGGCATTGGCCAAGGCCCAGCCCGAGGCCCAGCCCCAGGCCGTGCTTCGGCTGCTTCCCGTCAAGGGGGACAACCCGGATGAAGCCCTCCTGCGGGCCCGGGCCGAGGGCGCCCTGGAACACTGGGGGCCCCTGCGTCAGGCGCTGGTCCGGGCACGGCCGGGTGCCGAACGCATCAGGGGCATCGTGCACCTTCTCCAACGCCCTGTGAGCGGGGGGGAAACCGGCTCCGCCCGGCAGGCCGAAGCGGAAGGCTGGCTGGCCCGGGCCTCGGAGAAAGGTGAGGCCCGGGAACCCCTGGCGATCCTGGTGGCTGATTTCCGTCTTCAGCATGGCGATGCGCGCGGGGCCCTGGCGCTGTATCCCTCCAAGGCCGCGGCCCCCGGACAGCGCGGCTGGGTGTCCCTCATGCGGGCCCAGGCCCTGATGAAACTGGGGCAGTGGGACCAGGCCCGGACGCTCATCAAGGATTCCCGCGAGGAGCAGGGATTCAAGGGACAGCGCGACGCCCTGGCCAAGAGCCTGAAGGCCTACTGAACCGGATATGATGGGGGATCCCCCGGAGATCCTGATGCGCCGCCCCCTGATCGCCGCCCTTCTGTCGCTTTTCTCCCTCGGCCTTTTCGCCGCCCCTAAACCGAGGGTCAAACTGGTCACGTCCATGGGGGCGATCGTGCTGGAACTGGAGCCCGAGGCCGCTCCGAAGACCGTGGAGAACTTCCTCAAGTACGTGAAGAAGGGCCAGTACAAGGGCACCATCTTCCACCGAGTCATCCCCGGTTTCATGATCCAGGGTGGAGGGTACGTGGACTACCTGGGAAAGAAGCGTACGGATGCTCCCATCCTCAACGAAGCCGACCGCGCCCTGGCCGCGGGCCTGAAGAACCGGCGCGGCACCATCGCGATGGCGCGGACGCCGGACCCGCATAGCGCCGCGGCCGAGTTCTACATCAATGTGGTGGACAACCCGGTCCTGGACTTCAAGGGGAAGACCAGCGACCAGACCTGGGGCTACTGCGTGTTCGGGAAGGTCGTGCAGGGCATGGAGGTGGTGGACCGGATCAAAGCCGTGAGAACCAGCAACAAGCGGAGAGACTTCCTGAACCTGCCCGTAGCGCCCGTTCTCATCAAGGACGCGACGCAGATCCAATAGCCTCGAAGGCCGCCTCCGGGGCGCCGAGCTTGCGGAGGCTCCGCTCCAGCCGCGCGTGGTACCTGGGCCACAGGTTTGTGCCTTCAGGCTCGAACCGGGCCCGGTCCCAGTCCAGGAACAGCACTCCACCCTCCGGAGGAAGGATCACGTTGGTCGCATTCAGGTCGGGCGACCACAGGCCCCACTCGCAGAGGGAGGCAATGGCACGGCGAATGTGGGGGGCCCGGGCAGAGCTGAGATCCCAGCGCTTGGGCCAGGCCTCCCCCCCGGCCAGGCGCGTGAACAGGACGCCTTCAGCGCCGAACCCGCAGGGCCTCCAGGCATAGCCGAGCGGCTCCACCGTGGGGAATCCGGACTCCCACAATCCGCGGTGCACGGCATGTTCCGCCGCAAACCGGAGGTGAGAATAGTAGGTCCGCTCGTTGAGATGGCGGAGGAGGCCACCCCGGCGATAGGGGCGCAGCACCAGGTCGCCCACGCGAAGGATGCCGCCGCGTCCGAAAACGCCGGTGAGGGGAAGCGGATCACCGGTGGGGACCATCCCGCCATGGGTGCATACGCGCCAGCCGCCACCGAGCCCAGGCAGCTCCAGATTCAACCTGCATCCGAGAGGATGGAGGGGTGCGCGGGTCTCAAAGGGCCAGGCGGGCGGGAGAGGTCGGATGGTGTAGGGGGCGTGAATCATGGCAAGCCCCAGCTTGGGGCCTGACTCCAAGGAACGCAAAGGGAGGGTGCTGGAACGAACCCGGAAGCAGTTGTCAACCAGGGAATGTTCCCCACACCTGCCACCAAAATTGGGCACGGACTCAAGTGGCTTGTGATGAAAGGAATTCTCAGAATTCGGGAAACCCCTTCCCACAGTGAATGTGGAAATCGGCTCGGCGCGAAATTGTTCCGCCGATTTTTTTCCCGAATTCTGCGGAGAACAGGATCCGAAATTCCCCGCCTCCCCATCCGCCTGGTCACTATGCTGATGAGGTGAGCACGCGAGCCCAACCTCCTTTCATTCCCGCCGCGGCGTTGGCTCGGAAAGCTCAGCTGCAGTCAGTGCTGCGCGGAATGGAAGCGCGCGGACCAAGTCGGGAACCCGCGTGTTTCCAGGCGCTCCGCACACTTGGAGACGAGCCCCGCCCCGCGGATCTTGACGGCGCCTTCGACTCGATCCTGAGCGGCCACCTGGCCGAGGAGGCGAGTGAACTGCTTCGGACGCTGCGACGCGAGGTCGGGCCCCGGGCCTGGATGGAGTCCTTCGCCTCCCGTCTGGCTCCAATGGCTGCCATGGCGCATCAGGAGCGGTCGGTGCGCTGGCAGATGGATACCCGGCGTGCGCACATCCGATGTTGCTATGAAAAGGATGATGGAGCGTTGGGGTTTGATGACGGGGACCTCCACGCCATATTCCTTCATGCCTTTCGGCTCGAAGGACTGCACCTGCTCCTGGACCTCGGCAAGCGGCCGCGCCCTCTGTTGACGGCGGGCCTGCCCCTCCCGGTGGGTGTAGCCGGCAGGGCCGAATTCCTGGAAGCGGTCCTGAAGCAGGAACCGATGGAGCGTCCAGCGGAGGTCATGGCAGGTCTGAATCACCGCCTGCCGCTGGGGCTGGGCATCCACCAGTGGGAGATCCTGCCAGGATACGCGTCCCCGGTGAGCGAGCTGGCCCTCCACTCCCACTGGCGCTGGGAGGCACCCCTGGAAGTCCAGCCCCAGGCCATGGAAAAGACCCGCTGCTTTCTCGAAGCAAGTCAATGGTCCTGGGACAGGGGAAATCCCCACCCGGGAGGGCCCCTCGACCTGCGCCAGGTGGTGTCCGAGATGGCCTGGGAGCACTCGACCCTCTGTTTCACGACACGCATGAGGGAGCACCCGGCGCTCAACCCGCTCAAGCTGCTGGGGGCCATCCTGGGAATCGAGGCCGCCGACATCAAGGGGCTGATTCGCACCGGGGTGGACTTGAAGCCCGACCCGCGGCTCGGTCAGGCTGACCTTTTCCAGCCCAAGCTGAAGAACATGTACGAGGATGCGGTCCTGCTGGATGGCGGGTCGAATATCGTGCTCGTGGACGAGGATGATGACGAGCCCATTCACCTAGGCCCGCCAGCAGAGACAACCTGATTCATTTCTGCCGTGCGGAGGGCATAAGGGGCCCTCATGGGACAGCCAGAAATACACTGGCTATCCTGAACGGCCCCTAAGAGGTCGTAACAAAACCCCACGGCGCCGCGCGAGGAGCGCCGGGCGAGCGAGG
>CAIMBM010000073.1 GCA_903839205.1 uncultured Holophagaceae bacterium | reverse complement strand
GACTTTCCGATGCCGATGGGAGCGTTGACCTTGCGCCGGGCCCAAGGCTCGGCATCGCGGGGTGGAACAGAGAATGGGACAGGGTGGCCAGGGCCTGGTGAGGGAGCTCCAATGCGGCAGATCAAGGCTGTCTACCTACTGCTGGAGCGGCTCCTGTTCAACTCCATCCCCCGGAAGATCCTGGGCTGCATGGTTCCTCTGTTCGCCCTGCTCCTGTTCTCCAGCTGGCAGTCCCTGGACCTCGTCCGGACCCTCCGGTCCAGCCTGTCCGGCCCGGCGGCCACCCCGGAGACCCTCGCCCTGCTGGCCCGGACCGAGCGGATGGCCACCCTGTTTCCCTGGCTGGCCCTGGCTGCTTGTGCCATCGCCTTCCTCACCGTCTACCTGTCCCTGGCCCTCCCCCTGAAGCGCATCACCAAGGTGATCCGGGAGGGCGACTTCTCCCAGGACATCCGGCTCGAGACCCACGACGAGGTCCGGAAGCTGGCGGACGCCTTCAACCTCTTCGCGGTCAAGATCCGGGAGATCCTGGGCAATGCCAAGCAGCTGGGACTGTCCATCGCCGTGGGCTCCACCCGCACCACCAAGCTCACCACCGATTCCGCCCTGGACGCCCAGCGCCAGGGGGATTCCTCCGAGCGCATCACGCACACCAGCAAGGAGGTGGCCGAGGCCGTCGAGAGCATCGCCCGTGTGACCGGCCACATCAACACGACCACACTGGAGAACCTGGAATCCGCCCGCGGCACCCACCTGGAACTGATCGAGGCGGACCAGGGCATGGCCACGACCAACCAGCGACTGGTCTCCTTCTCGGAGCTGGTGGCCCGACTGGCCGAGCGCTCCGAACGCATCAGCGACGTGGTCCAGCTCATCGAAGGCGTGGCGGGACAGACCAAGCTGCTGGCCCTCAATGCCTCCATCGAGGCCGCTCACGCGGGCGATGTGGGCAAGGGTTTCGCCGTGGTGGCCGAAGAAGTCCGGAAACTCTCGGACAATGTCGGCGAAGCCGCCGAGGAGATCTCCCGGAACCTGGGTGCCATGCTCAAGGATGTGGAGCAGACCTCCCAGGGCATCCAGGCGATCACCCAGGCCTTCCAGGGCACCACCGCCACCCTGGGCCGGGCCTCGGAGCACTTCGCCAAGATGGTCCGGGACTTCGAGGAGAACACGGCTCAGCTTTCCGGTGCCACCACGGCCGTGGAAGGCATTTCAATCACCAGCCAGGAGATTCACCACCAGGCCCAGGACATCCAGAGCCTGAGTGTGGTGGCGAACCGGCGGCTCCAGGAGGCCAACCGCTATTCCGTGGACATGAACCGAGCCACCGAAAGCCTGCTCGAGCAGGTCTCCCGGTTCCGGACCGGCACAGGGGAACTGGAAGGCGTGATCGAGCTGGTGGCCCACTGGCGCGATGCCATCCAGGCCCGGATCCTGGAGCTCGCCAACCGGGGCGTGAATGTCTTCGACCGGGACTACCGGCCGGTGCCTCAGACGAATCCCCAGAAATTCCTGACCACCTATTCGGAGGCCTTCGCCCGGGACCTCCAGGGCCTCTTCGACGAGGCCCGCAAGGCCCTCGGATCGACCTACTCTCTGGCCCTGGACCTCAACGGGTACGCAGCCATCCACCACTCAGGCGTGTCGGAGCCCATGACCGGGGATCCCAAGGTGGATCTGCTCAAGAGCCGGCACCAGCGGCTCTTCTTCAATGTCGAGACGGAAAAGCGCCGCGTGAGAAACACCGAAGCCTTCCTGCTCCAGACCTACATGCGCGACACCGGGGAGATCCTCAACGACCTCTCCATGCCCATCCAGATCCAAGGCCAGCACTGGGGGGCCATGGTCAATGGATTCAACCCCGAGCGGTTCACCCAGGGCTGATCACTTGGTGGGGGGTACCGTCATTTTCCAGTCCGCGTGGCACTCCAGGCACTGCACCGTCTGGGGCTTGTGCTGGTGATGGCACTCGGTGCACAGGATAGG
>CAIMBM010000072.1 GCA_903839205.1 uncultured Holophagaceae bacterium | reverse complement strand
GTGTGGCTCTTCCGATCTGGGGGCTCGCTTCGTCAGCGCCTTCATGGCGGGGTAGTCCCCATGGCAGACCATGCAGGCCTCGTCCGGCACGGCCGCCTGGACGGGCTTCTCCTTCTGATGGCAGTCGAAACAAACCAATTTCCACTTCGTGTGGGGTCCCGGCAGAGTCCTTTTTTCCTCCGCGTGAAGACCAACCACCACCATGCCCGCCAGCCCCAGTGCCACGACTCGAAGAAGACGCATATGACCCCCCGTCCTCTTATCGGACGAATGGGGACTATGATATCGCATTTACCAAGAGAGGCCCGTTCTCGTTGTCCCGGCTAGAAGGCCCCTTCTCCCACGGGTAAACTGAACCATTCGACCCCAGGGGAAGCTGACGACTTCAGCCCCCCTCCATGTCCTCTATTTCGGAGTCGGCCAAGCCGGTCCCGAGCCGGAACGGACGTCAAAAGGCCCCAGGCAAGGACACCCATGCGCGAAATGGACAAGGCTTTCGACTTCAGGACGGCGCAGACGCGCTGGTATGCGGTATGGGAGGCATCCAAGGCCTTCGAGGCGGCCCCCAGGAGCGGGAAGGCCCCCTGGTCCATCGTGATCCCGCCCCCCAACATCACGGGCAACCTGCACATGGGCCACGCCCTGGTGAACACGCTCCACGACGTGCTCACGCGCTTCAAGCGGGCCCAGGGCTTCGACGCCCTCTGGGTGCCGGGCACGGATCACGCGGGCATCGCCACCCAGATGATGGTGGAACGCCAGCTCAAGGCCGAAGGCACCGACCGTCATCAGCTGGGCCGCGACGCCTTCGAAAAGCGCATCTGGGACTGGAAGGACAAGAACCAGGGGGCCATCGAGCACCAGCTGAAGCGCCTGGGCTGCTCGGTGGATTGGACCCGCAACCGATTCACCCTGGACCCCGCCCTCAACCGCGCCGTTCGCAAGGTTTTCGTGGACAGCTACAAGGCGGGGCGCATCTACCGCGGCCCCCGCATGATCCAGTGGGATCCGGCCCTCCAGACCGCCCTCAGTGATCTCGAAGTGAAGTACGAAGAGCGCCGGGGCAAGCTCTGGTACCTGCGGTACCCCCTCGCGGACGGCAGCGGGGATGTGGTCGTGGCCACCACCCGGCCAGAAACGATGCTGGGGGATACCGCCGTGGCCGTGCATCCCGACGATGAGCGGTTCCAGGGCATGATCGGCAAGCTGATGGACCACCCCCTCACGGGACGGCAGATTCCGGTGGTGGCGGACACCTTCGTGGACCCCGCCTTTGGCACCGGCTGTGTGAAGGTAACGCCGGCCCATGACCCCAACGACTTCGCGGCCGGTCAGCGGCTGAACCTGCCATCCATCACCATCCTCGGCTTTGACGCGAAGATGACCCCCGAAGCCGGCATCTACGCGGGCCTGGACCGCTTCGAGGCCCGCAAGCGCGTGGTGGCGGACCTGGAAGCACAGGGCTTCATCGTGAAGGTGGAGGACTACGTCAACAAGATCAGCCTCAGCGACCGCAGCGGCGCTGTGCTGGAACCCCTGGTCAGCGAGCAGTGGTTCATGGACGTGAAGGAGGCCGCGGCCAAGGCCCTGGATGCCGTGAAGACCGGCGCCATCCAGTTCACCCCCGAACATCACGGGGCCGTCTGGAATCATTGGCTCACCAACATCCAGGACTGGTGCATCAGCCGGCAGCTGGTCTGGGGCCACCGCATCCCCGCTTGGACCTGCGCCAAGTGCGGGGAACTCCACGTGGAGCTGGAGCAACCCTCCGCCTGCCGCACCTGCGGAGCCGGAGAGCTGATCCAAGATCCGGACACGCTCGACACCTGGTTCAGCTCGGCGCTCTGGCCGTTCAGTGTCTTCGGCTGGCCGGAAGAGAGCGAGGACCTGAAACGCTACTACCCCACCAGTGTCCTCATCACGGGCTACGACATCCTGTTCTTCTGGGTGGCCCGGATGGCCATGGCCGGCCTCACCTGGATGGGCGAGGTCCCCTTCCGCAAGGTCTACTTCAACAGCCTTGTGCGGGACGCCAGCGGCCAGAAGATGAGCAAGACCAAGGGCAATGTCATCGATCCCCTGGAAGTGATGGAGGAGTACGGCACGGACGCCCTGCGGTTCTCCCTGGCCATCATGGCCGCGCCGGGCACGGACATCGCCATGAGCACCGCCCGCCTCGAGGCCTCCCGGAACTTCTGCAACAAGCTGTGGAATGCATCCCGGTTTGTGCAGATGAATCTCGATGAGTCCATCACCCTGGAGACCCCGCCAGAATTCGGCGAAGCCGAATTCTGGATGATCAACAGGATGCGGGAGAGCTTGTCGGCCGTCACGAGAGCCCTTGAGGAGTTCCGTTTCCACGAAGCCTCGGACCTGCTCTACCACCTCGTCTGGGACGACTTCTGCGCCACCTACATCGAGCTGGCCAAGGTCCATCTCCTGGCCGGAACCCCGGGCCAGAAGGCCGCCATCCTGCACTTCCTGGACATCCTGCTGCGCGCCCTCCACCCCTTCGTGCCCTTCCTCACTGAAGAGATCCACGAGGCGATGATGGATGGCCGCCTGCCCGCCGGGGAGCCCGCCCTCCTGGCCCAGCGGTCCTGGCCCATGGACGAGCAGACCCTCCAGGTCCGGGGCGGCGACCCTGCGATCATCCCCCGCTTCCAGGAAGTGCTCTCCGCTTTCCTCCGCCTCAAGGCGGAGCAGGGTGTGGACCCGGCCAAGCGGGTGCCGGCCTTCTGTTCCATCACCGACCTGGAACCCTTCGCCGAGGCCCTGAAATCCATTGCGCGGCTGGAGTCCGTCACGTTCACCAAAGGCGATCTGGCCGCGTCCACCCGGGCCGTGTCCGTGGTGGCAGGCGGGGCCGTGGCTCTGGAACTGGCGGGCCTCAAGGACCCCGTGGCAGAGAAAGCCAAACTCGAAAAGGAACTGGCCAAGCTTGAAAAGGAGCTGGAACCTCTCCGGGCCCGCCTCGGCGATGAGAGCTTCGTCACCAAGGCCCCCGAGGCCGCCGTGGCCAAGCTGCGGGGGCAGGCCGAGGAGAGGGAACAGCGGCTCGCCCAGGTCAGGGCCCTGCTGGGATGAGGGCCCTTAGTCGGATCTGGCCCCTTCTCCTCCTGGCCCTCGCCGCCGGAGGCGTATGGACCATCCGCCGGCACCAGTCAAGGATTCCGGCCCGGCCGCCCCTGGTAGTGGCCGCCAGCCTCGCGGAGGCGGCAGTCCGCCCCGAACCGCCCGGGACGGCCCCCCTGCTGGAGGCCCTGCGGGCCGATCTGCAAGTCTACCGGCAGCTCATCGTCCTGTTCGCGGACGAGGCCAACCTCAAGGGACCGGCCCTCGCACAGGCCCTGGCCGTAGGGCATCGCCTGCACCACGAACGCCGGGATCTGGTCCACCAGCTCAACTCCGCGCTCACGAGCCTAGCCAGACAGCCAGCCCCCCAGCGGGATTCCGTCATCGGCGCACTGCTGGACTGGATGGAGGCTGATCCAGACCTACTCGAGTTGGACCGGCTTGCCTTCCGGGACTCCCTGCGCGTCCTCCAGAAGCCCCTGCTCGCCGACTCCACCCCTGAGGGCCTCCTGCTGAGCCGGCGGATGGCCCGGGATCTCCAGGAAGTCGATCGGGTCGAGTCCCTGGTGGACAGCGAGTACCAGCGGGTCTTCGGGGGCCCGGGGACACCGGCCCGCGGGGGCCAGCGGGATCGCTGGCAGGCCTATGTACAGGAACTCCAGCGGCGCCTTCCGCTGGGACCGCTCCTCAAGGGGGCTGCCATCCTCAACCCGGCGGAGGGCCTCAAAGGCAGCCGCGAGATCACCGGCACGGAACTGCCAGAGAAGGTACTCATCCTCAGCTTCGACGACGGCCCCCACCGGGTCTATACCGAGGAGATCAAGGCCATCCTCCAGCAGCAGCAGGTGCCCGCCGTGTTCTTCGAGGTCGGCCGGAACCTGGGGGCCCAGGAGACCTCGGGCCAGATCCGGCTGAGCGGCCTCGCGGCCTTCACCGAGGACCTGGTGAAGGGGGGCTTCGTGGTGGGCAACCACAGCTACACCCACGCCCAGCTCAGCAAGGAGACCGGCGCCCCCCTGGACCTGGAGATCCGGGAGACGGACCAGCTGCTGCGGGCCATCCCCGGGGCCCACAGCCAGCTCTTCCGCTTTCCCTACGGCGCCCGCACGGCCCTGCAGCTCCAGGCCCTGGAGGCCTTCCACCTGAGGTCCGTCCTCTGGAACATCGACAGCCTGGACTGGGCGGATCCCGTGCCCAGCTCCGTGGCGGACCGGGTCCTGAAGACCATCGCCCGGGAGCGGCGGGGCATCATCCTCTTCCACGACATCCACGAGCGCGCCGGCAAGGTGCTGCCCGTCCTGATCCCAAGGCTCCGGGCCGAAGGTTACCGCTTCGCGGGCTTGGACGCGAACGGCGAGCTGGTGGATGTCGGTCCCCCCTGAGGGTGCTCCGTCTCGAGACCCCAAGGCCAGCCCCAATCTCCATCTCCGGGAAAGCGGCGGATGCTAACCTGGGGCATGCTGAAGACCTACTACGCCGGCCAGGATGTGGACGCGCCCTGCGGGCGCTGTGGTGGCGAGACCCGGCACCAGGTCCTCACCGTCACCAACGGCGTGCCCGACCGCCTGATCTGCGGAAACTGCCGGTCGGTGCATAAATTCCGCGCAGCCAAGCCGGAACCCCCGGCCCGCGCGCCCCGCATCCCGCCGGCGGCCAAGGCCGGGGGCCCGCGTCCCGGTGCCCTGGTCAACCAGTTCCAGCAGGTGCTGGCCGCGGAGCAGGGCGGCGCCAAGGCCCAGCCCTACCAGGTGGCCCACCACTGGGAAGAAGGGGCCTGGATGGACCACCCCTCCTTCGGCCTGGGTCGCGTGCAGCGGAGGATGGGCAAGAAGGTGGACGTCCTCTTCAAGGATGGCCTCAAGACCCTGGTCAGTGCATGACCCAGGCCCCGCTTCTCGAATCCAGTTCCCCTGCCCTGCGGGAGCTGCGTTTCGCGGTGCTGGACCTGGAGACCACCGGCGGCAGTCCCAGGGCCCGCTGGGGCAAGGACGGGCGCTTCCTCCAGCCCTCGGAGATCACGGAAGTCGGCCTGGTACAGCTGTCGGGCCCGGTGGTGGAGGAGCGCTGGTCGAGCCTGGCCTCCATCCAGGGCTTCCTGCCCGAGGAGATCCAGCGCCTGACGGGGATCAGCCTGCCCATGCTGGCGGGGGCACCCCCCTGGGAGCAGGTGGCCCTGAAGATGGCGCCCAGGCTCGAAGGCCGCGTGTGGGTGGCCCATCACGCGCCCTACGACGGCAGTTTTCTCAAGGCCTGGCTGCCCGAGGGTGTGTGGCGCCGGCACCGGCTCATCTGCACCCGCCTCCTGGCCAAGAAGCTCATCCCCGAACTACCCCGGCGCAGTCTGGCCGAGCTCTGCGAGTTCCTGGGCATTACGAACACCCGTGCCCACCGCGCCCTCCAGGATGCCGAGGCCACCGCCGAGGCGCTGCAGCACCTCCTCCGGCGGGCCGAGGAGCAGGGCCTGGACGGGGAGGCCTTTCTCTCGGTTGGGGAAGTGCCCTGGAACAAAGTATAAGAGGCCGTAGGCTGGAGCCTTGAGGACTGATACGCCATGGATCTCGCCCGTTTCCTCGATCTCGTCCGCACCCAGGGCTGGCAGGGCTGGTCGCTGTGGGCCGTGCTGCTGGCCCAGGCCCTGCTCTGGGTGGGGCTGGTGCGCCTGCACCTTTCCCTCGAGCGGGAGGAGGCCCCCTGGGAGGAATGCATCGGCAAGATCCGCTCGGCCTTCCTGCGCAAGGTCAACGGCGAGGAGGAGATCCAGGAGCTGAAGGTGCACCGGTACGCCCCCCTGGTGGACCAGATGATCGCCCTCCATTTCACCGAAGAGAAGGCCGACCGTTTCGACCGCTGGCTGCTGCTGCGCTGGAAGCTGAAGGAGGGCCTGCGCCCCTACTGGTTCCGCTGGGGCTACCTGATCATCGCCTTCGGGGCCGTGGTGTGGTATCTCCAGGGCCTGCGCCTGGACATGGGCACGGATGTCCTCAAGCGCACCCCCGTGGACCCGAGGCTGCTCTGGGTCTGGCTCGGCTACGCCATGATCCTGGCCTGGAAGATCCTGCGCATCCACGGCAACCTCGAGCGGGTGCAGCGCAGCCTGCTGCTCCCCAGGCGGGACGAGTGACCTCGAGTTATATATGAAGAAAAGGATTCACCACCAAGGCACGAAGGCACCAAGTTTCTTGGTGTCCCGTGTTTCGCTGCAGTCGATACCGAGAACAACCCCACGAGAATTCTGCATTGGCTTTTCTTGGTGTCTTGGTGTCTTGGTGGTGTTCAGTTGTCATTTTCATGGGTCATTCACATGACTCGTTCTCGGCGGGGCCTGGCGGCCCGCCGCCTGGGCCTCCTCACCGAGCGCCTCACCCTCTGGTTGTTCTGGGCCCGGGGCTGGGACCTGGTGGCCTGGCGTCAGCAGCTGGGCCGCTGGGAACTGGACCTGCTCCTCAGCCGCGGCCCGGAACTGCGCCTCCTGGAGGTGAAGGCCCGGAGGCCCGGGGCCTGGGTGGGCGCCGACACGGCCCTGGAGCCCGAGCAGCGCCTCCGGCTCCAGCGGGCCCTGCGGGCCTGGCTGGACCGGGTCCCCTGGCCGGGTCACATCACCTTCCAGCGGGTGAGCTGGGCGGGATGGCGCTGCCGGTTCCACCCGCCGGAACGGTGGGAGGGGCTGAAAATTCCGAGAGATTGAGGGCTTAGGCCAATCTGGTTGGGAGGCTCAACCTGCCGAGTGGCATGGCCCTCGCCCCGCACCCGGTGGGTGTCGGTATGTTGACCTTTCTGGATCGTCTGCTTCCGTGGATGGGCCGCCTCGCCAAGCGGTCGGATCTGGCTGCGCCTGTTTTCGTGCTGATCGTCATGGTGGTGATGGTGATGCCGCTGCCAGCCTTCATGCTGGATCTGCTCATCGTCCTGAACATCACCCTGAGCCTGATCATCCTGATGGTGGGCATGTATGTGCGCCGCCCCAAGGAGTTCAGCTCCTACCCCTCAGTCCTGCTGATGGTGACGCTTTTCCGTCTGGCCATCAACGTGGCCACCACCCGCCGGATCCTCCTCTACGCCGGGGACCAGGGCCCGGATGCGGCCGGGCACATGGTGAAGGCCTTCGGCCAGTTCGTGGTGGGCGGCAGCTATGTCATCGGCCTGGTGGTCTTCCTGATCCTGCTGGCCATCCAGTTCCTGGTCATCAACCACGGCGCGGGCCGCATCGCCGAGGTGACCGCCCGGTTCACCCTGGACGCCATGCCCGGCAAGCAGATGGCCATCGATGCCGACCTCAACGCGGGCTACATCGACGAGAAGGAAGCCCGGAAACGCCGGAAGGACCTCCAGGAGGAGGCCGGATTCTACGGGGCCATGGACGGCGCCGTGAAGTTCACCCAGCGGGACGCGGTGGCGGCCCTCATCATCCTGGCTGTCAACATCGTGGCGGGCATCCTCCTGGGGGTGGTCCGCTACAACCTCCCGGTCATGCAGGCCCTGGAGACCTACACCCTCCTCACGGTGGGTGATGGCCTGGTGACGGTCATCCCCAGCCTGCTCATCAGTGTGGGCGGGGCCATCCTAACCACCCGCAGCGGCAGCGACGCTTCGGGCCTGGGCAGCGAGGTGATGGGGCAGCTGGGCGCGGACCACCGGCCCCTGACCATCGCCGCTTCCATCCTCTTCTTCTTCGGGGCCGTGCCCGGCCTGCCCCTCTTCCCCTTCTGGGTGATGGGGGCCATCTTCGGGGTCATGGCCTACGCGGCCTGGAAGCTGCCCAAGACGACCCCGGCCATGGTCGCGGACCTGGCGGAGGCCGAGAAGACCAAGGCCGCCGCCAGCGAGGGGGCGGATCGCGTGGAAGGCCTGCTCAAGGTCGATCCCCTGGGGCTGGAGGTGGGCTACAGCCTAATTCCCCTGCTGGATGTGAACCAGGGTGGCACGGTGCTGGAGCGGATCAAGGCCGTCCGGCGCCAGATGGCCCAGGAGCTGGGTATCGTCGTGCCCCCCGTGCGCATCCGCGACAACCTGCAACTCCCGCCCCACACCTATCGCGTCCTGCTCAGGGGCGAGGAGATCGCCCGGGCAGAGATCCAGCCCGCCCAGTTCCTGGCCATGAACCCGGGCACGGCCACGGAGGACCTCGCGGGCACCCCCACCACCGAGCCGGCCTTCGGCCTGCCCGCCTATTGGATCCCCGATGCCCAGCGAGACCGGGCCCAGATGCTGGGCTACACCGTGGTGGAACCCGCGACGGTGCTGACGACGCACCTCTCGGAACTCATCAAGCAGCATGGCCCCGCCCTGCTGGGCCGGCCCGAGGTCCAGCACCTGCTCGACACCCTCAAGGAGGCCACCCCCAGGCTGGTGGATGACCTCATTCCCAACGTCATCAGCGTGACCACCCTGCAGAAGGTGATGCAGAACCTGCTGCGCGAGCGGGTACCCGTGCGGGACCTCGCCCGCATCCTCGAGGCCACGGCCGATGCCGCCGGCATGTCCAAGGACATCGGCTTCATCACGGAGTACGTCCGCCAGGCCATGGGTCGGGTGCTCACCAGCCCCCACCTCTCCCCGAACGGCGAGCTGGGTGTCCTGGTGCTGGATCCATCCCTGGAGCAGACCCTCCAGGGCGGCATCGAACAGTCGGACCGCGGCAGCTTCCTGGCCCTGGAGCCCGGCCGCACCCAGGAACTGCTCAACCGCATCGCCAACGGCATCGCGAAGGTGCTCCCGGGCGCCCAGCCGGTGCTGCTCACCAATCCCGTCGTGCGCCCCCATCTCCGGCGCCTCCTCGAACGGGCCCTCCCCCACCTGGTGGTGCTGAGCCACAGCGAGGTCCCCATGGACGTGCGCGTCGTGAATCTCGGGACAGTCTCATGAAGGGGGGATCATGCGCGTGAAGACCTTCGAAGCCGGATCCATGCAGGATGCCCTCGACATCGTGAAGAAGGAGATGGGCGAGGAGGCCTTCATCCTGTCCACCCGCACCCGGCGCCGTCCCGCCTCCCTGGGCATGGGCGAGGAGTCCATCATCGAGGTGACCGCCGCCGTGGACGAGGCCCAGGCGGGGCTTCCGCCTGCGGCCAGCGCCGCGCCGGCCCTCACCTACGGGCTGCGCGCCGCCCTGGAGCCCCCGGCACCCCGGAGGCCGTCCCGTGAACCGGCCCCACCTCCCGCACCGGCCATGGACCTCCAGCCCCTCCGCCGGGAACTGCTGGAGATCAAGGGCGCCGTGGCAGCCCTGAAAGACAATGACCTGCGCAACGCCTCGATCCTGAAGGAACTGGATCAGATGAAGGCGCTGCTGAGCCGGATCCAGCGCCAGGGCATGCCACCCGCCCAGCTTCAACTGCCGCCCAGCCTCCTGGAACTCTACGGCGACCTGGTGGCCAACGATGTGGAACCCATCATCGCCCTGCGCCTCTGCGAATACGCCCAGCGCGCCCTGACCGACCAGGATGGCGACGGCGCCTCCGGGGCCGTGAACCCCGAAAGGGCGAGACTCTTCCTGCGCCGGGTCATTGCCGACTTCATCCCGGTGGCCCCGCCGATCCAGCTGGACCCCGGAAAGATGCGCGTGGCTGCCCTGGTGGGACCCACCGGTGTGGGCAAGACCACCACCCTGGCCAAGCTGGCGGCCTATGCCCAGCTGCACCTGAAGCAGAAGGTGGCCCTGCTCACCCTGGACACCTATCGCATGGCCGCCGTGGACCAGCTGCAGCAGTACGCCCAGATCCTCCAGGTGCCCCTGCACGTGGCCCTCACGGTGGAGGACCTGCGCAGCGCCCTCCGCTTCTACCAGGACCGGGCCCTGGTGCTCATCGATACCCCCGGCCACAGCCCCAAGGACACCGATACCCTCAACCAGCTGAGGGGTCTGCTGGACGAGCTGCCCGAGGTCGAGACCCACCTGGTGCTGTCGGCCACCACCAAGCCCCGGGACCTGACCGAGATCGCCACCCGCTACGAGCCGCTGCGTCCCACCCGCCTGCTCTTCACCAAGCTTGACGAGACCTCCACCTACGGCCCGATCCTCAGCACCCTGGCGCGCGTCAAGAAGCCCCTCAGCTACCTGGGCACGGGCCAGGAAGTGCCCGAAGCCCTGGAGCTGGCCACCAGCCGCCGGGTGGCCGACCTCATCCTCCCCGTCCCCATGAAGGAGGCCGAATGAGCAGCGATCAGGCATCCCGTCTCCGCAGCCTAGCCAAAGGGCAACCCACAGAGCAGCCCCTCTTCGCCGCCCGGGTGGTGGCCATCACTTCGGGCAAGGGGGGGGTCGGCAAGACCAACGTCGTGGCGGGGCTGGCCCTCGCGCTGGCCCAGCAGGGCCAGCGGGTGGTGGTCATGGACGCGGATTTCGGCCTGGCCAACCTCGACATCCTGCTGGGACTGTCGCCGAAGTACACCCTGGAGCAGGTGCTCCGGGGCGAGAAGGTCATCGAGGAGATCCTGGTCGAGGGCCCCCTGGGCATCCGCATCATCCCCGCCAGCAGCGGCATCCAGGAGCTGACTCGGCTCGACACCATGAGCGAACTGCGGCTGGTCCAGGGCCTGCAGCGGGTCGCGGAGACCGCCGATTGGCTGCTGATCGACACTGCCGCGGGCATTCACGACTCGGTCCTGAAGCTCCTCATGGCGGCCCAGGAGGTCATCCTCGTCGCCACCCCCGAGCCCACGAGCCTGGTGGACGCCTACGCCATGGTGAAGGTCCTGCACCTGCGGGAGGCCGACAAGCCCCTGTGGCTGCTGGTGAACAACGGCCAGAGCGCGGAGGAGGCCCAGGAGACCGTGGACCAGCTGCAGGCCGTCACCGAGCGGTTCCTAGGCAAACAGCTCAGGGTGCTCGGCATGATCCCGAACGATCCCCACCTTCTCCAGGCCGTGCGCCAGCAGCGGGGGGTCGTGGAGCTCTTTCCCCACAGTCCGGCCACCAAGGCCTTCCAGGCCCTCGCCCGCCTGTTGCTGGGCCAGGTGTCCTTGCAGCCCGACGGCTTTGCGTCATTCTGGAGGCAGCTTGCCTCCGAAGACCCCACCTAGGATTCTGGATGCCCCCGACTCCGGACCAGCCCGACAGCCCGGCCCTGCCCCTCAGTGGCGAGGTCCTCCGGGCCGTGGAATTGGCGCCCGCGGCGCTCCGTCCCTGGGCGGCCCTGGCGGCGGCCCGGGCCTACGGGAATGCCTTCCGGGCACCGGTCTCCACCCAGCCACCGGCCCCGGCAGCGGACCTTGACTCCGCGGAACCGATCGAGCCCTTCGACCGCAACAACCGTGAGCAGCTGATCAAGGACTACGTGCCGCTCGTGAAGTTCGTGGCCCATCGCATCGCCTCCCGCCTGCCCTCCCATGTGGAGCTGGACGACCTCATCAACAGCGGCATCCTCGGCCTCATGGATGCCATCGAGAAGTTCGAGCCGGC
>CAIMBM010000071.1 GCA_903839205.1 uncultured Holophagaceae bacterium | reverse complement strand
CTGGTGCAGGGGGACAGGCCCGCCCTCAGGCTCCCGCGAACACGCTGGGGAAGCGGGCCAGGAAGGCGGCGCAGTGCTGGAGTTCCCGCTCGTCCAGGCACTCCCCGATCTTGTGGGTGTTCTGCTCGATGCCCGGGCCGAAGCCGATCATGGCCGGGTGCTTGTAGACCTCGCTTACGACCCAGTTCTTGTTCACGCTGCCGGGGATGGAGGCCTCCTTGGGGACGGGGAAGCCCACGCCATCCGTGGAGAAGACCCAGCGGTCCACCCGGGGCTCCTTGGTGAGGACGCCACCGGTGCCGATCTTCCCGTCCACATGGGGGCTGATCACCTTGCGGTAGGCGCTCACGGCCGCCTGGACCGCCGGATGCTCCTCGGGAGTGAGCCAGCCCAGGTAGACCTGGGGGTTGTTGAGCACATAGCCCTTCCAGGAGGCTTCGGTATAGGTGGGGATGGAGACGTCCACCGAGAGGCCGGCCTGGCGGGCCGCGGCCACGGCGTCCAGGGCCTCCACGTCGGCGCAGGACTGCTCGGGGGTCTCGCCGATGGTGAGGCGGCGGTCGAAGCGGAAGGTGAATTTCTCGGGCACGGCGCAGTCGCTGGGCGTGTCCAGCCTGGCCCAGGAGGCGGTGCGGGTGCCGTGGCCCAGGAACTTGTCGTCCTTGAAGCCGATGCGCCTGTCGTACTTCTCGGCGGCCTCCTTCACGATGGCGCCGCCGAATTCCAGGGGGTTCTTGCCCTCCCAGGGCATGGAACCGTGGCAGGACTTGCCGGTGACCGTGACTTCGATCTGCATGCGGCCCCGCTGGCCGCGGTAGATGCCGAGGGCGCCATTCTTGGAGCAGCCGGAGCCGTCCGTGAGGATGACCACGTCGGGGATGATCTCCGGCTTGGCGGTGGGGAAAACCTTGCGCACGAGGTACATGGGCCCGGCGCCGTCGTTGTCCTCTTCACAGGCGGTGGCGTAGGAGTAGACGATGGAGCCCTTCAGGGCGCCCTCAGCCTCGAGTTCCAGCAGGATCTTGGTGGCGATGGCCGCGGAGACCACCCCGCCCAGCTGGTCCGCGGAACCGCGGCCGAAGATGAGGTGCTTCCACTCCTCGTCCGGGGGCAGGAAGCCAAGTTCCTTCTTCAGGAATTCCTTGTTGACCTTGGCGGGGTCGATGATGCCGTCGAAGCAGTCGACGCCCACGACCTTCTGCAGCCACTGGGCGCGGAGGGGCTTCACCGTGTCCGTGTGGCCGTCGATGTAGATGACCTTCTTCTGGTCCTTGGCGATGCCGTCCTTGGGATCCTCCACCCACCAGACCAGATTCCCGAACTCATCGAAATAGGCGTCTTCGGGGTTTCGCACCGCCTTGATCTCGATGACCTTCTTTCGCAGGTAGTCCAGGCGCGGGAACTCGTGGTTGGAGGTGCCGCAGGCGGGATCGCCGCCCTGATCCACGGGCTTGTCCACGTAATCGGCGGGAATCCGGATCGCCTCTGCCAGCATTTCGGCGGCCAGGGGTAGGTACTTCGCCGCCAGCGAGGCGATTTGGGCATCCAGATTCGACATGAGTCCTCCAGGTCTGGAAGGAGGCTTCCAGGCAGGGCAGAATCTAACCTTCGCCGGGGGAGATAGTCAATATTTTTCCTATAGGTAGAAATTTTTATCGCCTCCAGCCCAGGTCGCCCATAGAATGGGCCAGCCTACTAATTGGCGATGAGAACGGATCACAAAATCCTCCTGTTTGGCCCGGCGGGATCACACTTACAGAACCTCCGGGTCCACCGACGCCCGAAGGCTTGAACAGAGGCACCCCATGGAATTCCATCTCAATGGCCAGCGCCGGACCTTATTGGCCAGTCCGGACCTCAATGTACTCACCTACTTGCGGGAAGTTGCGGGGCTCATCAGTCCCAAGGACGGCTGCTCCGGCGAGGGCGTCTGCGGCTGCTGCACGGTCCTGGTGGATGGGGCCTCGCGTCTGAGCTGCCGGATGAAGATGAAGGACCTCGAAGGCAAGTCGCTCACCACCGCCGAGGGCCTGTCCCCCCGGGAGCGGGAAGTCTTCGGGGACGCCTTCGTGGTCAAGGGCGGCGTCCAGTGCGGCTTCTGCACCCCGGGCATCGTCATGAAGGCCAAGGCCATGCTGGACAAGAACCCCAGCCCCAGCCGGGAGGAGATCGCCGCCGGACTCTCGGGGAACATCTGCCGCTGCACCGGCTACAAGAAGGTCATCGACTCCATCGAGTGCGCCGCCGAGGCCCTCCGGGAGGGCAAGGCCGTGGCCTTGCCCCAGGGCACGGGCCGCGTGGGCACGCGGCACGGGAAGTACACGGGGCGGGAGGCCGTCCTGGGCGACCGGGTCTTCGTGGGCGACATGAAGGAACCGGGCATGCTCTTCGGGGCCCTGCGCTTCTCGGACCACCCGAGGGCGAGGGTACTCCGGATCGATGTCTCGGAGGCCCAGGCCCTGCCCGGCGTGATCCGGGTGCTCACGGCGAAGGACGTCCCCGGCAAGCGGCACATGGGCTCCATCACCATGGACTGGCCCGTGCTGGTGGCCGAGGGCGAGACCACTTGCTTCGTGGGCGACGTGCTGGCCACGGTGGCGGCCGAGACCGAGGCCATCGCCCGGGAGGCCGCGGCGAAAGTGAAAGTGGATTACGAAGTGCTTGACCCGGTCACGGACCTCTTCGAGGCCCTGCAGCCCGGAGCCGACCAGGTCCACCCCATGTTCCCGGGCAACGTGCTGCATCGGGCCGCGGTGAAGGTGGGCGAAGCCGAGGCGGCCCTGGCGGGCTCGGCCTTCGTGACCCGCAACCGATTCAGCACCCAGCGGGTCGAGCACGCCTTCCTGGAGCCCGAGGCCACCCTGGCCCTGCCCTGGGCGAAGGAGGGCCGGCCCGGCGTGAAGGTCTACAGCTGCAGCCAGGGCGTCTACGAGGACCGCCACCAGCTGGCGGAGCTCCTGGGGCTGCCCAAGGCCCTGGTGAACGTGGTCCAGGTCCAGAACGGCGGCGGCTTCGGCGGCAAGGAGGACATCACCACCCAGAGCCACGCGGCCCTGCTGGCCTGGCTCACGGGCAAGCCCGCCATGGTGCGCCTCTCCCGCCAGGAATCCCTCTGCATGCACACCAAGCGCCACCCCATCGTCATGGACTACGCCGTGGGCTGCGATAAGGACGGGATGCTGACCGGCATGGTGGTCACCATGCACTCGGACAGCGGCGCCTACTCCAGCGTGGGCCTGGCGGTGATCGAGCGGGCCGTGTCCCACTCGGCCGCGGCCTACTTTGTACCCAACGTGCTGGTGAATGGCACGGCGGTGGTCACCAACAACGCCCCCTGCGGCGCCTTCCGGGGCTTCGGGGTCAACCAGTCCAACTTCGCCTTCGAGTCCTGCCTGGACGAACTCTGCAAGCTCGGCGGCTTCGACCGCTGGCAGTTCCGCTGGGACAACGCCCTGACGGAAGGGCGCACCTTCGCCACGGGCCAGGTCCTCACGGCCGGTGTGGGCGTCCGGAAGTGCCTGGAGGCCCTCAAGGACCGCTTCTACGCCGCCAAGTGCGCCGGGCTGGCCTCGGGCATCAAGAACACGGGCATCGGCTGCGGCCTGCCCGACTTCAGCCACGCCAAGATCG
>CAIMBM010000070.1 GCA_903839205.1 uncultured Holophagaceae bacterium | reverse complement strand
TGGCCACCTCTTCGGGTCCGTCACCAATGCGGATGTGGCCGAACTCTTCAAGGCCAAGGGTTTCACCCTCGACCGCCGCGACATCACCGTGCCCCATATCAAGGACGCCGGCGCCTACACCGTGGATGTGCGCCTCTACAGTGGTGTGCATGCCAAGGTCAGCCTGGAAGTCAGTGCCACCGCGGCCGCAGAGTAGGCCCAGACCCATTCCCTTTCCCATGTGGCCGGTCCCCGCGGGGGTTGCCGGTCCAGCCGGGACTCGCCCTCCTGTGGGAGTCCCGCCCACCCCATTCCAAGGAGTCCATCCATGGCCAAGACCTCATCCAAACCAGACACCCTCGGCATCGCCGAACTCGCCGCCAATCTCGCAGAAGCCCAGGACCTGTCCAAGGCCCGCGCCAAGTCCATCCTGGACGGCGTCCGTGACCACATCGTCGAGACGCTCCTCGCCGGCAACCGCGTCAACCTCTATGGTCTCGGCACCTTCGAAGTACGCGCCACCAAGGAGAAGATGGGTCGCAACCCCAAGACCGGCGAAAGCATCAAGATCCCCGCCGGCCGGAAGGTGGTCTTCAAGACCGCGAAGGGCCTCAAGGATCAGATGTAAGGAATACCAGGGTACGACACAGATGGCCGCCATCTGGCGGCCATCGTCGTTTATGGGAAGACCACCTTGCGGCCTTGCAAAGTCGTCTTCACCATCCGACCGCAGCCAAAGGCGTAGGGAGGATAGGACGGAATCGGCGAAGCCGATTGCAGCCCGAAGGGCGAGGCGCGGAGCGCCGAGTCAAGACAGCCAAAGGGCTCAAGGATCAAATGTAAGGATCGCCCTCAGCTGTGAACCTGCGGTTCGCAGTTAACCACAGGCCGCCTTAAGGCGGCCTGTGGCATGTAGCAACCTCTAGAATTCCTTGGACGCGGATCCCATCAGGTGCTTGACTTAGTCCACTTTCCAGGACAACGGGGGCCCCATGGCAGTGACGCGGGTGGTGGTATTGGGCGCGGGCGTGGCGGGCCATACGGCCGCGAGTTTCCTGAAGAAGTGGCTCGGTTCCAAGACCGAAGTGACGGTGGTGTCCCCGAAGCCCGACTACAACTGGATCCCCTCGAACATCTGGGTGGGCGTGGGCCTGCTGCAACCCAGGCAGGTGTTGTTCCCCCTGGCGCCGGTCTATGCCCGCAATGGCATCGCGTTCCACCAGGCGAAGGCCCTGGCCATCCACCCGGAGGGAGAGGGGGAAAACGGCCAGGCTTTCGTAGTGGTCGAGTCCACTCTCGCCGGCGAGGAGGGGAAGCAAAGCCACCTCCCCTACGACTTCCTGATCAACGCCACGGGGCCGAAGCTGTCTTTCGAGGCCACTCCAGGACTGGGGCCAGGTGGCAACAGCCTGTCCGTCTGCATGGCGGACCATGCCAAAGAGACCGCCGGGGTGCTCGATGAGCTCGTCGAGCGGATGAAGCGGGGGGAGCGCAAGCGCTTCCTCGTGGGCACTGGCCATGGCTTATGCACCTGCCAGGGGGCCGCCTTCGAGTACATCGTGAACCTTGAATTCGAGCTGCGGGCCCGGGGAGTCCGCGACAAGGCCGAGATTGTCTACCTCAGCAATGAATACGAGCTGGGCGACCTCGGGATGGATGGCATCCACATCCGGCGGGGTGGCTACATGACGCCAAGCCAGATCTTCACGG
>CAIMBM010000069.1 GCA_903839205.1 uncultured Holophagaceae bacterium | reverse complement strand
CCCCACCCGCCAGGCCATGGATTTCCTGCAGGCGCCGGAGCGCATGATGAACATGGTGAACAACCGGGCCATCCGGTTCGCGATGGATCCCTTCTGGGATGGCAAGGGCGGGCTGAACCTGGCCTTCCGCCTTGCGGCCCAAGGGGTGGTGGAATTGTCCGACCGCCTGATCGGCCGCCGGTTTCTGCTGGACGTGGTGGAATTCATTCGGGCCTTCGCGCCCCTCTTCGAGGGGTTCCGGAGCCGGGCCGAAGAGGTGCGGAACCTGCTCCAGGCGGAGGAGACCCAGTTCCTCATGGTGGCCGGCCCGGGTCCCGACCGGGTTCCGGACGCCATGTTCTTCCTGCGCAAGCTCAAGGAGACCGGCCACCACCTCGGTCCCATCCTGGTGAACCAGCTCCATCCCGATCCAGGTCCGAAGGCCAGGCACGATCAGGGGTTGGCGCTCCTGCGCTTCCTGGTGGAGCGGGACCGGCGTGGTCTGGCCCTGCTGCGCAGCCTCTTCCCGGAGGAGCAGGCGATAGTCCCCGTCGCCCTGGAGCCCGCCCCGCCGGGGGACTTGAAGTCCCTGGGCCGGCTGTTCGAGAAGATCTCCAGCACAGAAGCAGAATCGTCACCGGGTAGGTGAAGGCCCCGTGGCGGGAAAGGCGGTGGCAGTTATGCCGCAACGCGGTATAATGGGTCACGGGTACCGGGAAGGGGTCGGGGATGATCCGCCTCATCAAGCGCTACGGTGGGACCAGCCGCAAGCTCTACGACACGGAGGAGAGCCGTTACGTTTCCCTGGAGGACCTCTCCGCCTGGATCCGGGCCGGCCAGGAACTGAAGGTTGTGGACAGCGCCAGTGGTGAGGACGTGACGGCCCAGACCCTCGCCCAAAGCATCTACGAGGACCATCGGCGAGGACACTCGCTGCTGTCAGGAGACTTCCTGCATCAGGTCATCCGCCGGGGCGGCCAGGCCTTCGCCGAGGGGGTCGAGCAGGTCCAGGCGACGGTGGATAACATGGTCCGCCATTCGCTAGACCGCCTCGCCTTTGTCGGAGGGGCCAAGGAGGACATGGCCCTGCTCCACCAGCGGCTCGCTGAACTGGAGTCCATCCTGGCCGAGCTCGAATCCAGCACCAAGCCGCGGAACGGCAGCCGCCGACCCCGCGTGCCCCGCAAGACCACCACTAGCCCCAACCAAGCCGGCCACCGGGCCGGAAGAAAGGAGTAGGACAATGGCTACCAAGAAAAAAGCCCTCACCAACACCGGGCTGAAGGAATCCGCGTACGAGGTCTGGTTGGCGGGTCTCGGCGCCTTCAACATGGCTGGCGAGGAAGGCGGCAAGCTCTTCAAGCAACTCGTGGAGAAGGGCAGGGAGCAGGAGGAGTCGAACAAAGTGATGATCTCCGACCTGACCGAGCGCGCCCAGGGCCTGAGGGAGGACGCCAAGAGCGCCCTGAGCAAGGTCACTTCGCCCATCGAAGAGGGCCTGGCCGCCGCCATGCAGCGCCTGGGCGTACCCACCCGCGCCGAGATCGTCAAGCTCACCCATCGGGTGGAGGAACTGACCAAGCTCGTGCAACAGGCCAGGACCACCGCTCAGGCCAAGGCCGAGGGCCACGCCAAGCCCAAGCCCAGGACCCGCACCGCAAGGGCCTGAGGGCCTCATGTCGTCACCGCGTCGAAGCAAGGGACGCAGGCTGGGGCTTGCTTTGGCCTCTGGAGGGATGCTGGGGGGCGTCT
>CAIMBM010000068.1 GCA_903839205.1 uncultured Holophagaceae bacterium | reverse complement strand
CGGTGGCCTTCTGTTTGGTGGAGCCAATCGGGATCGAACCGACGACCTCTTGCATGCCATGCAAGCGCTCTCCCAGCTGAGCTATGGCCCCAATCGGGAAGACCCAGTATCCCACTCCTTCCGCGCTTCTGCAAGAAGGGATCAGCGGGGCGACAGCTGGAGCCTTTGGCCGACCTGGAGGCGGTCCCCCTTCAGCCCGTTCCAGGCCTTGAGGTCACTGGGCTCCACGCTGTACTTCCGGCCGATGCTGGCCAGCGTCTCGCCGTGCTTGACCGTGTGGGTGCGGACAGCGGGGGCGGCCTTGGGGCCCTCACCGGCGCCGGAGGGAAGGCGGACCTCATCCCCGGGGTGAAGCGCCTTCACCGCCTCGGGATTCAGCCGCATCAGTTCGCCAAGGGGCACCTGATGGCTCCGGGCGATTTTGGCGAGGGTATCGCCCCGCTTCGCAAGCAGGACGGGGACTGGCGACCCGGGAGTCGGGATGGCGGAGGGAATTGAAGGCCCAGACAGGGGGGGAAGCGATCCGGCACTGGCGGCCGGCGGCGCAGAGGGCTGGAGCGCGGCGGCCGGAACCTGGGCTGGCACCTCGGCCTTATCCGGCGTGTTCGGAGCAAGCTCCGGTTCCCGGGGCATGGATGGAAGGGGGGGCAAGGGCCCCTCAGGCAGGACCTTCCCTCGCTCCTTTCCGCTGGCCAGGTTTCCCTCTTCCAGGGCCATGGCGGGCGGCGGGGGGACCAGCAGGCGTTTGCCTGGCCGGAATTGCTTGGCCGTGAGTTCGTTTGCCGCCAGCAGGTCGTCGGAAGTCAGCTTGAAGCGCTTCGCCACCTTGGCGAGGGTGTCCCCCTTCTTCACGAGATAGGTCCGGAAATCGAGGCGTTTGCCTGCGGGCATGTGGGCCAGCTGGCGGAGGCAGTCCATGGCCTTGCCTGGCGGGACGCGCAGCTGGTAGGCCCCCGGGGGGGTGGATCCGCGAAGCAACTCGGGATTCAGGGTCTTCAACATGGCGGCGTCGGTGCCGGCACAGCGGGCCAGCACCGTGAGGCTGGTCATGGCCGAGACGGTGACGGTCTCGTAGGCGTAGGGCACGAGGGGGGCGATGTGGATGCCGTAGCGGTCGGGGTTGCGGCCCACCAGGATGGCTGCGCAGAGCTCTGGCACGTAGTTCTTTGTCTCTGTCCTGAGCCACTTGGAGCGGCTCAGATCCCAGAAGTTGCGGGTGCCGAGGTTCTGGATGGCCCGGTCCAGCGTGAGCGGCCCGGCGTTGTAGCTGGAGGCGGCCAGGTACCAGTCTCCGCTGATTTCAAAGAGCCGCTTGAGGTACCGTGCGGCGGCCCGGGTGGCCTTGATGGGGTCGCGCCGCTCCTCCACCCAGGCGTTGCCCTTGAGGCCATAGATTCGGCCAGTGGACCGGATGAACTGCCACATGCCCACGGCCTTGGCACGGCTCTTGGCCTCGTTGCGGAACCCGGACTCGATGACGGCAAGGTAAGCGAGATCCGAAGGTACGCCTTCCTCAGCGAAGACCTGGCGGATCATGGGGAGGTACATGGACGCCCGGCCCAGCGCGTTTTCCATGAAGCCCCGTTTGGTGGTACTGAAGAGGCTCACCCAGGTGAGCACCTTGTCGTTCAGGTCGATCGGGTAGTCATAGGAAGTGCCCTGCTCCGCCGAACGAACCAGCTCCTGCTCGGCCAGGAGTTCGTCACCCGTGATGGACACCACTTCTTCCGGCGCCTTGAGTCCGGGTTCTGCCTCGGGCTCTTCTTCCTCGGTGATCTGATCCTGGACCTCCTTGAGCCGCTGGAGCAGGCCCTGGATTTCGGCCTGCTTCAGCAGTTCAAGGGACCAGTCTGCGGTGAGGACATCGGCCTCATCCGACCGGGCGGCCGCGGTCCTCTCGTCGTCATCCTCAAGGGCCTTTTCGGCAGCCTCCACCAGCGCCCGCAGTTGCTGGGTCCGGGCGGCATCGGATTCGGCAGCCCGGACCGGAACCGTGGCCACCTGCACCTGGGGTGCGGGGGCCGGCGTCTGCACCAGCGCGGTCCCCCAGAGGAGGCTGGCCAGAAGGAGGACTGGCATGGATCTAGTGGCTTTCCGCGCTGACCAGGGCCTCGTAGGCCTTGGCGTCCAGGAGGCCGGCGAGATCCCCGGTCAGCTTGACCTTCACCATCCAGCCCTTGCCGTAGGGATCCTCGTTCACGGCTTCCGGATGCTCCGCCAGGGCGGCGTTCACCTCCAGCACTTCACCGGCGGCGGGCATGTTCAGCTCGGAAACGGTCTTCACGGATTCCACCGTCCCGAACTCCTCCCCTGCGGCGAAGGCGGCGCCAACCTCCGGAAGATCCACGAACACCACGTCGCCCAGAGCATCCTGGGCGTACTGGGTGATGCCCACCAGGGCCGTGCCATCACCCGCGGGCTTCAGCCACTCGTGATCCTTGGTGTACTTCAGGTCGGCAGGGAACATGGATCCTCCAGGAAGGTTGGGATGGGCGTGGGGGGGTGCTACTTGGCGCGCTTGTAGAAGGGGGTCGGGATGATCTCGGCTTCCACGGCGCGGCTGCGGATCTCGATCTGGATGCGGCCGCCGACCTTGGCCAGTTCCGTGGGGACGTAGGCCAGTCCCAGGTTGATCCCGCAGGTGGGAGAAGGCGCCGCGCTGGTGACAAAGCCGATCTGCTTCCCGTCCTGCACCACGGGCATGTGGTCCCGGGCAATGTCGCGCTTCTCCAGCGTCTTGAAACCGACAAGCTTGCGGGGGGCCGGAGCCGCCTTGGCAGCCAGCAGCGCTGCCCGGCCGATGAAATCCCCCTTGTCCAGCTTGACGATCCAGCCGAGTCCGGCCTCCAGCGCATGGATGCTGTCATCGATCTCGTGGCCGTAGAGGGCCATCTTGCACTCCAGGCGCAGGGTGTTGCGGCAGCCAAGTCCTGCGGGAGCCAGACCCAGGGGCCTCCCCGCTTCCAGGACGGCATTCCAGAGAGGCTCCGTATCCCCTGCGGCGCAGTAGAGTTCGAAGCCGTCCTCGCCCGTGTAGCCCGTGCGGCTGATGAGGCACTTGATCCCGGCCACCTCGCCGTGGGTGAAGAAGTAGTAACCAATGGGTGCCAGCGCCGTCTTCGTGAGGGGCTGAAGGATGCTCAATGACAGCGGGCCCTGGAGGGCGATCTGGCCCGTGGCCGGGCTTTCGTTCACCACGGTGCAGTCATAGGCCGGGGCGTGCTGCTGGACCCAGGCGAAGTCCTTGTCCGAGTTGCCCGCGTTCACCACCAGCAGGAACTCATGCTCGCCCTCCCGGTAGACCAGCAGGTCATCCACGAAGGTGCCGTTCTCGTAGAGGAAGGCCGTGTAGTGGACCTGCCCTATGGCCAAGTTCGCGACGGCGTTGGGCGTCAGGTGCTCCACCAGGGCCAGGGCCCCGGGGCCCTTCACCCGGATCTCGCCCATGTGGCTCACGTCGAAGAGGCCCGCCCGGGTCCGGACCGCCTCGTGCTCGGCGATGATCCCGCCCGGATACTGCACGGGCATGTCCCAGCCGCCGAAGTCCACCATCTTGGCGTTCAGGGCCCGATGGGCCGCGTTGAGGGGCGTCTTCATCAAATCAGATACAGGGGTCGACATAGGCACTCCGGGAAGAACCGTCAGTCTATCGCCGCGGGACCCAGGGCAGAAGGCCCGGCAGTTCCCAGCCCATGCTCCACAGGCCATTTGCCCCCGGGCTTGTGACCATGCGCACAGCGAGGGGGAGCACTCCCACGCCCTTCGCGGCGGCGCGGTCGAGCTCGAGGGCGTAGGCAGGATCGATCTCCCGTGCGGCGTCGAACCGGTCCACATCCGACCGATGCACGAAGAAGGCGATGGCCGCCCGGTGCCCCTCCTCCACCATGGCCTGGAGTTCGCGCAGGTGCTTGGTGCCGCGTTCCGTGACCGCATCCGGGAACAGGGCCCAGTCGCCCGCCTTCAGGGTCGCATTCTTCACTTCGATGAACACCTGACGGCCCTCGCCGTCCAGGGCCAGCACATCGATACGGCTGCGCTCGGCTCCGTATTTCACTTCCGTGCGGACGGTGTGGAGGCCAGGCAGGCCCGGAAGGGCGTCCCGCCGGGCGGCCTCGGCCACCACGCGGTTGGGCATGCCGGTTTCGACGCCCACCCAGCCCCCGGGTCTCGCCACGGCCAGCCAGGTGAATTTCAATTTCCGGTCCGGGTTCGCCGCAGGTTCCAGCAGTACCGTGTCTCCCGGCTCCCAACAGGTCTTCATGGAGCCCGTGTTCGTGGAATGAGCCGTGACGACGCATCCGTCGTCCAGCCGGACGTCCACCAGGAACCGCTTGTACCGCTGGATCAGCGTGCCGGGTAAAAGGCCGGACTTTTCGAGCAGGATCATGGCCACTGGGACAGGATGCGCTCCACCGCGTCGGGGAGGTTGTCGGCCACCAAGTCTGCCGCCGAGCCATCCACCCGGGCACCGTAGCCGGTGCGGACGAGCGCGACCCGGCATCCGGCCCGGCGGCCGGCCTCCAGATCCAGGGCCTTGTCCCCCACCATCCAGGAGCGGGCCAGGTCCAGGCCATGCTCCTGGGCGGCCCTGAGCAGCATGCCCGGGTTCGGCTTCCGCTCCGGATGATCCGCCACGGCGTATTCCCCCAGCGCGAGCTCATGATGCGGGGAGGCATAGACGGCATCGATCCAGGCGTTCTCCCGCGCCAGCAGGGCCTTCATCCGGTCCATGACGGCGGCAAAATCCGGCCAGCCATACTTGCCACGGCCGATGCCGCTCTGGTTGGTGACCACCACCACCGGGACGCCCAGGGCATTGAGCCGACCCACGGCGAGGGCCGCACCGGGAATGAGCACCAGCTGCTCCGGGTCGGACAGGTAATCCACCTCCTCGTTGAGGGTGCCGTCGCGGTCCATGAACATGGCGGGTTTCAGGGGAACTGGTTCCAAGGTGTCCTCTCCTCATTCCATCGGAAGGTCGATCCGGAGGAGGGACCCCCGTTCCACAGGGACCATCTGCACGGTGCCGTTGTAGGTGGTCAGGAGCTGGGCACAGGCGGTCAGCCCGGGACCCGGTCGGCGTCCGGGTTCAGTCATCGCCGGCCGCAGGTCCGGAAAGGGTTCAAAGGCCCCGGCAAGAAGGCGGGGCTCGATCGAAGCCCCGTCATCCTCCAGCTCCATCCGGAAGTGGCTGCTGCCCCCCCAGGTCCTGAGAGAGATTCGCTCAGGACGGCCATCCACGGCATGGCGGACCAGATGACCGAGGATGTCGCTGAAATCGGAATAGACCCCGTACAGCAGGTCCCGCGGAGCCTGCAGGTTCAACTCCACCGACAAGGACCCGGGCAGGATGTCCTCGGCCCGCAGGAGATCCAGTTCCTCCCTCAGGAGGTCATGGAGGTGGATCCATTCCGGCGAGCGCACCTCGTTCTGTCCCGCCCGTCGCAGCAGAGCCCGGATCAGATCGTCCACCTGGCGTACCGCTTTCTGCACCCTTGCGATGGATCGATGGCATTCGCTGCGCAGCTCCGGCGGGGAGAGATCGGGTTGCTCCAGGCAGAGAAGGAGGGCCGTGCTCGCCTCCTTGAGCGTGCCCACAGGCTCCTGGAACCTCGGAGCCAGGTTCATGAGGAGCCCGCCGAGAGCGGTCTTCTGGTTCTGAGCCCTCAGGGCCTTCTGGGTCTCCTTCAGGGCCTCGTAGGTCGATTCCAGCCCTTCATAGCTGGTGCCGAGGGCCTGGCTGGTCCTGTCCAGATGGAACACGAGTCCTGCATTCTCCAGGCTGACCTGGAGAATCCCCGCGTAAAAGGCCACCAATTCCGTCTCGAAGGGCTCGAAAGCCTGGTCGCTCCGGTCGGCCGCCAGGAATCCCCAGAGGTGCTGTTCCTTGGACCGGCTGCGGAGAGACAGCACCAGGGCCTGGGTCCTGGGCGTCCAGAGCCCCAGCTCGATGCCCAGCTGCCAAGAGCGGGACTGCTGCAGCTCGTTCCCTGTGAGAATGCACCCGACAGGCAGGGTCTCCAACCAGGTGACCAGGGGGTGCTCCCCGGGCAGCACTGGCGAATCCTCGACGCCCTCCGGTGTCGCCCCGGTTCCGTGGAAATAGGCGCCACTCTCGTGCACCCGGTAGAAGCGGAGCCTCTCCAGGTGCAACTCCCCGTGAAGCTGGCTGAGCACCCGGGCCAGGATCTCATGTTCATCCCGGATGGGGATGAGGTCCTTGCTGAGCGACAGGAGCCGGGAGAGGTGGTGACTCCGCCGTTCCAGTTCGTCCTGGATACCCAGCAGCTTCCGGTTGCCTTCCCGGGCCTCCTTCAGCTGCACTTCAAGGTGCTCCACCACCTGCTGGCTGAACTGGCGCAGCGCGTACCCTTCCCGACCCTGGTCGAGATGGTCTCTCTGCCCGCCAAGGTAGGCCTCGACCTGCCCGACGAAACGGAAGGGATCGATGGGCTTGGGGATGAATCCGTCACAACCCGTCACCAGGGCCGTCTCCCGGTCGCTCCTCATGGTCTTGGCGGTCAGCGCGACAAGGAGGGTGCCATCCATGCTGCGATCCTGGCGCAGCTTCATGGCCAGCTCGAATCCGGACAATCCGGGCAGGTTGATGTCCAGGAGGATGAGCGCCGGCTTCAGCGCCAGGGCCAGCTCGCAACCCTTGAGACCATCCTCGGCCCAGTGCATCTCGTAGCCCGCCTGCGACAGCAAGCGCTGCACCAGGCGCCAGTTCATCGAATTGTCTTCGATGCAAAGGATGGCCGGCCGGGAATCGGTCATGCTCCACCTTTTCCGGCGAGGGGCATGTCGACGATGAAAGTGCTGCCGACCCCCTTCCGGCTGCTGGCAGAAATGCGGCCATTCATGAGGCCCATGAATCGCTGGCTGATGGCCAGCCCGAGACCGCTGCCCCCGAAGCGGCGGGTGATGCTCCCGTCGACCTGCTGGAAGGGCCTGAAGAGGCGCTCCAACTCGCCCTCCGACATGCCAATGCCGGTGTCCTCGATGCGCGTCCTGAAGCGATCCGAGTCCCGGGAGGCGGAAATCGTCACCGATCCCGCCTCCGTGAACTTGATGGCGTTCCCGGCCAGGTTCGTGAACACCTGCCGGAGCCGGTTCCGATCCCCCATGACGCGGAACTGCTCCTCCGGCCGGTGGTACCGAAGCTCAATGGGACGCCCCTTGACGAGGCCGGCGGACATGGCCACGACTTCGTCCAGCAGCTGCATGGGATCGACCTCCTCCAGCTCCAGCTCCATCTTGCCCGCTTCGATCTTGGAGAGGTCGAGGATTGAATCGATGAGTCCAAGCAGGGAGTGGCCACTCTGGAAGATGATCTGGAGGTCCTCCCGGGCATCGGGGCCCATGCTGCCCTCGGGGTGCTGCATGAGCATGCCCGAGTAGCCGATGATGGAATTGAGGGGCGTCCGCAGCTCATGGCTCATGTTGGCAAGGAACTCGTCCTTCAGCCGGTCGACCTCCTTCTGCTTCTGGTAGCTGGCAAGGAGGGTGGCATTGAGTTCCCGGAACTCCCGGGTCTTCTCATGGACCTTCTCTTCCAGGGTGTTGGCCCAGGCTTTCAGCTCCACTTGGCTTTGCTCGAGGCCTCGGGTCCGGTCCTGGACCAGCTGCTCTAGATTGGCCCGGACCTGCTCCAGTTCCTCGATGGTCTGCAGCAGCTGGCCGGTCCGTTCCTGGACCCGGGATTCCAGCAGCCGGTTCTGCCGCTCGATCTCGTCCCGGGCCTCCCGGAGCCGATCGGTCATCACCTCGAAGGATTGGCTCAGGTCCTGGATCTCATCCCCCGTTTGGACCTCCATCGACACCTTTGCCAGGTTTCCCTGGGCGACCTTCTTGGCCGCTTCCGTCAGCTGGATCACCGGGCGGAGGTAGCGGTTCGAAAGGAGGATTGCCCCGCCAATGCACAGGACCAGGGTGACCAGCCCCACGGCCAGGCTGGTCTTGATGTTGTCGTGAACCGCACGCTGCGTGCCCTCGGTGGTGAAGCCCAGGATCAGGGTTCCCAGCTGGTCGGGCCGCAATCCATCACCCACGATTGGGGCTACGACGACGAGCATGCCCTCGTCCCGTCGGGTGTAGGTGCGCGAAACGCCATCACTGGGTAACGGCCCCCCGGCCCAAGAAGGTGCGGTGGGGGTGCTGTCGAGCACCTCACCCCGGGTCCCGTAGACCGCGCTGAACCGGAAGTCAGGCAGGTTCTGGACCCCTTTGAGCACCATGGCAATGTCGCGGCTGCTTCCGGCATGGATGACGGGACCCAGGGCGTAACTGGCCGTTTCGGCCACCTGGCGGGCGCTCAGTTCCGCCTGGGAACGGATCTGCCGGTCCACCCACTGTGGGTAGTAGAGCAGATTGAAGGCGATGAAGGAGAGGACCAGGGTGCTGATGACGGCGCTCAGCTTGGTCTTGATGGAGAGGCGGAACATGTTGGGAAGCCTGTGGGACTGGGCTCCAGCCTAGCAGGAGGGACCATGCCTAAAGCTTGAAGAGATTGACCTCACGGTTGAGCATGTGGACCTGGACACCCAGCTGCTCCACGGCGCCGCTGGAAGTCTCGATGGCCCGCTCGCTCTCGACGGCCTTCCCCAGGACCCGATGCATGGTCTCCTTCAGCGAGATCACATGGTCCTCTTGCTTCGCCAGAATCTCATGGAGGTTGCTGGCGAGGGTCCTGACCTGTTCCATCGCCTTGGCGATTTCGTCGCTTCCGATGCTCTGCTCTCGGGTCGAATCTCTCACGACGGCGGTGGCCTGCTGGACGTTCATGGCGAGGGAAAGGATGTAATTACTCGTCTGCTGCTGCTCTTCGATGACCGAACGGATGGTTTCAACCTGGCCATGGATGTTCCGGTTGGCCTCATGGATCAGGGTGGCCTGCCCTGCCTGCTGGAGGGTCTCGTTGTGGATGCTCTCGACCACGCTGTCCGTCTCGCTCACGGATTCTAGGATCGCCTGGAGTGCCTCCTGGCTCTGCGCGACCGAATCGGCCCCATCGCGGACCGCATCCAGGCCCAGGTCCACCTGCTGGTAGGCCTTGCGGATCTCGGCCTGGAGGGTCCCGATGATCTGCTGGATCTCCTGGGTGGAGCTCGAGGTCTGTTCCGAGATCCGCTTGATCTCGTCGGCGACCACCGAGAACCCCCTGGCCTGCCCCTCTCCGGTGCCGCCCTGGGAGGCGATGATCGCCGCGTTCAGGGCCAGCAGGTTGGTCTGCTGGGCATAGTCCCCGATGTAGTCGAGGATCTTGGCGATGTCGGCCCCCAGCTGGAGCAGGGTCCGGGTGGTGCCATGGAAGTCCTGCACCACCCGCTCGATGACCTGGATCTTCTCCCGGTTCCGGGCCACCAGTTCCATGCCGCGGCCGGCGTTGTGGATCACCTTCTTGGTGTAGCGCTGGGCGATCTTGACGCTGTCGTCGATGGCGGAGGTGCTCTGCTCCAGGTTCTCGGCGAACTCCTTGGTGTGTTCGGCGTGCCGGGCCAGGTGGTCGACGTTCTTGCCCACGTTCTTGATGGCCATGTCGAAGTCCCGGATGGCCGAGGTAATCCCCTCGACGACCATCAGCAGCTCATCCATGCTCTGGTTGATCTGCTGGACGGTGGCGGCCATCTGCACGATGGTGGCGTTGGTGGTCTCGGAGGCGAGGCTCAACTCCATGGAGCTGGCGCTGATCCCAATGGAAGTATCCGTCAGCTCGTTGATCTCCTGGTGGAAGGCCTCGATCAGCTCCCGCTGCCCCTGGTTCGACTGCCGGACGCCGTCGCCGGATTCCCGGATCAGGGCCGAGGCCCTGGCCAGGTCCCGGCTGGCGGACCGGATCTGCACCACCATGCCCCGGAGGCTCCCGACCATGTTCCCGAAACCCTGAACCAGGGAGGCCACCTCGTCGTCGCTGTAGACTGGTTCCAGGCGGTCGATGTGCCCCTCGCCCACCTGCTGGGTGTTCCGGCTGAGCACCTGGAGCGGCTGTTGGATATCCCTGAGGATCAGGGGAATGAAGTAGGCCAGGAAAATCGCTGACAGGGCGAGAATGGCGATGTTCGGACGCAGGGCCTTCCAGATGGAACTGGCGTACTCGGCTTCCGGGATGACGGCCCGCAGCTCGGAGCCGTCCGCAAGCGGCTGGACCACCAGGATGTCCCCGCCCCCCTTGGGCTGGACCTTGGAGCCCAGGAGAGCACCCCCCTTGGCCTGGGGAAGCCGGAGGGAAACACCGCCCCCGGCGCCGAGCTTCAGGGTGCCCAGGAAGGCATCCATGTCCTCGGGGGTGGTGTTCATCTCCGAGACGAAGGCCACCGAATCGGCGATGCTGGACAGCTCGTTGCGGGCATAGTTCGTCACCGTGGTCCGGGTGGAGGACTGGAGGATGAGGCCGGATACCAGGATGGAGACGACGAGGACCCCTCCGGTGATGCCCAGGATCCCGAAGCCGAACTTGGTCCGCAGGCTCGTGGTGAACCGGGCCTGGGAGTCGTTGAAGCCGGGCTGGCTGGCCAGAGTCTTGAAGACTTTCATCAAGTTCTGCTTGGCGAGGAAGTACTGGCAGATGCTTCCAAGCGTGGCCAGAGAGAGGAACATGGCCATGGTGATGAAACTCACCCACAAGCTTTCTTTCAGGTAGAGCTTCATCCAGAGGTAGGAGGCCACCCCCATGCAGGTGGCCATGTAGAAGAACAGCAGGGAGGAAGCCTGGGGGAAGCGCGTCAGGTGACGGTAGAGGTCCTGGCCCAGCGGCTGGCTGGCCAGAATGCGCCCCAGCTGGCGGATGTGCAGGAAGGAACCCGCCGTCACCAGCACCAGGAGCACCAGCATCGCCACCACCCCGGTGGCCGTGATCTGGAACCAGCCCGGGGCCGCCAGCAGGAACAGGATGGCAGCCACCACGAACCCGATGGCCCATACGAGGCCGGTGGCCATCTGCAGACGGCCCAGGATCAAATCCAGCTCCACCCTGCCGAGATGCCCAGGGGGCTGTGTCCTGATATCAGGCAGGGATCCAGAAGTGGAATTGGGCCGCACCATACTTGCGTGTTTCGGCAAGATTCCAGCCGGGCTGTAATTCCAACGCGGTGTTTCGGTCCGTTTCGAAAACCAGGACACCGCCGGGGGAGATCCAGGATCTCAGAAGACCCGCTTGACGCGCCCACAGGTCCCGGGCCAGGTCGTAGGGAGGGTCCAGGAAAATGACTGCCTGATCCAGGAAGGCGCCTGCCTGCAGCCTCCCCAGGTCCTTGCGGATCGAATCGATGGGCAGGCCGGCCAGGTTCTGCTGCAGACAGGACCAGCCAGGTTCACCCGATTCCACGCAGGTCACCGGGGCGTAGCCCCTGGAGTGGGCCTCGACGCCGACGGCGCCGGTCCCGGCGCAGAGATCCAGGAAGGGGCCGGGGGGCCATTTCTGGAGGATCGAGAACAGGGCCTCCCGGGCCCGGTCGGCGGTGGGACGCACCCTCAGGTCCCCCAGGGGGGGGGGCGAAAGTCGGCGCCCCTTCAGGCGCCCGGCGACGACCCGCATGGTCTAGGCCGTCGTCCGAACCACGGATCAGTAGGCCCAGCGGAGGAGGGTCGCCCCCCAGGTGAAGCCGGCGCCGAAGGCAGCCAGGGCCACCAGATCCCCCTTCTGCATCCGCTTTTCACCCAGGGCCTGGTGCAGGGCCGTGGGAATGGTGGCCGTGGTGGTGTTGGCGAAGCGGTCGATGTTCACCATCATCCGTGAGGGATCCAGGTCGAGCCTCCGGGCGGCGGCATCCATGATTCGGATATTGGCCTGGTGGGGCACGAACAGCTTGAGGTCCTCCCCCTTGAATCCGTTGCGGTCTATCAAAAGTTTGCTGTTATCAGCCATTTCCCTGACAGCATTCTTGAAGACTTCACTTCCGGCCTGATGGATGTAGTGCTCCTTGGCCGCCACGGTCTCCGCGGTGGCCGGCTTCAGGGACCCGCCCGCGGGCATGTAGAGGAACTTGCCTCCGGACCCGTCTACCTTGTGCTCGAAGTCCAGGATGCCCAGCCCCTCCTCGACCCGCTCCACGATGACCGCCCCGGCCCCGTCTCCGAAGAGCACCGAGGTGGCGCGGTCCTCCAGGTTGATAATGGTGGACATGATGTCCACGCCCACCACGGCCGCCCGGCGGATGGCCCCGCCGGCCACCATGCTGGCGGCGGTGGTCAGGGCGTAGAGGAAGCCGGAGCAGGCCGCATTGAGATCGAAGCCGAAGGCGTTGCTGGCGCCGACCATGGCCTGGATGCGACAGGACGTGGCCGGGAACAGGGTGTCGGGGGTCACGGTGGTGACGAGGATCAAGTCCAGTTCAGAGGCCTTGAGGCCGCGGTTGTCCAGGGCCATCTGGAGGGCCGGGGCCCCCAGCTGGGAGGCCCCGGTACCGGGCTCGACCCAGCGGCGCTCACGGATGCCCGTGCGGGTCCGGATCCACTCGTCGTTGGTCTCCATGATCTTGGACAGATCGGCATTGGTGACGACCCGGGGCGGGAAACACTCTCCGGTGCCAGTGATGCCGACTGGGGCTGCAAGACGACGGTTCAAGGGGCCTCCGGTACCAAACAGCCATCATCGCATGAAGGCCCACCGGCGTCAGCGCCCTTCCCTCAGCCGGTGCAGGAGCGCGATGAGGCGATCCGGGTCCACCTGGAGGAGGGTCTGCCCCCCCAGCCTGCAGGTTCCGCTGAGCCAGCGTTCCCTGGGGTCCCCCAGCTCGAGTTCCTGCCAGGCCCCGGGAGGAGGGCTGAGGGTCCCGATCATCCGATCCAGGGGGAGGCCTAGCCGCCGCCGCAGGACGGCCACGGCGACCGGTCTGCCGGGCGCAATGGTGCATCCCGGGAGGTCTTCCCAGGCCAGGATAGGCAGGAATTCTCCCTGGTAGAGCACCACCCCCTGGATCCCCTGGGGGCGCCCCGGAAGGGGGGCCACCGGCATGGCTGCCACGACCTCGCGAAGGTCCTGTGTCGACAGCAGCAGGTCCATGCCCGCTGCCGCCACCTGGAGCCAGGATTGCTGCTCAGACACGGGCCACCCGGCGCATCAGGGAATCCATGGCCAGGCCGAGGATCGCCTCGGGATCCAGCACCCAGAGGATGCCGTCCTCCTGGGCACTGCCCCCCATGATGCCGGCGGCGTGGGCCAGCTCCGGCAGGCTCCTCAGCAGCACCTCGCCCCGGCCCAGGATCTCATCGACACCCAGGGCCACCTGGACACTCCGGGCGGCAGCCCCGGGCTGGCCCAGCACCACGAAGGCCCGCTGACCCGAGGGTTCCGGCAGTCCCAGGCAGGCCTGGAGGGATTCCAGGGGAAGGGAGATGCCAAGCACATCCACTTGATCGCCCCCATGGAGGGCCTTCTTGACCGCCTGGACCCGACCCACATTGACGAGGGGAATCCCGAAGGTCTGCCGGGCGCAGCGAACCTTCAGGCAGCTCACCACGGCCCGGCTCAGGGGAACGCTCAGTCGGATGAGGCTGCCTCGCCTCGCCTCGCTCGACAGGTGGATCTCCCCCCCAAGCGCCTCCACCTCGGTTCGCACCACATCCATGCCCACGCCGCGACCCGAGATCTGGGTGATGCGCTCCTGGGTCGAGAAGCCCGGCTCAAGGGTCAGCCGATGCAGGCGCTCCGGCGAATGGACCTGTCCCGCCTTCAGGAGTCCGAGCTGGATCCCACGGGCCTCGATGCGTTCCAGATCGAACCCTCTCCCATCGTCCCGGATGTCAAAGCGGAGATTCCGCCCCCGCTGGGCTGCGGAGATGCGGAGTGACCCGCTCTCGCTCTTGCCCTGGGCCGCCCGCTCCGAGGGCGGCTCGAGTCCATGGTCCAGCGCGTTCCGGACCAGGTGAAGGAAGGGCTCTGAAAATCGCCCCAGGAGGTTCCGCTCCAGTTCCAGATCCCCCCCCAGGAAGGTCAGCTTCACCGGTTTCCCCATATCCCGGCTGAGGCTCCTCACCATGGGCTCGATGCGCGAGAACAGGCTTTCAACCTTGACCATCCGCATCTGCAGGAGGGCTTTCTGGACCTCGAGCAGCCCTGATTCGATCTGCCCCAGCAGGGCCGCCGGACGCCCGTCCCCGTTCCCCGGGGCCTGCCGCAGGAGCAGGCTCGCCGCGTCCCGGAGCTGTCCCACTTCCATGAGCCGGACCTCCAGGGCTTCCACACGCTGGGCGGGAAGCCTGAGGATCTCCACGTCCTGGGCCTGGGGTGGATTGGGGGGGGCTGCGGCGGACGGGGCTTCCGGAGGGGGCTCCTCGGTGGCTGGCTCAGGGGGGACCTCATTGCGGAGGGCCGCGGGAACCCGTGTGGGATCCGCGAGCAGCGCGATGCCGACCAGTTCACCCTCCAGGGCGGAGAGGTCCTTCGCCTCCAGGGCCGGGCAGGCGGCGACCAGGAGGAAGGCCAACCCATCCCGGTCCGCCGGCGTATCCATCGGCAGGGTCGAGATCAGCTCTCCCAGCCTGCCCAGGGTCTCGCTGTAGACCCGGAGACGCTCGTCGAAGGTGCCGTAGTCCAGGCACACCGTCACCCCGTGGACCGGCATGCCACTGATCAGAAGGACCGTCACCCGGGTCCGCTCATACTCGGAGAGGGTCTTCAGCATCTCGGCCGGTAGGTCCAACAGGGAGGTCAGGTCCTGCGTCCCCCCTTCGGCCGGGCGCGCCAGGGCCTCGAGTTCGCCCAATGGACGCCGGAGGGAATGCAGGTAGTCATCCGGTTCCTGCCTTCCCATCCGCAGGTTGGCCAGGCCGGATTCCAGGGCCATCATGCCCGCCTCCAGCGTCTCGACCAGGGAATCCGTGGAACGCAGCCTCCCCTTGCGCATGAGGTCGAAGATGTCCTCCAGGCGATGGGCCGCCCGGCTGAAATTCGGAAAGCCCAGCATCCCAGCCATGCCCTTGAGGGTGTGGGTGGTCCGGAAGAGCCCGTTCACGGAGGCCTGGACCACATGGGCGGGCTGGGGTTCCTTCATCGTGGCAAGCGTCTGGCGGGCCTGCATGAAGAGGTCCTCGCATTCCGCCCAGACATCGTCGAAGGATTGATCCAAAAAGAGCCCCCGTTGCCTGAGACATCGGCAGGGGCCGACTGAGTCTGGAATCTGGGGTGATTACACTGGTTCCCATGCGCACCCTCGCCGTCCTCCCCTCCCGCTTCCAGTCCACCCGTTTTCCCGGCAAGCCCCTGGTTCCCATCGCCGGGAAGCCGATGATCCAATGGGTCTTCGAAGCCGCCAGCCGGGCCGAGGGGGTGGACAGGGTGGTGGTCGCCACGGACGACGAGCGCATCGCCTCGGCCGTCCGGGGATTCGGCGGAGAGGCCCTGATGACAGACCCGGACCTGCCCTCGGGCACGGACCGCACCGCCGCCGTGGTGGACCTCCTGGAGGAGCGCTTCGACTGCGTCCTGAACCTCCAGGGCGACGAGCCTGCCATGCATCCTGAGACCGTGGCGGCCCTGGTGGCCCTCATGCGCGACCAGCCGGACCTACCCATGGGCACGGCGGCCTGTCCCTTCGCCGACCTGGATGAAGTCTTCAACCCGAACGCCGTGAAGGTGGTGATGGACGACCGCCAGCGGGCGCTCTATTTCAGCCGGAGTCCCATCCCCTACCTGCGGAACTCGTCGCGCTTCGACGCGGACTTCCGGCCCTGGGTGAAACCGGAACAGCTGGCCCACTTCAAGCGCCACCTCGGCCTCTATGCCTACCGGCCGGACACCCTACGGGCCTTCACGAGCCTGCCGCCACACCCGCTGGAGCAGTTCGAGATGCTCGAGCAGCTCCGGGCCCTGGCCGCAGGCATCCCCATCGGCGTGGCTGACACGCCCCACCTCAGCCTGGGCGTGGATGTCCCCGGGGACGTGGCCGCCGTCGAGACCCTGCTTCGGGCACGGGGCCTGGTCCGCTAGGAGCCGGACCCGCGCTAGACTCGAAGGTCGGGCTGAGCGCCCATCCCGGCCAGGAGCTGCCTGTGAGCCATCACAAAGACATCGTCTCCTCGGTATGCCGCTGACGCGCCATAGGCGAGACCCCATCCGCCAGCTCATTTACCACACCATTTCATTGAGGCTCCCATGAGCACTTCTCACCACAAGGTGGTCATTATCGGAACCGGGCCAGCCGGCTATACCGCGGCGCTCTATGCCTCCCGGGCGAATCTCGCGCCGCTCATCTTCGAGGGGGTGCAGCCCGGCGGCCAGCTCACGATCACCACGGAAGTGGAGAACTATCCGGGCTTCCGCCACGGCATTGCCGGCCCGGCCCTGATGGATGAGATGCGCGAGCAGGTCCTGCGGTTCGGTACCACCGTCAGGCCCGAGACCGTGCTCAAGGCCGATCTCCGGAGCCGCCCCTTCCGGCTCTCCACCGACCAGGGCGAGTACTCGGCGGATGCCGTGATCATCGCCACGGGCGCCTCCGCAAAATGGCTGGGCATCGGCAAGGACGAGCAGCTCTCCCGCTCCGGTGGGGGCGTCAGCGCCTGCGCCACCTGCGACGGCTTCTTCTTCCGGGGCAAGGAGATCGCCGTGGTGGGCGGCGGCGACACGGCGGTCGAGGAGGCCACCTTCCTCACGAAGTTCGCCACCAAGGTCCACCTCATCCACCGCCGGGACAAGCTCCGCGCCTCCAAGACCATGCAGGATCGGGCGCTCAGCAACGAGAAGATCCACCCGGTCTGGAACAAGGCCGTGCTGGAAGTGCTCACCGCCACCACCGAGACGCCCATGGGGGAAAAGGTGGAGAAGATCCGGGCCCTCAGACTGAAGGACACGGTGGACGGGTCCGAATCAGAGCTGCCCGTGGAAGGGCTCTTCGTGGCCATTGGCCACCAGCCCAACACCGACCTTTTCGCGGGACAGCTCCCCATGGACGAGACAGGCTACCTCCAGGTGGAGAAGGGGTCCAGCCGGACGGCCATCGAGGGGGTCTTCGCCTGCGGGGACGTGCAGGATCACGTGTATCGGCAGGCCATCACGGCCGCCGGCAGCGGCTGCATGGCCGCCATCGATGCCGAACGCTGGCTGGCCGAGAAGGGCCTCGCGGACTGAACGGTCCCTCCAAGGCCCTTGACCGGGTTGGATCTGCATCAACAATTGGGTCGGCTTCCATCGGATGCCCATGAACCTGCTGGTCATAACCCGCCATGAGGACCTGGTCGAACGTCTCAGGATGGCGTTCGAAGGGGCTGGTCACCTTGTGATGCACGCGGCTGACCCCCTGGAGGCCTTGGCCCGGGACGCCTGGGGCCAGGCCCAGGTCCTCCTGGCCGATTCAGGCGGGGAACCCATGGACGGCTACCGGCTCTGCCGGTTGCTCCGCGGCGAGTCCCGCGTGCTGTTCCAGAACCTACCCATCTTCCTGATCCTCGACCATGCCCAGACCGAAGAGGACCTTCGGGCCCTCGGGGAAGCGGGCGGGGATGGGTTCATCGCCGCCGGAAGCAGCATCCAGCTGCTCCTCAACCACCTCGGCCCCGTGTTGGCCGGCAGCGCCTCGCACCAGGAGGGGCGAGCCGTGCCCATACTCGCCCTGGGGCTTCGGGCGGGGCTCGCCCAGCAGGCCCGGGATCTGCTCAGCCACTTCGGGATGGAGATCCACTCCCCGCCCCTGCGCAATGCCCAGGAGGCCCAGCGGGCCCTGAAGGCGCCGGTGCTGCTCCTGGGCCTCTCGGCCGGGGGGGTCCCGCAGGCCCTCGCGACGCTGGCCAGGCTCCGGGACCAGGGCCTTCTGCCCTACACGATCCTGCTGGGCCAGGTGAAGGATGAGACCGCCCAGCGCAAGCTGCTGCTGGCCGGCATTTCCGATTGGGTCCCCCTTCCCTTGGCCGGACCACGCCTGCTGCACGCCTGCAAGCGGGCCATCGAATGGATGCATGCCCGCAGGATCCAGACCGAGTACGAATCCGCCATCCACGACCTGCGGGAGCGCCGCAGCATGCTCGAGATCGAGACCGCGGCCCTGCGTAACGAAGTGCTCATGGACCCACTCACGGAACTGCTGAACCGGCGGGCCTTCGACCAGAACCTGGAGCATGCCATGCGCCAGTGGGAGCGGCACCGGCGATCCTTCGTCCTGGTGCTCGGAGATGTGGACCACTTCAAACTGATCAACGACCGGTTCGGCCATCCGGTCGGAGACGAGGTCCTCAGGCAGCTGGCCGCGCGCATCCGCCTTAGCCTCCGCAAGTCCGACCTGGCCTTCCGGATCGGTGGCGAGGAGTTCGCCGTGCTGCTCACGGAGACCAGCGTCAAGGCGGGCGCCGAGGTGGCGGAAAAGCTGCGGCGCCGCATCGACGAGGAGCCCCTGGTGCTTGCCTCAGGCCAGCCCATCTTCCCCACCATGAGCTTCGGCGTGGGGGGCCCCGGGGCGATCACCCTCCCGACCCTGGTGGCCCAGGTGGACAAGGCTCTCTACCAGGCCAAGCACCTGGGGCGGAACCGGGTGGTGGTGGCCAATCAGGGCGAGTACTCACCCAGGAAACCGGCCAATTAGCCGGAAGCCCCGCCCTATAATGCTTTGGATCTGATTCCAGCCCTCAGCGCCGGAAACTGAATAGATCTCCCAGGCCCCGCAGGGTCAGGGTCAGGTCCAGCCGGTCCTCGCGGCCCCCGGCCATGAGCGCCGGATCCAGGGCCACATGGGTGAATTTCAGCACGTAGGCCACGCAGGGCCGCACGTAGGCAAGGTCCACGGAACTGGAGGCGAAACCGCGGGCCCTGAAATCGTAGTTCGCACTGAATTCGAACCGGAACCGGTCGTCCCAGACCCGCTGGATGCCGCCGAACTGGACCCCCTGCTGTCGCACCAGGAACCGGTTGATGCCGGTGGAGAAGTAGGCCAGGTTGAACCGGTTGCCACCCTGGGTCTTCACATCGAGGCTGAGGGCATCGTCGGACCCGCCCGCCGAGATGTCAGAGGAGCGGCGGAGGCTCACCCGCCAGCGGTCCGTCGGCTCGACTTCAAGATCCGTGTCCAGGGAGGCCCAGCCCTTCCGGTAGGAACCGTCGCTGAGGATGATGGGTGTCATGTGGAATCGCGTGGCCACCTGCAGGCGCAACAGGTCCATGAACCCGCCGCCCGAGTCCGAATGTCCGAGGATGTGCTGTTTCAGTCCCAGTTCGAGGCTTTGTTCCCCCGAGGCGCTGGCGTTCACGCCCGGCGCGTAGTCCACGGGGTCGAAGCGCTGGATGTATCCGGCCTCCCCATAGCGGCTGGTCTCGGTCAATCCGAAATAGGGTTCGAGCACATGCCGAAGTTCGCCATGGTAGCCCAGGATGGAAACGTCCTCGAAACTCCGCCCCACTTGCGGTCCGGACAGGCGCAGGTGCTCGGAAAGCAGGAACCGGGTCGCGGCACTCCCATCCACCTGGAAGGGGCTGGTGGCCGGATCGACCTCGGTGCCGTTGGCCCCGCCGCTCGGGTCGAACACCGGAGCAGAGAGGGTCCCGCTGTAGTGCGAGACCCGTCCCATCATCTCGAAATCGGCCCGGAAGGGGCCCCACTGCCCGAGGCGGCCATGGATCCGGGTGTCGGCATCCTGGCGGTCCCAGGCATAGCTCTGGTTCGGCGTCGTGGCGCTGCCGTCGATGCCGTAGGCATAGCGCCCCAGCCTGATGCCGCCGTCCAGGTAGAGGGGTCCCAGCACCGGCACCGGGAAGAACCGGAACTCCCCCTGGGGCAGGGTCTGCCTTCGCAGGGAGGCGGGAAATTCGGGGTTGTAGAAGGGATCCCCCTGGGTGGCCGTCGTGAAGAAGCTGCGCTGCTCGGCGGCCGTCAGGCTGAGGCTCCCGAAGGTGAAGTTCCGTCCCAGGTAGAGCGCCGAATCGAAGTTCGCGGCGCCGAGGCTGCTCACTCCCCCTCCGTAATCGGAGGCAACGAGGTTGTCCGAGGCCTGGTTCACATCGGCGGTCAGCTGCCAGCCGTCCTCCCGCTGCCAGACCTCCTTCAGGGCGACCTGGTAGCGCTGGGTGTCCAGACTCTGCGAGTGGATCGCCATGCCGGAGATGCTTCCCTGGTGGGTGAGGTCCGGGTGCCAGCGGGCCTCGCCGCCCCACAGGGTGCCCTCCTTGCCGAAATGCTCGGGCGAGAAGGTGGCGTCGGCGGAATCTCCAAGCACTTGGTAGTAGGAGACCCCCACGCTGGGGCCGAACTCGCTGGACAACCCCAACTGGGGCGACACCAATCCCGAGGTGCGCTCGGCCTTGGCCGGATAGAGGGCATAGGGCAGGTAGAAGACGGGCACCGGACCCAGCTGGATGCGGGGGTTCCAGAGCGTGGCGAAACCATCGAGATCGACCTTGAGGCCCGTCAGCTTGGCCTCCCACCCCGGCCTATCCTCCGGGCAGGGGCTCAGGACCACCGCGTCGAAGAGCCAGCTTCGCAGGGTGGCAAAGGCGACATGGCTGGAGCGGAGGGTCCAGGTCGGGGGCAGGTCCATCTGCAAGGCCCAGGCCTGGCCGGAACGGAGCAGCCAGTTCATCTGAAGTCGCTCGCAGCGCAGCCGCAGGTCCGGGCCCTCCAGCCGGACGTGCCCCTGGGCGTTCAACTGGCCGTCGGTGATCCGGTACTCGATGCGGTCGGCCAGCAGCAGCAGGCCCTCAGCCTGGATCGCGCCATGGTCGAGGATCCAGAGGTCGGCCTTCTCCTCGAGTTCCCCCCGCCAGTCAAAGGGCACCCGGGAATTCCCGGGGCCGCGCTCGATCTGGAAAGGCCGGAGGGGCAGCAGTTCCGCAGGAGTGGGGGCATCCAGAGGCTGCCAGACGGGCACCGGGGGGAGGCCCTGAGCCGCGAGAAGGACCGGCAGGGCACCCCCCAGCAGGCCTCGGCATCCCTTCCGGAGGCGGCCCATGGCGGACTCAGTGCGTATGCGGAAGCAGCCGCGCACTGATGAGGAACACTCCCACACCAGACAGCAGCGCGACCGTGCTTTGGAGGCCGGGCACCTTCTGGACCTCCGGAAGCAGATCGGAACTGGCGACATAGAGGGTCAGGCCCGCCGTCAGGCCCAGGATGGGCCCGATCGGGAGACTCAGCACGGTCTGGCCGGCCGCTCCAACCAGGGCGGCCAGGGCGAGGGTTCCCGAGGCGAGCAGAGCTCCCCGGTTCCCGAACCCGTCCACAAGAAAGATCGAGGCGATGGTGCCCCCCTCAGGGATCCTGTGGAACAGGATCCCCAGGGTGACCAGCAGGCCCAGGTTGCCCTGGATGGAAAGGGCCGCCGCAATGGCCACCCCATCCATGAGGCTGTGCAGGGAAAGGCCCACGAGCGCCATGACCCCGCTCAGCGGTGACCCACCGGTATGAGTCTCTTCGCCATAGTGGAAATGCAAGGTAATGCCATGTTCCAACACGTGCACGAGCAGGTAGCCACCCAGGACCCACAGGGCATTCGATTCCCCCCCCTTCGCCTCCAGGCATTCCGGGACGATGCGCACCAGGGTGACGGACAGCAGGTAGCCCGCCGCGACGCCTGAGAGCAGACGCATGAAGCGGGCCCGGCCCTGGAGGAAGCGCACCACCCCCCAGCCTCCCAGGAGGGTGGACAGGGAGGCGAGGGGCGCCAGCCAGTAGATGGTGGGCATCCGGGGCTAGGTCTTGGTCTTCTTGGCCCGGGTGACCTTGGACCCAGCGGCCGCCTTGGCGGCCTTGGGAGCCTTGGGAGCCTCACTCTCGTCGGATGCGGCCTTGGAAGCCTTGGCCCTGGGCGCCCTCTTCTTTCCCGGCGCGGTCGGTTCGGCGGCGGGATCCGGGGGGGCGACGGAAGGCGCCACCGCGGCGGGCTCGGGTAGCGAGGTCACCTTGGCCCGGGGCGTCCGCCTGGGCTTTGGCGCCTGGACCGATGCCGGAACCACTTCTTGAGCGGGCGCGCCGATCCTGGGCCTCGGGCTCGGGGTGAGCAGGCTGGCCACCAGATCCGGTGTGGCCCTGGGGGGTTCCGGTTGAAGTTCCGGCTCGGCGTCTAAACCGGCCTCATCCTCGGAAGAGGAGGTCTCAGGCGAGGTCTCGGCACCCTTGTCGGCGCCGCCCTTGCGGCGCCGGCGCCGGCGCTTGCGCTTGGTACCGTCACCCTTGGCCTCGTCAGAGGATTCCTCGGTGCCCTCCTCGGGCTCGTCGTCCTCGGGCTTGGCACTCTCGAAGAGGGCGCGCAGGCGCTCCCGCTCGTCCAGGGCCGCCCGCTGGAGATCGCGGCGGTCGTATTTGAAGGCCTCCTTCTTGGCTTCCTTGGGGCCTTCGCCGTGCAGGCCCAGGGCTTTGTCGAAGGAAATGGGACTGTCCCCTCCCAGCACCACGGTTTCCTCTTCGGGCGAGCCTTTCTCGCGGTGGGGTTTGGGGGCCGGCTTCTCGACCGGGGCCTCCTCGGCCCGCTCGAGCTCGGCGGCCATCTCCCCGTAGCTCATGGACCAGTCGGCCTGGATGAGGACCTTCGCCCCGCTTTCCTCCTCCATCTGGACCAGGTCGCCACGCTTCTCGTTGAGGACGGCGGCGGCGATGGCGGGGGCCAGCTTGACCCGGATCTCGCCGATGCCTCCTTTGGAGAGAATCCCGTGCAGCTTCCGCACCACGGACAGCGCCATGGCCTCGATGGTCTTCACCTTGCCTGTGCCGGCGCAGGTGGGGCAGCTCTCGTGGTTGACGTGCTGGAGGCTGGGCCGGATCCGCTGGCGGGTCATGACCAGCACCCCGAAGCGGTTGATCTTCCCTACCTCCATCCGGGCCTTGTCGGCCTTGAGGCAGTCCACCAGCCGGTCCTGCACTGCCCGGATATGGGACTCGCGCTTCATGTCGATGAAGTCGATGGCGATGAGGCCCGCCAGATCGCGCAGGCGCAGCTGCCGAGCCACCTCCTCGGCGGCCTCCATGTTGGTCTTGTGGGCCATGTCCTCCACGCCGTCGCCGGAGGTCTTGCCGCTGTTCACGTCGATGGCCACCAGGGCCTCGGTCTGGTCCAGCACCAAGGCGCCGCCGCTGGGCAGGCCCACCTTCCGGCCGTAGACGCGGTCGATCTGCTCCTCAAGCTGGTGGCGGGAGAACAGGGGCTTCTTCCCGGTGTAGTGCTTCAGGACATCCAGGTACTGGGGCATGGTGCGCTTGAAGAAGGACTGGGCCGCATGGAAGGTGTCCAGGTCATCGATCTGCACCTCCTCCACGTCGGAACTGAAGGTGTCGCGCAGGGTGCGGGTGACGACATCGTCCTCCTGCCACACGAGCCCGACCCCGTGGCGGTGCTTGTAGCGGTTCAGGACCTCCTTGTAGGTGTCCAGAAGGTACTCCAGGTCCCGCTGGAAATCCTCCTTGGTGACCCCCAGGCTCGCGGTGCGGACGATCACGCCGATGTCCTCGGGGATCTCCAGCGTGTCGATGAGCTGCTTGAAGTGCCTGCGTTCCTCGGTGGCCTCGATCTTCCGGCTGATGCCGTTCACCGGGTTGCCGGGCGTGATCACCAGGTAGCGGCCCGCCAGGCTGACCTGGCCGGTCATCATGGCGCCCTTGCCACCGAGCTCTTCGCGCACGGCCTGGACGAGGATCTCCTGGTCCCGCGAGAGCACATCCTGGATGCGGGCCCGGCGGCCGTCGCCGGTGAGGCTGCGGGGCAGTTCGCCCAGGGGCAGGAAGCCGTTCTTCTGACCACCGAAGTGGACGAAGGCGGCCTGCAGGCTGGTATCCACGCGGACGACGCGGGCCCGGTAGAGGTTGCCCTTGATCTTCTCGTTGTGCAGGAACTCGACATCGTAGTCGAACAGCACACCGTCGATCAGGGTGGCCACCCGGATCTCTTCCGGATCCGTGGCGTTGATCATCATGGTCTTCTTGGGGTTCAAGTAGGCTCCTCTCGGGGCCCAGGGGCTCGGCTGCGGCTGACGCCCAGCAGGCTCAGCGGCCCTGGGTGGATTTCTGGGGATGGTGGATCGGGAAACCGAAGGGGGCCCTGCCCTGACTTCGGCCACCCGT
>CAIMBM010000067.1 GCA_903839205.1 uncultured Holophagaceae bacterium | reverse complement strand
GCGCCCCGCGGCGTCAGGTCCCTTGAACAACGAACCACGTTGCCCTGCGGGCCCTTCCTTGCGGTGCATCCCGGCTGGGTTCATCGCGGCCTCGTCGGGTTTTGCTAGGAGCTCTTATCCCCTGTAGTTCGTGAACTGCAGATCCAGACCCTGGTCGTCCTTCTTGAACAGGGCGATGACCTCCTGGAGATCGTCGCGGCTCTTGCCGCTCACCCGGAGCTGGTCGCCCTGGATGCTGGCCTGGACTTTGATCTTGGCGTCCTTCACCGCCTTGATGAGGCCCTTGGCCTTCTCCACGGGAATGCCCTGCTGGATGGTGACCTCCTGCCGCACGCTGCCCTTGGAGGCCGGTTCGATCTTGCCGTAGACCATGCTTCGGATGCTGACGCCCCGCTTGTGCAGCTTGGACTGGAGCACGTCGATGACGGCCTTGAGTTTCGTCTCGTCGTCGGCGCTGAGCACCAGTACCTTGTCGTCCTTGAGTTCGATCTTGGCCGCCGAGCCCTTGAAGTCGAAGCGCTGGCCGATCTCCTTCATGGCCTGGGAAAGGGCATTCTTCACCTCGTCCAGGTCCACCTTGCACACGACATCGAAGGAACATTCAGTGGCCATGGGGCGCTCCTCATTGGAATCCAGCCTTCAGACTACAGCCTGGACTCGCACCGGCTCAAGGCTTGGCTCCGCCTCCGAGGCTCCGGAAGAAGGACACCGTGCTGAGCCGGAAGCCCACCAGCATCACGGCCTCGTCCTTCCCGATGCGGCCCTTGTTGACGGAACCCTCCATGTAGAAATCACCGCTGGCGCCCTCGGAGCCGAACTGGGTCAGCACGACTCGGCCCCGCAGGTAGAGCCGGTCCTGGGAGCGGAAGAGCGGGTCCCGGAGGTAGGAGCATTCGGCGAAGGAGCCCCTCAGGGCGCCCTCCTCCTGCCTCGTGGTGAGGCCCAGTTTGAACTGGTTGCGGAACTCGTCCCGGGAGGTGCCCGTCAGGTCCGCCTGGACCACGGGCTGGCTGTAGCCCACTGCCCCCGCCGTGCCCAGCACACCCCAGCTCACGCGCTCGGTGAGGGTTTCCATCCACCAGAGGCCCACTTCCCCGTGGAACTGGCCACTGCTGGTGATCACGTTGAGCGTGTCCGAGGTCTCCAGGCTCGAGGACTGGAAGGAGAGGGTGCTGAACACCTCCCACCAGGTGTCCTGGGCCGGGTGGCGGAAGGTCTGGCGGATGTCCAGGGCCACGAAGGGCCTGGACTTGGAGAAGAAGGATCCGTTCGGGTCCTGTTCGCTGAACAGGCTGGAGAACTGGAAGCCGCCGTAGAGATCCACCCGGAGCTCATCCGCGTCGAGCTTGAGGGGGTCTTCCGCCCACCGCACGCGGGCAATGACCCGGTCCATCTCCCGGAAGGCCGCCAGCAGGCTGGCCTGGCTGTCCACCAGGGCCTGGCCCTGGCGGAGGTTCGGGGAGTGCTCGCGCTCCAGGGTGTTCCTCAGGGACTGGGCCTCGTGCAACCCTAGCTCCACCTCGAGAATTCGATGCAGGAGCTCCCGCTGCTTGGCGCGGAGGGCCTTGAAGAAGCTCCTGCGCTCTGTTGGACCAAGCAGCCGGATGGCCTCGTTCAGCTCGGATTCGAACCGGGGATTGGGGACACCCGCGATCTGACAAGGAGGTACGCCCGGGGCTGGCGCCTGGGCTACCAGGGCGGCGGCAGCCAGCATGAGCAAGGGAGCGCGGGACACCTCAGGCCTCCAATCGGCAGAGTAGCTCTGGCCAGCCTTCCCAGAGGCTGAGGAGCTGGAAGGCTGCCAGCACCAGGGCATGGTGGATCTCCCCGCTCCGCATGCAACCCAGCCACTCAGTCCAGGAGCACGCCCAGACCTGCAGTTCCTCGGCCGGGTCCAGGGCCAGGGGCCCGTCCGGTTCACAGTCCAGGGCCAGAAAGGTATGGCAGCGGTTGTTCTGGGTGGCGGGATTGGGCGTGCAGGAGCCCAGAGCCACCCACTGCGTTGCCACGAATCCTGTCTCCTCCCTCAATTCCCGCCGGGCCGCCTCGGCCGGATCCTCCCCGGGATCGCAGCCACCCCCCGGGATCTCCAGGGTGGGGGCATCGATGCCGTGCCGGAACTGCTCCACCACCAGCAGCTCCCCTGCCCGGGTGAAGGCCACCACGTTCACCCAGTCGGGGCCGGTCAAGCGGTAGAAGGCGTGCCCCCTGCCCGTGTGAGGGCTGCGCCGCTGCGCCACGATCTGCTGGAACAGTCTCGAATCCTGCCGGATGCTCTCGGATTCCTGGGCCCAGGGAGTTGCAGGATCGAAGCCATCGGGGTGCCGGTGGAGCAGCCTCATCAGTACCTCGGCACAGAAGGGTCCAAGCGGCTGTAGGCCTCGATGCCCCCGGACAGGTGGGCCAAGTCCCTGAAGCCCAGGCCCTGCAGGAACCGCAGGGCCTGGAGGCTGCGCATCCCGTGGTGGCAGTAGGCCGCCACCGGACGGCCTGGATCCAGCTCATGCACCCGCTCCGCAAGCTCTCCCAAGGGGATCAGGAGGGCGCCGGGGATGCGGGCCAGTTCATACTCCCAGGGCTCACGCACATCGAGGATCTGCACGGATGCGGCATCGAGCGCCCGGAAGCCCTGGGCATCGAGGTGGGGTCCGGCTTCAAACATGGAATGCCCCTTCCCGGCTCCGGGCGCGGGTGGTGATGTGGTGCGTGATGACTTCCATGGCGGTGCGGTTCTCCACGCCGGTGGGGACGATGAGATCGGCCCACCGCTTGCTTGATTCCACGAACTCCAGATGCATGGGGCGGACGCTCTGCTCGTACTGGTCCATGACGCTTTCGAGGCTGCGGCCCCGCTCGCGGGTGTCGCGGCGGATGCGGCGCAGGATGCGGATGTCGGCATCCGTGTCCACGAAGATCTTCATGTCCAGCTGCTCCCTGAGTTCCGGCAGGGCGAAGAGCAGCAGCCCCTCCAGGACCACGACTTGGCCCGGCGGAAGCGGGTCCTCCCAGCCCGTGCGGTCCGACAGGGTGAAGTCGTAGCGGGGCTTCCGGATGCTCTCCCCCCGGTGCAGGGCAGACAGGTGGGCGGCCATGAGCCCCAGGTCAAAGGCATGGGGATGGTCCCAGTTCACGGGAAGGCTGCCGAAGCGCTCCTTCACCACGTCCAGCGGCGCGTAGTAGGCATCCATGTCCCAAAGGAGGGCGGCCACGGCCTCCTTGCGGAGACGCTCGACCAGTTCCGTCGCCACCGAGGTCTTGCCACTACCGGACCCCCCTACGATGCCCACCAGCATCGGCCTGTCCGTCATGGCGCCCCCCGATCCATTCCATCTTAGGGGTCATCGGGTCGTCCTCGCCATGGGGAAGGAACAGGTGGTTTTTCACCATGGCCTACTTCAAGGCGGGGCCAGCCTCTGCTATGGTTCCTGCCATGCCCGCCTCCCGGTTCGCCCCTGCCCTGGTCCTCCTGGTGTTGTCGGCCGGATGCAGTTCCGAAGATCCGCGGCTCCCTGCCAACCTCTACGAGGAGGCCCGGAAGCTCAACCTCGAAGGCCGCAGCCTGGAAGCCCGGGCCATGATGAAGCAGTTGACGGAGCGCTATCCGGATTCGGACGCGGCCCAGCAGGCCAAGAGGGACCTCTACCTCATCGAGGCCTTCGTGAAGCGCGACGTGGAGGACCGCCAGAAACTGGTGCGGGCCGGCATGAAGCGCATCACCGATGCGCTGATCCGGTACAAGGCCAAGAAGAGCGAATACCCCGCTTCGCTCAACGACCTCCTGCCCGAGTACCTGGACCAGGTGCCCGAGACCCCCTGGGGGCACCCCTTCCTCTACCGGCCCTACGTCTCCCGTCCCATCGAGGACGTCCAGGCCAACCGCGGCCCGGTCAAGCAGAAGCTCAACACGAAGTTCGATGGCTACTACCTGGCCTGCCTGGGGACGGACCTCCGACCCGGTGGCGAGGGGCTTGCCGCCGACATCCTCATCAAGGACGGAGCCCCCTGGAGCGAACCGGCCTTCCCGGCGCTGCCCCAGCCCCAGCCTATTCGTTGAGGTCCCTCCTCGCCGGGTGACGAAGCAGAGCCCGGTGGGCTCTGCGAAGTCGGGACCCGGCGCGGAGGGAATCACGCTCGCGTGGGTCGCATTCCCGATCGAAGCCGGTCTACTTGACACCCCAATCCAGGATCACCTTCCCGCTCTGCCCGCTTCGCATGGCATCAAAGCCCTTCTGGAAGTCGTCGATGCCGAAGCGGTGGGTGATGACGGGGGTGATGTCCAGGCCGCTCTGGATCATGGCGGCCATCTTGTACCAGGTCTCGAACATCTCCCGGCCGTAGATGCCCTTGAGGATCAGCCCCTTGAAGATCACCTGGCTCCATTCCACGGCACAGTCGTCGGGCAGGATGCCCAGCAGGGC
>CAIMBM010000066.1 GCA_903839205.1 uncultured Holophagaceae bacterium | reverse complement strand
GGTCTGTTGACAATCTGCGTCTGGCTGTCCTACGCTGCGTTCAGTCACAGCATACTTGCCCAATGGCGGTACGCTTTAGTGTTGATAGTCTTGCTAACGGTATTTTGCCCGCCAGGGCCGCCACCGCGCCGGACAGACCGTAGGAGAGCATGACGGTGCGGGTGGCGGAGATGCCCATGAGCTCTGCCGCGTCGCGGTCCGCCGACACGGCCTCGAAGGCCTTGCCCAACAGGGTGCTGCGCTTGAAGAGTTCGATGAGGCCCATAATGCCCAGGACGCCCACCGCCACGGACAACTCCAGCCTGGTGACATCCACGCCCAGCACGTGGATGGGATCCGCCGAGATCGGCGTGGGGAAGGGGCGGTCGTCCCGCCCCCAGATGTTCTCGGCGGCTGAGAAGAAGAAGAGGCCGATGATGATCGAGAGCAGGATCCAGCCCTCGCTCTTCTGCTCGAGCGCGAGCCTGACGCCCGCCCGCTCGACCACCAGGCCCATGATGGCGCCGAAGAGCAGGCCGCCGGGGACCATCGCCCAGTAGGGAAGGCCCAGGTTGGTGAGGGTGAGGCTGAAGAAGGCGGAGATCATCACCAGCTCGCCCTGGCCGAAGTTGATGCTCTTGCTGGTGGCGTAGGTGAGCTGGAAGCCGTAGGCGATGAGGGCGTAGACCAGCCCCATCAGGGCGCCACTGACGGCCATCTGGCCTATGATCGAAGCATTCATGCCCGGCCTGTCGCGGAAGAGGTCAGAAAAAGTGGGGGGCCGAAGCCCCCCGGGATGACGGGCGCTGGACCTACTTCTTCTTGGCCTTGGCCTTCGCGGGCGTGGTGCCGGCGGCCTCCTTGATCAGGCGGGCCTTGTCGGCGTCGTTCCCGAAGACCACGCGCCCATCCTTCACCATACCCATGACCACCTGCTCGCGGCGGAAGGCCTCGTGGGTGGTCACGTCCGCCGGATCCCACTTGGTGTAGGGGTGGTTCCAGGTGGCGATGACGCCCTTCACGGGCTCCTTCAAGTCCTCCAGGGCCTCCTTAATCTTGTGGGTGTCGGTACTGCCCGCCTGCTTCACGGCGGCGGCGAAGATGTAGACGGCGTCGTAGCCCTGGGCGGCGGCCACGGCGGAGGGGATGCGGCCCACCTTGAAGGTCTGGTGGTACCCCTCGATGAAGGCCTTTGCCTTGGGGGTGATGGGCTCCTCGATGAAGGTCTGGGGCATGAGGGTTCCGTTGCCGTTCTTGCCGGCGTTGTCGATGTAGTTGGACATGGACAGGGTCCATCCGCCGATCATGGGCGCCTTCATGCCGATCTTGGCCTCGCCGTTGGACACGGCCGCCAACTCGGGACCGATGGCCCAGATGAGGATGGCCTGCGCGCCCGCGGACTTGGCCCGCAGCAGCTGGGCGGTCATGTCCTTGTCGCCGATGTTGAATTTCTCCTGGGCCACCACGGTCAGCTTGTTGCCCTGCTTCTTGATCTGGTCCAGGATGTCGTCGCGGCCGGACACACCGTAGTTGGTGGAGTCGAAGACCACTGCCACCTTGGTGAAATGGCGGTTGATGGCCTCCTCGACCACCATGGCCGCCTGGATGCCGTCGTAGGCGGCGAAGCGGAAGATCGAGTTGTCCTTCACGCCCGCCTTGCTCCACTGGGTCATGGAGGCAGACCCCGCGGCGGGGCAGATGATCTTGGTGATGCCCTTCTCCTGCAGGTGCTTGTCGCCCGCGATGCAGACGCCGGTGTTCACGGTGCCGATGACGCCCGACAGGTCGCCCATGGCGGCCAGTTCCTGGGCGATGAGGGCACCGCGCTCATTCTTGGCCTCGTCGTCCCGCTCGATGACCTCGATCTTCAGCTTCCTGCCGCCCACCTGGATGCCGCCCGCGGCGTTGATCTCGGCGATGGCCAGCTTGGCGCCGTCCCGGGCGGAGGTGCCCATGGGTGCGGATCCGCCGCTGTAGGGGCCCGTGAGGGCGATCTTGACGGTATCTCCGGCCTGGAGGCCGAGGGCCGCCAGCAGCAGGGAGCCGTAGAGGGTGGGTCTGAACATAGCTGTCTCCTATCGAGTCGCTCTATTGGAGTGGCTTGGTGGTCGCAAGCATAACCTCCCCTGCCAACAGGGGGAAGGCACAGCCCCCGGGGTGGGCCAGAAGCTCAGCCCAGCTGGGCCTTCACCCAGGCAAGGAGGGGTTCACCGCCGCGCACCCGCTGCTCCGCCACGAAGAGCGGCAGTTCCAGGAGGCTGGCATGTCCAGGGCCCAGTTTCACCGCGTCCTTCTCGGTGCAGACCATCCAATCGGCCCCTGCCTCCCTGGCCAGGGACTGCAGTCGCCGAAGCTGGGCAGGCGAGGGTCCGCGGTGGTCGGGGAAGCTGTGGGTTCCAGCCCAGGGCTGACCCGCCAGGAGCAGATCCGCGTAGAAGGCCTTGGGATTGCCGAGGCCGCACCAGGCGAAGGCGGGCCCCGCTCCGGGACGGGGCAGGGAGGCCCATTCGTTGGCGCCCAACCGGCGCAGGCCTCCCAACTCGAAGTCCACCCAGAAGATGGGGCCGCCGGAGCCGTGGAGGGCCCACCATTCCTCGATCTCGGCGCGGAGCGGCACCCGGGCTGCGCGCGTCACCACCAGGGCGTGGGCGCGGGCCAGGCTCTCCAGGGGCTCCCGCAGGTCGCCCAGGGGCAGCATCCGGCCGTTGCCCCAGCGCCGCACCCCATCGAGCACCACGAGGTCCAGGTCGCGGCGGAGGCCCCGGTGCTGGAAGCCGTCGTCCAGCAGGAGGCACCGGAGCTCCGGCCGCTGGGACAGGGCCCGCAGCGCCGCCGCGTGGCGTTTCCGCCCCACCACCACACGGTGCCGCCCCAGGCGCCGAGCCAGGAGCAGGGGTTCATCCCCGGTCTGCCTGGGGTCCGAGTCCGCCTCCACACTCATGGGGTCCACCTCCCGCCGACCCCCGTAGCCCCGGGACAGCACGGCATTCCGCCAGCCAGCAGCTTCCAGGCCTTCCGCCAGGAACAGCGTCAGGGGGGTCTTGCCCGTTCCGCCGGTACTGATGTTCCCGATGGACACCACCGGGACATCCACCTGCGCAGCCCGCTCGGGGTGGGCATCAAAGCTTCGATTGCGCGCGCGCACCACGGCAGCATAGAGGGGGGACAGCGGGGCCGCCAGATAGCGCAGAATGGACATGCATCAAGCGTAACGGAGGTTGGTGATGGGCGAGGGCATCCTGCTGGCCAAGGTGGCGAGGGGCACCCTGCTCCCGGAACCCGAGCGGGTGGCCCGGTTGCAGGCGGCCCTGCCCCAGGTCGAGGCCGTGCTGGCAGGGGAAACCGACGAGGTGGCCCTCCAGGCCACGCTGGCCTGCCTGCTGTGGGAGACCCTCCCCCAGGCCAACTGGTGCGGGTTCTACCGGCGCGTGGGGGACCGGATGCTGGCGGTGGGTCCCTATCAGGGGGGCCTGGGCTGCCTTCGCATCCCCTTCGAGAAAGGGGTCTGCGGGGCCTGCGCTCGGACTGGACTCACCCAGCGGGTTCCGGATGTCCACGCCTTCCCCGGCCATATCGCCTGCGATGACGCCACCCGCAGCGAGCTGGTGATCCCGGTCACGGTCCAGGGGCGCCTGAGGGCCGTGCTGGATCTGGATTGTCCCCATCGGGACGGGTTCTCGCCCACCGAAGCGCGAATCCTGGAGGAGCTGATGGCTCGATGCTTCCTAACATGTTCTGGTCTGTGAAGTTCCTACCGGGTCCTGGCCTGGGTTAATCTAGGAGCCTCCCCGGGACCCCCATGGCCGAACCCAGCTTCATCGATCAAAGCAAGCTGCGTTTTCGCGAGGGGGAGATTGTTTTCCGCAAGGGGGAGATGGCCCAGCAGATGTACATCATCCTGTCGGGCAAGGTCCGCATGTACGTCTCGGAAGAGCCCCTGGGGGACTGGGCCGAGGAACTCTCCAAGGGGGATTTCTTCGGCGAGGGCAGTCTGCTGGAATCCCTCCCGCGCCAGCAGACAGCCATGGCCATCGAGGATACCGATCTCATTGCCATCACGCGGGGCACCTTCCTGCGGATGATCCGCCAGAATCCGGAAGTGTCCGTGAAGATGATGCAGCGGCTGGCCCAGCGGCATCGGGAACTCTCGGAGCGGGTGGAGAGCATGGACGCCAACCGTGCTTCCAAGGCGCCCTCCGTCCCGGTGGCCAACCTCGTGTCGGTCCTCAGCGGCAAATCCCACCCGATCCTGTCCCACGGATCCCTCATCGGGCGATTTGACCCCACCACGGGGGTCCACCCCGACATGGACCTCACCGACGAGGACCACAACCTCAGCGTCTCCCGGCGCCATGCCCGCATCCTCTGCGAGCACGGCCGCTATTTCCTGCTCGAGGAACCCGGCGTGGCGAATGGCACCTTCGTCCGAGGCGAGCGCATCCAGCCCGGCGAACCCAGGGAGTTGAAGCATGGCGACCGGGTGGGCTTCGGAATGGTGGTCCTCTTCTTCGAAAAGACTTAGCTTTTCTCTGCGGGAAATGGCCGAGGGAGGCAAAGATGGGAACAGACCTGCTGGTGGAGCTTTGGCGGGATGAGCACGGATCCCTCCGGGAACTGGTGCAGTTCGGGCTGGATGAAATCGGCGGAGCCTGCATCATCCGGGAACGCAATGGCCTGGACGCCCTGGATGGCGACGTGAACGAGGGCGACATGGTCATCGCCCGTTTTGGCGATCCCGAGGATGCCCGGGACTTCCTGCGGGACGAGGGATTCGAGCTTGTGTAGCTTTTTCTTCCTCCAGGGCAGGGCCCGGCCGCTGGCGGTCCGGGCACCGGAGCGGCAGACGGCTTTTCGGTCTAGGAGAATCACCATGAACTCCCTGTTCAACCCCGTCGACCGGGAGGCCCTGTCCCGGCGCCTGGCGAACCTTGAACCGAACGCCACCCGCCGGTGGGGCAAGATGGATCCCGCCCAGATGCTGCTCCACTGTGCCCTCGGGCTGGAGGCGGCCACGGGAGACCGTCCCATGACGCAGGTCCTCATCGGGAGGCTCATCACCCCCTTCATCCGCCGGGCAGTCCTGGGCGAGAAACCCTTCCGCAGGAACGCGCCCACGGACCCGACCTTCGTGGTGTCGGACCTGCAGGACTTCGTGGCGGAGCGGACCCGCCTGGCCACTCTGATCGACCGCTTCGTCCAGCGTGGTCCCGAACTCGTGGGAAAGCAGACCCACCCCTTCTTCGGTCCGTTGAGCGGAGCGGAGTGGGGGCGCCTCATGTACAAGCACCTGGACCACCACATGAGGCAGTTTGGCGTCTGACGTTTCGGATGATTAGTTGGAGCCGATGCCGAGTGCCTTGGCCGCCTTGGTGAGTTCGGGGACCACCTCGAAGAGGTCACCCACGATCCCGTAGCTCGCCAGCTTGAAGATGGGGGCCTCGGGATCCTTGTTGATGGCGACGATGAATTTCGAGCCGCTCATGCCGGCAATGTGCTGGATGGCGCCGCTGATGCCGCAGGCGATGTAGAGGGTGGGGCTCACGACCTTGCCGGTCTGGCCCACCTGCATGCTGTGGGGCAG
>CAIMBM010000065.1 GCA_903839205.1 uncultured Holophagaceae bacterium | reverse complement strand
GGACTGGATGAAGGCCTTCACCGCCGAGGTGGCCAAGCGGCTGGATGCCGGTGAGCCGGCTGCTCCCGCTCCCGCCCCGGCATCCAAGCCCGCTTCCGGGAAACCGGCCTCTCCGAAGAAGTAACCCGGCCACCGACGGCCCCATGAGATGACCGCCGCCCAACGGCTGCTCCTGCTGCTCACCGGGATCAACCTGGTGAACTACCTGGACCGGTACGTGGTGGCGGCCGTCCTGGAGCCCCTGGGGCGGGAACTGCACCTCACCGATGCGCAGCTGGGCCGCCTGACCCTGGTCTTCATCCTGGTCTACATGGGGGCCGCACCGCTCTTCGGGTACCTGGCGGACCGCTTCCACCGGCCCCGGCTCGTGGCCGGCGGCGTGATCCTGTGGAGCCTGGCCACCCTGGGCGCGGCCTTCGTCCACAGCTATCCGGCCCTGCTGCTGACGCGGTCCCTGGTGGGCGTGGGCGAGGCCGCCTACGCGACCCTGGGTCCGGCCATGCTGGCCGACGGTTTCCCCGAATCCGACCGCGCCAAGGCTTTCACCTGGTTCTACCTGGCCATCCCGTTGGGCAGCGCCTTCGGCTATGGGCTGGGGGGCCTGGTGGCCGGTGCCTGGGGCTGGCGAGCCTCCTTCCTGGCCGCAGGCCTTCCGGGGCTGATCCTGGCCCTGTGGATGGCCCTCCAGCCGGACCCGGTCCGGGGGGCCATGGACCTCGTGCCGGATGCGGAGGGCTTCCTGCCCTATGCCAGTCGCCTGCGGCACCTCTTCCTCAATCGGATCTGGCTGGCCTGCACCGCGAGCTATGTGGCCTACACCTTCGCCATGGGTGCCCTCAGCATGTGGGGGCCCACGCTGCTGCAGCGGCGCTTCGCGGTCAGCACCGCCAGAGCGGGCCTGGTGTTCGGGGGGCTGGCCGTGGTGACGGGCATTCTCGGCACCTTCCTGGGCGGCTGGCTCACGGACCGCTGGCAGAAGCGCTGGCCCGATGCGGGCGCGGGAATCTCGGGCCTCAGCCTGCTGGCCGCGGTCCCGGTGGTGGCCTGGGCCCTGGGCACCCTCCGCCTCGAGACCGCCTACCTGATGTTCTTCCTGGGCATGTTCATGCTCTTCGTGAACACCAGCCCGGTGAACGCCCTGACGGTGAGCTGCCTCCCGGCCAGTGTCCGGGCCACCGGCATCGGGCTGAACGTGCTCTTCATCCACCTCCTGGGGGACGCCATCAGCCCCGAGCTGGTGGGCCGGCGGACGGACGCCCTCCACGCCCAGGGCCTCTCCGGGGGGGATGCCCTGGCCCGGGCGCTCATCATGGTGCTTCCAGCCATTGCCCTCAGCGGCCTGGCGCTCAGGTGGGCCCGCCGCGGGCCCCGGCAGGCCTGGGAAAAGGCATAGCAAAAGGCGGGACCGAAGTCCCGCCTTTCCTGGAAGCAGGTGCCGATCAGTGGCCGAGGATCGTGATGCGCTCCGGGGCCTGGAAGATCATGGACTGGGGCAGGGCCACGGGAGAGACCGTGGGCATGGTGGCGCTCTGCTGGGTGGGATCCACGACAAGGCCCGTGTTCAGCCAGTAGGAGAGCTGGCGCTGGCCCAGGGTGATGCCGACAGGGTTCGCCGGGTTGATGAGGAAGGCGTGGGCGATGCCGGTCTGGTCGAACTGGAAGTAGCCTTCCTTCGGGGCCGTGGCCAGCGCCGAGATGGCCGCGGGCAGGACCTTCGGAGTCAGGGGGCTCAGGGAACTGAACAGGAAGGGATTCCCGACCACACCCGCGGCGTGGGCCGTGGGGAGGGCCCCGCCCACCAGGTACGTGCCGCCGGCGGTGTAGGCCAGCTGGGAGAAGTTGGGGGCGATGGCCGCGGCGGCGGCGGAGCCCAGGACCGCCTCACCACCCAGGGCGCTGGCGAAGTAGCGGGTGAAGGTGTTGCTGATCACCTGGTCGCCGTCGGTGCTGGTGGTATAGCCGTACTGATCGAAGGCGGAGGAGGTGGCCTCCTGGACCACCAGGCGTCCGGAAAGGCGGCTGGGCAGGCCCGGGGCCAGGGGCGCTGTGATGCTGGCGGGGTCGGCGGGGTCCACCACGGACTGGGTGACCTGGAAGAACTGGTGGTAGGTGGGGCTGTTCTTCACGATGCCCACGGCGGCGAGGCCCGCATCCACGGTGGGGCCGAAGGCGGGGCTCTTCTGGATCAGGTAGGCCGTGCGCCCACCCGGGTTGTTGAGGAAGCCCTTCATGTCACTGCCCAGGGTCGTCTGGCTGTAGGGTGCGCCGGTGGGGCTCAGGGTCGTGTTGGAGGCCAGGTAGTAGGAGCCCACGATGGCCCCGAGGCTCACGCCCACGAACTTGATGTTGCTGGGGGCGGTGGTGATGTCGGGGGTGCTGGCGGCCAGGCCGTTGGCGGCCAGGGCGGTGCTGAGGCCGCCGGTCTTGAGGACGAATTCCAGCCGGCTGAGGTTGACCACGGACTGCTGGAGGTTGGTGCGGGTGGCCAATGGCGCGCCGATGGCCATGAAGTCCTGGCCCCACTGGGAGCCCGTGGTGTGACCGGTGATCTGGTTCTGGCCGTGCAGGGGCAGGTCGATGGCGATGAGGGCATAGCCCTGGGCCGTGAGCGTCTGCGCCAGGGCGATGACGGTCTCCTTCTGGGACGTGATGCCGTGCTGGTAGATGACGACTGGATAGCCGTTGGCAGGGCGGGTCACGGTGGCGGGATCGGGTGCGATGTAGACGAAGTTCAGGGTCCGGTCCGTGTGGTAGAAGCCCGTGAGCTTGTGGGTGGTGGCATCCCGGAAGGCCTGGGTGACCCCGGAGCCGGGGTTGTAGGCCGGATAGACGCCGCCCAGGGTCACGCCCTGCAGGTCCATGGTGGCCTTGTTGGCGGCCATGACGACCGGATCGATGTTGAGGTCTCCGCTGGCAAAGGTGCCCAGCGCCACGAGGCCCACGCTGGCCGGGGCGGGCGTGGCGGTGCCCATCACGCTGGTCCAGTAAGCGCTGGGGGTCGGCAGGGGCGAGGCGGCGCCCTTCACCATGAGGGTGCTGGCGCCGAAACCGGAGACCGCGTTGGACCAGGTCTTGCCGGGCAGTCCGCCGAGGGCCGCCAGGGTCGAGCCCGCGGCGAAGGCGCGCAGTTCGGCCTCGACGGGGACGAGGGTGCTGGAGGATCCCACGGGGTCCGGGGCAATGAACCCCGCACCGGTGGTGATGAACCGGCCCAGGAGGGAGATGTTGGCGCGGCTGGTGACGGTCGTGGTGGCCGAGGCGGTGATCAGGTCGTTCATCACCTTGTGGTAGCCCGAGAACAGGATGTTGGTTCCGCTGGTGACGTCCTCCCAGATGGGATCCAGCTGGTTCAGGGGGGCAGGGGCGCTCAGGAGGGACACCGGGGACTTGAGGGCCTCGAACTCAACCGAGGCGGAAACATATCCGTTCGTGGCGGCGTCCAGCACCCGGTTGGTCACCACGTAGAGGTAGCGGGTGCCGGGCAGCAGGGGGAAGTTCGGGAACAGGAAGAGGTCCGTTCCTCCCGTGGTGTACTGGTAGCTGAACATCCCGGAGATGTCGGTAAAGCCCAGGGGATTGTTCTCTGTGCCAGCGGCATCGGGGGTGATCTGGAAGACCTTGATGTTCGCGGCGGTCACGGTGCTGGCCACGACCGGGGCCGAGAACTGTATGTAGATGGGGGCGTTGATGCCCGATACGGCGTTGGTGCCGCCCACTTCATGGAGGTTGACGTAGGCCAGGGCCTGCGGTGGCGTCAGGGGTGTGTTGGCGGCGAGTCCCACCAGGGGATCGGTGGCGGTCGCCGTGGCCAGCACGTTCGGGAGGGGTACGTTGCCGTTGGCAGGATCGAACACCACCGTGGTGGCGCTGGGGGTGCTCGCGGTGACGGGGACGGGGGCGTTGGAATTCCCCCCACCGCTGCACGCGAGGGCGAGCATCAGGGGTAGGCCCAGAAGCGTAAGGCTCAGGGATCGACGCATGAATTGACCTCCAGGGTGGGAGTGGAAGAAAGACGGAGTGGATGGGTTCCAAGACGATAGGACCGTCCCGGGGGGATTTCCAGGGAAAAGGAAGGAGCCCCGAATGGGGCCCCTTTGCGATGGACAGGGTGTCTATTCGGTGATGGCGAAGACCACCTTGTCGTTCTTGAACCTGCTCACGGTGATGAGCTCCACGGTGGCGGTCTGCTTGTCCTCGCTGAGGGTGAGCTTGTAGTGCTCGTCCTTCAGGTAGGAGCCCGGCACCACGTTCACCTTGCCAATCCGCTTGAGCCCCAGGTCGGCGGCCCTGATGGTGATGGTCTTGCCGGTCCGGAGGTCGAGGCTGTGGGTGAAGACCTCGTCGCGCCAGTTCTTGCCCGCGCGATCCCTGGCGAAGATGGGGATCTCGATGACGCCATCGGCCTTCAGCGTGTCGCGCTTGCCCACGACGTAGTGCAGGGAGTTCAGCTTGGCCAGCTGGCCGGCGTTGTCGAGCTGCAGCTTGGTCCGCTCCTCGATGAGGTTGCTGCGCTCGGTCTGGAGGCTGGTGATCTCCTCCTCGATTTTCTGCTTCTGGCTCGCCAGGTCGGAGACTTCCTCCTGCAGCTTCTCGTTCTGGGCCACGGCCTCGTCGCGCTCTCCCTCGATCTTCTCCCGCTCCTGGCGCATGAGGTCGTTGGGGCTGATCTTGGCCCTGCCCTGGGACACCCAGGTCCCGTAGGTGCCGTTGGCATAGAAGTGGTAGACCTCGAAGCCCGGGGCCAGCTTGTCCAGGATGGCCACACGGCTCACCAGCTTCTTGGCCTCGGCTTCAGGCACACCCTTCTTCTTGAGGAAGCGCATGGCCATGCCGTAGTGGTTGTCGTTGAGCCTGGCCACGTCGGGCTTGGGCAGGTCGGCCTTGAGCTTGGCGAGCTTGGTGTTCAGTTCCTTGATCTCCTTGTCCTTGTCCAGTACCTCCTGGAGCAGGGCCTGGTAGGAGCTGTTCTTTTCGTTCTTGATCCGCTCCTCGAGGGCCTTCTTCTGGTCATCGGTGAGCTGGAGGGTCTCGGTATTGGGCCTGATGTCGTTGACGCCAGCCTGGGCCAGCTTCTTCTGCTCCTCGCTGCCGGCCTGGTTCAGCTGCTGGCTGGTCTTGTCGGCCTCGGCGGCCTTCTGGGTCAATTCCCGGATCTGGGGGTCCTCCCGCTTGCAGGCGGTGGAGACCAGCACGAGGGGCAAGGCCATCAGGGCCAGGGCCAGCGTCGTGCGGCGGAATGGATTCATGAGTTCCTCCACGGGTTGCGGCTAGGGGCGCTTCTAGGGTGGCAAACTTCCCACCTTAGTCCTTCAGTCTAGGACATGGCAAGGGTTCCCGCCTCATCCGAAAGATGTAGGCTCAGCGGACCCCGCGGTATACTCGTTGTCCCCTCCAGGTCGTCCCTCGAAGGGGTTCCGAGGAGTCCGCATGGCCACCCAGGGGCGTCACCTGTTCACATCCGAGAGTGTCACCGAAGGGCACCCCGACAAGATGGCGGACCAGATTTCCGATGCCGTGCTGGATGCGGCCCTGAAGGACGACCCCCGCAGCCGAGTGGCCTGCGAGACGCTCCTGACCACCGGGCTGGTGCTGGTGGCGGGCGAGATCACCACCCAGACTTACATCCCCGTGGCCACGCTGGTCCGGGACGTGGTCAAGGACATCGGCTACGACCACCACATCAAGGGCTTCGACTACGCCACCTGCGCGGTCATGGTGACCATCGACCAGCAGAGCCCCGACATCGCCATGGGCGTGGACACGGGCGGCGCCGGCGACCAGGGCCTGATGTTCGGCTATGCCTGCAGCGACACGCCGGAGCTGATGCCCGCCCCCATCCACTTCAGCCACCTGCTGACCCGGCGGCTGTCCGAGGTCCGCAAGAACGGCCAACTGCCCTGGCTGCGCCCGGACGGGAAGTCCCAGGTCACCGTCGAGTTTGACGGCGACAAGGTCCGGCGCATCCACACGGTCGTCATCTCCACCCAGCATGATGAGCACGTCACCCAGAACGCCATCCGGGACAGCATCCTCCAGGACGTGATCAAGGCTTCGCTTCCGGCGGAGCTGCTGGACGCAGAGACCATCTACCACGTGAACCCCACCGGGCGCTTCGTGGTGGGCGGCCCCATGGGGGACACGGGGCTGACGGGCCGCAAGATCATCGTGGACACCTATGGCGGCACCGGCCACCACGGGGGCGGGGCCTTCTCCGGCAAGGATCCCAGCAAGGTGGACCGCAGCGCGGCCTACATGGGCCGCTACATCGCCAAGAACATCGTGGCCGCCGGCCTGGCCAACCGCTGCGAGATCCAGCTGGCCTACGCCATCGGCGTGGCGGAGCCGGTCTCCATCGCCGTGGATACCTTCGGCACCGGGCAGGTATCGGATGAGGCCATCGTCCGGGCCGTGCGCGAGGTCTTCAGCTGCACGCCCAAGGCCATGATCGAGGCCCTGGACCTGCGCAGGCCCATCTACCGCGCCACCTCGGCCTACGGTCACTTTGGCCGTCCCGAGTTCAGCTGGGAGAAGACAGACAAGGTGGATGTGCTAAAACGGGCGGCAAGGTAAGCCTGCCATTGAAGCTCTCGATGAAGGCGTTCTCTGTGGGCTTTCCTGGCCGAATGAAGGCCAGTTGCACTGCCCTTGAGTCTGCCCAAGCGTCCATCACCTTCCCGGCGAACTCG
>CAIMBM010000064.1 GCA_903839205.1 uncultured Holophagaceae bacterium | reverse complement strand
CCGGCGGCGGCTTTCGGGTCCAGCAGTTTCAACAGTTCTGTCTGCTGCTTCCGCAGGGTGGCCACCTCGTTTTCCAAGGTCTGAGCCTGGTCCAGGGAGGAGCGCAGTTGTTCCTGCTGCTCCTGTGTCTCCTTCTGGAGGTAGCTGAAGCTCATGATCTTCTTCGTGGCCCAGAAGCCGTACCCCGAGCCGATCATGGCGAGGAGCCCAAATCCCACCACCCCGCCCAGGACCCACAGCATGAGCCGCCGGGTCAGCGACCAGCGGAAGGTGCGATGGCTGAAGACGACCATCACCGTGAGCCAGCGCCCAGAATCGGGGCGACTGGAGCGCACGGCGCGGCGGCGTTCAGGCTGATGGGTGGACATGACCCCTCAGCATACCTGGGAAGGGGTGTGCAGGCGAACCGGCTTATTACAACCCCGGCCTAGAGCCCAGCCAGCAGGGATCTCGACAGCCAGTGTTCCAGGGCATGCCCCAGGAAAAACACGAGTCCGATTAGGCTGTTGAGGGTGAAAAAGGCCTGGTCGATCCGGGACAGGTCCCCCTTGCGCACCAACCATTGTTCCCGCGCAAGCATGGCTGCGACCGCTGCCCATCCGGCCCAGGACCAGAAGTGGCTGCCCATATGCCGGTTGAACATCGCCCAGCAGAGGAGCGCCAGGGCATGGAAGGCCCGGGACAGCAGCAGTGCCCGGAGGGTGCCGAGTCTCGACGGGATGGAATGCAGCCCCCAGGATCGGTCAAAGGCCTCGTCCTGCAGGGAATACAGGATGTCGAAGCCGGCGGTCCAGGCCAGCACCCCGCCGGACAGCCACAGGGCCGGGGCCTCGATGCGCCCGGCAACGGCGATCCAGGCTCCCAGCGGGGCGCCGGAAAGGGAGAGGCCCAGGACCACGTGGGCCCACGAGGTGAATCGCTTGCAGAGCGAGTAGCCCAGGATGATGACCAGCGCCAGGGGGGAGAGGGCCCAGGTGAGCGGGCCGAGGGCGCCTGCGGCCAGGCCGAACAGCACGATGCCGGCACCCATGAGGAGCATGGCTCCCGCTTTTGAGACCCGCCCGGCGGGCAGGGCCCGCGAGGTGGTGCGGGGATTTTCCGCGTCCACGTCCACGTCCACCAACCGGTTGAACGTCATGGCCGCGGTGCGGGCTCCCACCATGGCCGCCAGGATCCAGAGGGAGGTGCGCCAGGGGGGAAGCCCCTGCGCCGCCGACAGGGCCCCCAGGAGCGCGAAGGGCAGGGCGAACACCGTGTGCTCGAACCGGATCATGTCCAGGAGTTCTTTGGATTGCTGAAAGGCAGAGCCGCTGGAAGCGCGAACAGGCGCAGGAGCCTCGGGGCAAGGGGCCTCTGGCGGAGGCAGACCCTGAGCACCTGGAGGAAGGTTCTGGTCGTGTTGAGGTGTGTCCATCGCCTCCATGATCAGATGAATCGCCAGGTTTGTCTCGGTGGGCCGGGGACCCGGAAGTTCATGCTGACGCCAGGGGCACCGGATCCTATTCTGTTAGATCGACCATGAGAGGTGAACCATGACCCGCGTACTCTTCCAGACCGACAAGGGCGACATCAACCTGGAGCTATTCCCCAAGGAGGCGCCGGGCACCGTGGCGAACTTCGTGAAGCTCATCGAGGCCGGCTTCTATGATGGGGTCACCTTCCACCGGGTCATCCCCGATTTCGTCATCCAGGGCGGCTGCCCCAACAGCAAGGCCGGCGCCTCGGGCATGCCCGGCACCGGGGGACCCGGCTGGAAGATCAAGTGCGAGACGGCGGGCAATCCCCACAAACACAAGCTGGGCGCCCTTTCCATGGCCCACGCAGGCAGGGACACCGGCGGCAGCCAGTTCTTCATCTGCAACGGCAGCGCCCCCAGCCACCTCGACGGCGTGCATACGGTCTTCGGCCAGTGCGCCGCGGAGGCCGACATCAAGGTGGTCCAGGCCATCAAGGCCAATGACCGGATCGTCAAAGCGACGGTGGTGGAGGCCTAGCCAGCCGCTATCCCGCGCAGAATCGGGCGGCCATGCCGCCCGATTCTGCGTTGGAAAGGGAATGGGGGGACGCATGAAGGAGCGTTGCGGATGGTGCGGGACGGACCCGCTCTACGTCCTCTACCACGATGAGGAGTGGGGGGTTCCCCAGCACGACGATCTCCGCCTCTTCGAAAAGCTGGTGCTGGAGGGCGCCCAGGCCGGGCTCAGCTGGATCACGATTCTCCGCAAACGAGAGGCCTATCGGGAGGCCTTTCTGGGATTCGAGCCGGCGAGGGTGGCGGCCCTGACGGATGCGGATCTGGCCCGGATCCTCACGGATCCGGGAATTGTCAGGAACCGCCTGAAAGTCTTCTCCGCACGGGAGAACGCCCGGGCCTTTCTGGCGGCGCAGCGGGAGTTCGGCAGCTTCGATCGATTCCTCTGGTCCTTTGTGGGCGGTGCGCCAAGGGTGAACCACCCGAACACCATGGCAGACGTTCCGGTCGTCACCCCCGAGGCCGAAGCCCTGAGCAAGGCCCTCAAGAAGCGCGGCTTCAAGTTCGTGGGGCCCACCATCATGTACGCCTACATGCAGTCCATGGGACTGGTGGACGACCACCTGGCCACCTGCTGGCGCAAGCCGGCCTAACTCTTTTCGCGAACGCGAAAAGAGTTAGGGAACGCTAGACTGGAGGATCTGGAGCCCTCGTGTCCAAGCCCTTCTACCTCACCACGCCCATCTACTATGTCAACGACCGGCCCCACATCGGCCATACCTACACGACGGTGCTGGCGGACGTGATCGCCCGGTTCCACCGCATGCGTGGGGAGCAGGTGTACTTCCTTACCGGGACCGATGAACACGGCCAGAAGGTGGAAAAGGCCGCGGCGGCCCGGGGCATCACGCCGAAGCAGCTGGCCGACGAGGTGGTGGCCAACTACACGGAACTCTGGAAGCGCATGGGCATGACCCACTTCCGCTTCATCCGCACCACGGACGAGGACCACAAGGCCCAGGTCCAGCGCCTCTTCAAGCGCCTGCTGGACAGGGGCGACATCTACAAGTCCACCTACAAGGGGCT
>CAIMBM010000063.1 GCA_903839205.1 uncultured Holophagaceae bacterium | reverse complement strand
TGGCTGCTGGACCTGCTGCTGCCCGCCCTGCTCATCTCCCGCGATCCCGCCCTCTGGCTTGCTCAGCTCTTCCCGCTCTACGCGCCCGTCCAAGCCGTCCTCGGCCCCCTGATGGCGCCCATCGCCCGGATGATCGACCGCCGTCATGCCGAAGAACGGGCCAAGGACGATGACGAGGAGGATGCCACCGAAGAAGCTGTCACGGCGCTGCTGGAAGAAGGCGAAGCCGAGGGCATCCTGGAAGCCGAGGACCGGGAGCTCATCCGGAACGTGGTCACCTTCGGCGACACCGTGGTGCGCGAGGTGATGACCCCCCGCACCCGCATCGTGGCCCTGCCCGTAACGGCCACCATCCAGGAAGCCTGGGCCGCCTTCACGACGAGCCGCCACTCCCGCCTGCCGGTCTTCGAAGGTGGCATCGACCAGGTGCGCGGGGTGCTGCTGCTCAAGGACCTCATGCAGCTCCCTTATGGCGCCCAGCCGCCCCTGGCCACCCTGCTGAAACCGCCCCACTTCGTGCCCGAGAGCAAGCCCGTGGCCGATCTGCTGCGGGACCTCCAGCGGGCCCGCACCCAGCTGGCCCTGGTGGTGGACGAGTTCGGCGGCGTCTCCGGCCTGGTCACCATGGAGGATCTCCTGGAGGAGGTCTTCGGCGAGATCCAGGACGAGCACGAAACCCCGGCGGACCTCATTGAACAGGCTCCCGGCGTGTGGCTTATTTCAGGCCAGGCCCATGTGGAGGACGTGGCCGAGGCCCTGGGCCTCGCCTGGGAGGGGGACGGCTTTGACACCCTGGCCGGCCTCGTCATGGCCCGCCTGGGCCGCGTCCCCAAGCCGCATGAGTCTGTCGCCGTCGAAGGCGCCCACTTGACCGTCCTGCGCATGGAGGGGACGCGGGTGGTGCAGGTCAGGGTGGAGCGGACATAGGTTCCGACAGGCTCGCGGATCTGCGATCCGCAAGATAGGAACTGCATTGGTTTGCCTAACTCCAATGTTCAGCCGCTAGGCTGAAGATTGGAGCCCCTCCGCATGCCCCGTCGCCTCCTCATCCTCCTGGCCATCCTCGCCCTGCCGCTCACCCTCTGGTTCGTGGGGCGCAGGCAGCGGAAGGCGCTGGTGCCCCAGCCACGGGGCATGGTGCTGGGACTCTACGCCGGCATCCCCGACTACGACTACAGCGAGGAGTTGGACCGGATCGCCACCACCGGCGCCACCTGCGTGAGTCTGCAGGCCATCTACCGCATGGACACGGGCCGCAGCAATGAGATCCGCCGCCATCCGACGTCCAGCCCCACCGAGGAGGGCCTGCGCCGGATCTTCCGGCAGGCCCGGGTGCGGGGCCTGCGCATGATGTTCTTCCCCACCATCAACATGCGGGACGAGGCGGACAACGCCGATTGGTGGCGGGGCAACATCGCGCCCGACGACTGGGGGCTCTGGTGGCGGAACTACACGGCCTTCAACGTGCACCTGGCGGAATTGGCTCAGGAGGGTGGCGTGGAGTGGTACAGCCTGGGCACCGAGATGGCCTCTACCCACGCCTTCCCGGACCAGTGGCGGCACCTGGCCGCCGAAGTGCGTCGGGTCTTCAAGGGCAAGCTGGTCTACAGCGTCAACTTCGACAGCCACGACAGCTTCACCTTCGGCGACTGCCTCGACGTCATCGGCATCAACACCTACGATCCCATCGCCAAGTACGATGAATATCCCAACCCCGACCAGATCCGTGACGCCTGGTGGTGGATCGTCTACAAGGCCCGCACCCTCGCCGCCCGGTTTCACCGGCCCGTGATGATCACCGAGGTGGGCTACCCCTCCGTGGCCCACGCGCACACGGGGCCCTGGGACTTCCGCACGGACAAGCCCCTGGATCTCGACCTCCAGGACCTGCTCCTCAAGGGCGCCTTCGGCGTGCTGCGCAATTGGACTG
>CAIMBM010000062.1 GCA_903839205.1 uncultured Holophagaceae bacterium | reverse complement strand
GGCTTCCGCAAACGATATCCTTGCAAAGGTCACCCGAGCGCGGCAGGCTCTGGATGTTGCACGTATTTCTGGCGACCTACACTAGCCCATACGCGCCGGCTGGGGGGCATCATGCTGCCCCTGGGCGCCGCCATTGGGCTGGCCGTGGCCCTCGCGCTCCGGGGGCTGGGCTCCTTCGAGCCATGGGTGGGCCGGGTGGGGGGTGAAACGCACCTCACCCTGGTGGTCCCCGCCATTGGACTCTTCCTGGTGACACTCTGGCTCTCGATCACGGGGATCGGCGAGGTCTCCCTCTTCAAGGACCTGGACCTCGCGCACCGGTCCCCCTACGAAGTTTTCCCGTTCCGGAAGTCCATCGGCAAGGTTCTGGCCTGCGCCATGACCATCGGGTTCGGCGGGAGCGTGGGCGTGGAGGGGCCCGGCAAGTGGTTCGGCTCCGCCCTGGGCCTCCAGTTCCACCGCCTCATCAGGGCTTTTTCGAGAAGGGTCCCCATCGCTCGCCGGCTCATCGCACCCGCCTCCATCATGGTCCGGGCGGGGGCCGCCTCGGCCCTGGCGTCGGTCTTCCGGGCCCCCCTCTCCGGCGCCCTCATGGCCGCGGAAATGGATGGGCGGCTGCACTCGGAGGCCCTGGTCCCCTGCCTGTTTTCTGCGGCCGCGGGCTTCATGGTCTTCTCCGGCTGGATGGGCATGCAGCCGCTGCTGCCCATCTCGCGGACCTACACGGCGCATTATTCGGAGCTCTACTGGGCTCTGCTCCTGGGCCTGACCTGCGGCCTCCTGGCAAGCCTCTACCTCTGGCTGAAGGGCCGGCTCAGGGCGCTCCTGGACCCGATCCCCCTGCATTGGCGGGGACTGGTCGCGGGGATCGGCCTCGTGCTCCTGGCCATGCCGTCCCACTTCCTCTGGGGCGGCTTCCCGGTGACCCAGGGGGGAGGCCTCGAGCTGGTCGCCCATCTCCTCAAGGGAGACACCCTCTCGCAGCAGGCCATCCTGTTCCTGGCCCTCAAGCTCTTGGCGACGGCGCTGACCCTGGCCGGGGGCGGCATCGGCGGGATCTGGCTCCCCTCCCTGGCCATGGGGGCCGCCGTGGGCGCGGCCTTCGACGGCTGGCTGGGCCTGGGGCAACCGGGCTACATGACCCTGGTCGGCGGCGCGGCCTTCGTGGGCGCCACCAACGAATCCATCCTGGTCCCGGTGGTCTTCCTCGCGGAGACCACGGCCCAGGCCTCCCTGGTGGTGCCCGCGCTGATCGCCACCAGCGTGGCCTACCTGATCACCCGGGAGCGGACATGAGCTTCCGGTCCGACAGGGGGAGGCTTCCCTTCGCTCAATCTCTTTCCGGGTGGTCGCGCCACTCGCACAGTGATCAGCCCGGTCGCTTGGTCCATCTCCTGGGATGGATGGCCCAAGTGCAGGCCCCGGACTGGTCCCGCAGCCGCTAATCCCCTTTTCTGGAGGTCCTATGACCCGTTCTTTCGCAACCCCCTCCGCCCTCCTGGCGGGGCTCCTCCTCCTGGGCGTCGGCTCGGCCTGCAAGAAGCCCGAACCTGTCCAGGCCCCGGCCCCGGCCCCCGTGCAGCAGGCCCCGGCGCCCGCGGTGGACGACCAGGCGGCCCGGAGGCACCAGGCAGAGCTCGACGCAGCCCGGAAGGCCGAAGAGGCCAAGCGGGCTGCGGCGGAGAAGGAGGCCGCCTTCCGGCGTGCCGCTGCCGAGGCGCTCCAGGACATCCACTTCGATTTCGACAAGTCCGAGATCAAGGCTGAAGACCGGCACCAGCTCCAGAAGATCTCGGAGTTCCTGAAGGCCTACCCCGCCGTCAAGATTGAAATCCAGGGCCACTGCGACGAGCGGGGTACCAACGAGTACAACCTCGCCCTCGGGAACCGCAGGGCCGGCGCGACCCTGGCCTACCTGGTGACCCTGGGATCCCCGGAGCCGAAATTCACCCTGATCAGCTACGGCAAGGAGAAGCCCCTCTGCACCGAGGCCAACGAGGCCTGCTGGTCCAAGAACCGCCGGGCTCATTTCGAGCTGAAGTAGAGGCCAGTCGGCCCTACCAGGCGTATGCCCCGGGGCTGTTCCTCAGCCTCGGGGCATACGCCTGGTGGGGCCCTCCGCCGGGCCCTGCG
>CAIMBM010000061.1 GCA_903839205.1 uncultured Holophagaceae bacterium | reverse complement strand
CGGCCCTACCACACGCCCAGGGGAGCGGTCTACGAAGGCCGCCTCCTGGAAGCCGCCCTCATCAACGCCCTGGCCAAGGCCGGGCGCAGCTTCGGAGAACCTCTCCACTACTGGCACGGCAACCTGCTCGTGCTGCCCAAGATCGGGCCCGACTGCGTGCCCGAGTCCTGGCACCTGGCCAAGCGGCGCTACCTCCAGCGCTGCGTGGACCTCTACGGCACGGAACTGGCGACGGCCGGCACCCACTCGAACCTGAGCCTGCCGGAGCCCATGCTGGCCTGGGACTTCATGCACCTGCCCGCCGCCGAGCGGGGCGACACCCACCTGGACGACTACAAGAACCAGGTCTACATCACCGGCACCCGCCTCATGCGCGCCTTCGCGGCCGTCTTCATCGCCACCAGCGCCAGCACCCCCCTGCAGGCCTCCGAACAGGACGGCAAGCCCGTCGTGCGGCTCACCCCCTACGAATCCGTGCGCAACCTCACCTTCCCGAACCCCACCGCCCTGGATGTGCCGGACCTGAACCGCAGCCATGCGGACTACCTCCGCCTCTCCTACGATCTGGTGCGGAGTGGGGTGCGGTTCGGCAACAACAACTGGATCCCCGTGCGCGCCCGCTCCCAGGCGGAGCCGGTGGAGCGCCTCATCCAGGTCACCAGCGACCAGCTGCACGACATCTACGCCCGGGGCCTCTTCGCCGCCGGCGAGACCCGCAACGTGGAGGACATGGCCGCGCAGATCGAGCGCCAGAACCTCTTCGCCCGCATCGACCTGCCCATGGCCCGGGTGGAGGTGCGCACCGACGACCCCGGCCACGATCTGGCCCTGGACATCGCCAACCTCACGCTCAAGCACCTCCTGCTGCTCCGCTTCTACGCGGATGCCGACTTCGCCCGGGGCTTCCGCTACGACGCCGAGGACATCAAGCGCGCCCGGCGCAACGAGGACCTAGCCGCCCGGGAGGGCCTGCGGGGCGTCATCGAGGATCCCCTCACGGCCAAGCCCGTCTCCCTGCGCGCATTCCTGGACTGGACGCTGCAGCAGATGCGGCCCCTGGCTGAGGCCCTGGGCATGTGGGACGACCTCCAGCCCCTGCGCGACCTGGCCGCGGGCGCCCCCAGCACCGCCGAGCGCATCCGGCAGACCCTGAAGGCCAAGCTCGGCAGCTCGGACATCGTGCCGCCCGACCTGCTGGTGGAACTGGCCGAGGCCCGAAAGGCCCGCGTGCGTGACGACGTGGAAACCATCACGGCCCACCTCGCCGACCTGGGCGCCGAGGAGAGCAAGCTCCAGGACTTCGTGGAGCACGCGCGGGACGAGGTGCACCTGGATCCCCAGGCCCCCGTGCGCTTCCAGCCCCGCCCCGAGGCGCTGGTGGACCTCGACTACCCGGACAAGGCCTCGGAGGTTGTGGCCCTATCCCAGCGCCTGGTGCGCATCCCCAGCGTTACCGCCTGCCCCGAGGAGCGGGTCACCGAGGTCCACCGGGCGGCCACCTTCGTGCACGACTACCTCCGCAACCACGGCGTGCCCGTGGTCACCTTCGACCAGGGTCCCTTCCCGGCGGTGCTGGCCCACTTCCCCGGCGGTGAGAAGGCCCCGGCCATGCTCTGCGGCCACTTCGACGTGGTGGAGCCGGAGCCGGACGACAGCCAGTTCGAGCCGAAGGTCGAAGGCGACTACCTCTGGGGCCGCGGCGCCGCCGACATGAAGACCGTGGTGTCCACCTACCTGGTGTGGATGAAGGACACGCTCAAGAAGGGTGCGCCCTATCCCCCGGTGAACCTGCTGCTGGTGGGCAACGAGGAGAACGGTGAACTGGAGCCCATGGGCACCCCCCACGTGCTCAAGCAGCTGAAGGACGAGTGGAACTACGAGCCCTCCTTCTTCATCGCGGGGGAGCGGACCGGCGAGAAGGGCACGGAACTCTGGGGCGAGGTCTGCACCCAGAACCGCGGCGTCCTGCGCTTCGAGCTGGTGGCCCACGGCACCCGCGGCCACAGCGGCCTGGCCAGCGGTCCCGACCTCACCGAGCGCCTGCTCAGCGCCCGCGAGGCCCTGCGCGAGCTGTTCGCCAAGCACCTCACGCTCAAGGCCGCCGACGGTTGGCAGTCCCAGGCGAAGTTCGCCTACATCCAGGTGGGCACGCCCGGGATCTTCAACATCACGCCGGACCGCGGCTCCCTGGGGGTGGAGATCCGGCCCATTCCCCAGGACGATGTGTCGAAGATGCGCGCCGAGATCGAGGCCCTGGCCGCGGAGCTGCAGCTGGAGTTCCTCCCCTCCGCCTGGGAGCCCGGCGTGGCCTGCGCCCCTGAGAACACCTACCTCAAGGCCCTGCTGGTCGGCATCGCGGCCGCGGGCGGCGACGTCCGCATCGGCCGCAAGGGCGCCGGCACCTCGGCCCGCTTCGCCCCCGGGGGCCAGGCCGTGGTCTGGGGCCAGACGGGAATCGGCCCCCACGCCGCCGGCGAGCGCCACTACATCCCCAGCATCGACCCCTACTACCGGGCGCTCGACGCCTTCGCGGCGGAACTGCAACAAGCGTAGACAGGATTAACAAGATTCAAAAAGGATCAACAGGATCAAAGATTAATACACTTGTCTTTAATCCTGTTATTCAAGTTATTGATCCCGTTAAACCTGTCGCAGTTTTTGTCTCAGAAGTCTAGATTCTCGGTGATGCGGGTGCCGTCCTTCTTAAAGGTCTCGAGGAAGCGCGCGATGCGGGCTTCGGCTGAGCTCAGGTCATCCAGGCCGAGGTCGATGTTCAAGAGATCCACATACCAGGGGGGCTTCACGTCGCTCTGGACGTAGGTCCGGACGATGGCCTTGGCGATGGGGAGGGTGGTGTCCTTGGAGTCGTCGTGGACATCCTTGTTGCGGGCCCTGCGGAGCTTGGCGTACTCCTCCTCGAGCAGGCGGGAGAAGAGGGGCAGCGTGAAGGCGTCCCCGGCGGCACAGCCGGTGGCGGGATCCGCCTCGGTGAGCACGGCGCCCTTGTGGATCCACTCCCAGAGGATGGACATCCGGATTTCGCCCGTGGCCATGTCCTCCATGAGGTAGAGCACGTCGTCGTTGCCGAAGAAGTCCGCGGGCTTCAGGGCGGCGGCCTGGAAGCCCCGCAGGAACGCGTTGCCGTACTGCAGGGCCACGGAGAGCAGGTCCCGCGCCCCCTCGATGGTCCGGGGCGCCGGTTCCAGCTGGGTGAGCCCGGCCGCATCCTCGGCCGTGTAGGTCAGCGCCGGGAAGGCGCGGCCCATCTGGTTGGCCTGGCCCGCCTTCTCCCAGACCGGCCGGACGATGTGGACCATCTTCCAGTGGGCCACCCACTTGCCGGAGGCCCCCTCGCGCTGTTCGCGTTCGGCCCCGGCCACGGCCTTCTTCATGCTCGCGGACACTCCGGCTTCGGAGCCCACGGGGATGTTGGGCTCCATGCCGCCCTGCCAGAGGGCGCACCGGCCATGCCGGTCCGGCGTGTTCATGGCCCGACGGACACGGTCCTCGTAGGTCCGCATGTAACCGTAGGTCATGGTGATGGACTGGATGTTGGGATTCACGAAGGCCTGGTCCCAGGCCATGGCGTCCGACACGGAGTTGATGTAGTCCCAGCGCCCGGTGTTGAAGCCCACAAAGTGCGGCGAGAGGGCGGCCCGGATCTCCATGAGCTGGAAGCACTGCTCGATCTGCTCCACAAGCACGTAGCACTTGATGGTGCCCGCCGGCAGGCCCAGGTGGTCCTGCAGGGCCAGGAGCAGGCTGTTCCAGTAGGCGGCCTCCTCGGCGGTCTGGAGCTTGGGCAGGTAGAGCACGAGGCTGCGGCCCGCGGCCTGGAGCTTCCGGTGGTTGTTCACGATGAAGAGCACCAGATCCGAGATCGACGCGGAGAAGCCGTGGCCACCCAGGCGGAGGTGGCGGTCATCGAGATGGAGCCCCCGGCACCGGTAGAGCACGGTGGTGAAGTCCAGCTGCCGGCGCCAGTCGGCGATGATGGGGTGGCCGAAGAAACCCTCGGCCCAGCGGTTCATTTCGTCGGCGACCTCTTCGGCGACCTCGAGAAAGAGCGGGTCCCGGGCCAGGGCGAGCTTGAGGTTGCGGTGGTTGTCCAGGGACATGGTATCCACCTGCCCCAGGGCATCCTCGCCGTCGAACATCCAGCCGTCGGCCCCGGAGAGCAGCGCATAGGCCACGTTGCGGATGCCGGAACGCACGTCGGAACGGGGCTTGGTGGCCGGCCCCGTGCCCTGGATCCATTGGCGCTGGAGGTCCGGCGGGATCACGGCGCCATCGAAGTTCCCGACGCGGGCATCGGCGACGGTGATCTGCGTCCCGGGGATCAGGGAAGCGGGGTCCAAAAAGCCGATCCGCTCGAAGCGCTCGTGGCGCCGCTTCCGCCTCGCCGTGCGCTGGGCCATCAGCTCCCGGCGGCGCTGGTCGAGGGGCGCCAGCACCTCCAGGGCGCGGAGGACCTCCGGCGTATAGACGTCAGGGTAGGTCGTCAGAATCCCCCTGCGGAACTCGAGAGCGTCGGTCATCGTAGCCTCCGGTGGCGGCACCCCGGCCAGGTGCCATGTGGTTGTTCCAGGTGAAAGCTGGGGGAATGGGTCTATTTTACAGGCTCAGGAAAGCCCGGGGTGCAGGATCCCGTTCTGGGGTGTGGGCTCCGCCGGGTCCAGGTTCAATTTCCCTTCAAGGCGCGCTGGAAACCAGGGAATCCTTCCGATCCCTGGAATCGGAAACACTGATCGCTCGGCGCATCCAGTTACCCCAGGGGGACACAGGTACAATGACACCCATGGATGTCCGAACCCTATCCACCTTCACCATGGCCGCCCGCACCCTGAACTTCACGAACGCTGCCACCTCCCTGGGCTACGCGCAGTCGAGTGTGACGGCCCAGATCAAGAGCCTGGAAGAGGACCTCGGGTCCTCGCTCTTCAACCGCGTGGGCAACCGGCTCGAGCTCACAGAACCCGGCGAGCGTTTCCTTGTCTATGCCGAGCGGATCCTCGCCCTCGCGCATGAGGCCAAGGCGTCCCTGCAGGATGAAACCGGGGTGGGCACCCTCCGGTTCACGGCGCCTGAGACCATCTGCACCTACCTGCTGCCGCCGGTATTAAAGGCCTTCAAGGGGAGGTTCCCCCGGGTCCACGTGCAGTTCCTTCCCGGCTTCGTGCGTGACTTCAAGCGCCAGGTGTTGGAAGGCATCGTGGATTTCGCCTTCATCCTGGAAGAGCCCTTCCCCTCCAAGACCCTCGCCGTTGAGAAGCTCCGGGATGAGGAGATCCTGATCCTCGCGTCACCTTCGCACCGGTTCGCCTCCGCCCGGGGGATCTCAGCCCAGGACCTGATCGGGGAAGATGTCCTGCTGAAGGCCCTCGGATGCAGCTACCGCAATCAGTTCGAGCGGCAGCTGATCAATGCCGGAGCGCACCCGGGCCGCTTCCTCGAGTTCCAGGGGGTCGAGACGATCAAGCGCTGCGTGGAGGCGGGTCTGGGTGTCGCACCCCTGCCCAGGATGGCCGTCGAAGCGGAGCTACTGGCCGGGAAGCTGGTGGCGATCCCCTGGGAGGGACCGGAGATCCGGATCTCGACCCATCTGGTGTGGAATCCGGAGCGGCACATGGGCTTGGCCGAGAAGGCCTTCTTGCAGCAGGCCCGGGACATGCTGCGGTCGGCCAGCTAGGACGCCGCCCACCCTTGGGAATCCAGGCCGCAGCGGTAGCGACTCACGCTCAGCATCCGGCCGAGCGGGTGGCAACAACCCCTGCCAGGTCAGCTCTCTGGGCCATTTATGCCGCCAGCATATGGGGATCCAGAGCCGGAGGCAGCAGGGCATCCGGCCCATACAATGTGACGGAAGTCCAGCGCCGAAGGCATTTGGGATTCTCCGGCAGGGACCGATAGGTTGAACATAGCAAACCGTGCCCATCTCCAGGTTGCTACAATCCCCCCAGCATCCCCACCCCCGAGAGTTGGCCATGGCACAGCGTGTTCTCGTCGAAGCCCTGAGGCAGGTCGTTGGTGAGGCGAATGTCCTCAATGCGCCCGTGCACCTGCAGCTCTACCAGTACGACGCCTACCTGGAGGAGCGGCGCCCCGACGCCGTGGTGTTCGTCCACTCCACGGAGGAAGTGGCTGCGGTCATCAAGGTCTGCCACGCGCAGGGAGTCCCCTTCCTGCCCCGGGGCGGCGGCACGAACCTGAGCGGGGGCACCATCCCCTTTCGAGGCGGCGTGGTCATCGAGATGATCCGCATGAACCAGCTGCTGGAGGTGGACCCGGTGAACCTCAGGGCCAGGGTGCAGCCTGGCATGTTCAACCTGGAGCTGGGCAATGCCCTGGCGCCCCTGGGCTACCAGTTCCTGCCCGATCCCGCCAGCCAGAAGGCGGCGACCCTGGGCGGCAACGTGGCGGAGAACTCCGGGGGCCCGCACTGCTTCAAGTACGGGGTGACGACGAACCATGTGGTGGGCCTCACGGTCGTGCTGCCTGACGGGGAGATCGCGGAATTCGGGGGCGTGGCACCGGACGGACCGGGCTACGACCTCACGGGCGTGTTCGTGGGAAGCGAAGGGACCTTCGGCATTTGCACCGAGGTCGTGGTGCGGATCGTGCGCCAGCCCGAAGGGGTGAAGACGATGCTGGCCATCTACGACAGCATCGACCGCGGCAGCGAGACGGTGTCCGCCATCGTGGCGGCAGGCATGGTGCCGGCGACCCTGGAAATGATGGACCAGCTGGTGATCCAGGCCGTGGAGCAGTCCATCCACTGCGGTCTGCCCCTGGACTGCGCCACGGTGCTGATCATCGAGGTGGACGGGCTGAAGGACGACCTCGAGGCCCAGAGCGAGGCCATCGTGCGCCTGTGCATGGAGCATGGCGCGCGGGAGGTGCGGGTCGCCAAGGATGAAGGAGAGCGGGCCCTGCTCTGGGCCGGGCGGCGCGGCGCCTTCGGGGCCGTGGCGCGCCTCAGTCCAAGCTACCTGGTCTGCGACGGCACGGTGCCCCGGACGGCGCTTCCCGCCGTGCTGAAGAAGGTCGCCGAAGTCGGGGAGAGGTACGACCTGAAGATCCCCAACGTCTTCCATGCCGGGGACGGCAACCTCCATCCCCTGATCCTGTTCGACTGGAGGAATGCCGAGCAGAAGGAGCGCGTCATGAAGGCGGGCATGGAGATCCTCGCCCTTTGTGTCGACCTGGGCGGGACCATCAGCGGCGAGCACGGCGTGGGCCTCGAGAAGATGGACGCACTGCGCCTGGTCCTTTCCGAGGCGGACATCCGGAGCCAGCTCCGGGTGAAGCGCGCCTTCGATCCCAAGGACCTGGCCAACCCTGGGAAGATCTTCCCGGCACCCCTGGAGGTGGCTGGTGTCTCCTGATCTCGCCTCCCTCCAACGGCGCCTGGTGGACCTTGTCGGAGCCCACCACGTGGATGCCGCGCCCGAATCCACGGTGCCCTTTGCCGTGGATGGGCGGGTCCCCGCCCTGACCATCCGGCCGGGCACCCAGGACGAGGTGGCCAGTGTGGTCTCCGCCTGCGCTGCGGAGGGGGCGGCCCTGGTCCCCTGGGGCGGAGGGACGGCCATGGGCACGGGGAATCCTCCGGAACGGGTGGACCTGGTGGTGCGCCTCGATCGCCTGGACCGGGTCGTGGAATTCGATCCGGACAACCTCTGCGCGACCGTGGAGGCGGGCCTGCCCCTCGCCCGCCTGCAGAAGCTGGCCGCCGGGAAGAAGGTGCTGCTGCCCCTGGATCCGCCCGAGGGGGACCGGGTGACCCTGGGAGGGCTCGTCGCCGCCAACCTCAGCGGTCCGCGTCGGCTCCAGCATGGGACGATCCGGGACTGGGTGCTGGGCCTGCGGGTGGTGCTACCGGACGGCGAGCGGATCCACTGTGGCGGCCGGGTCATCAAGAACGTGACGGGCTACGACATGAACAAGCTCTTCATCCGCAGTTTCGGGACCCTGGGGATCGTCACCGAGGTCACCGTGAAGCTGCTCCCCATGCCCGCGGTCCAGGCCACCGTGATGGGGCTGTTCCCGGAGCTGTCGGCAGCCGCTTCGGTGGTGGAAGAGGTGCTTGGGTCCTTCCTCCTGCCCGAAGCCCTCGATCTGCTCGACCCCGGGGCGCTGGACCTTCTCACCCCCCGCCTCGGCACCGCCGGAGGCTTTGCCGTGGTGGCCGGCTTTGCCGGCAGCCGCGAGATTGTGGCGCGACAGGTCCGCGATCTGGAGGCCATGATCTCGGTGCGGGGGGGGGCTTCGCGCCGCTTCCAGGAAGCAGATTCCACCGAAACCTGGGATGCCGTCACGAACCTCTTTCAGGCCCTGCCCCAGGAGCCCTTCCGGGTGCTCTGCACCCTGGCGGTACCCATCGGAAGGACGGCCGGGATGATGGCTTCCGTCCGCGCCCAGGCGGCCGCGAAAGGCCTCTGGGCCGCCGTCTCGGCCCATGCCGGCAGCGGCATTGTGCGCGTCGCGTTCCGGCCCGAGGACGGGTGCTCCGGTGACGGGGCGGTCCCGGGGCTGACCGAGGCCCTTGAGGTGCTGCGGGGGGAAGCCGCCGCGGTCGGCGGAAGCCTGGTCATCCAGGAAGCGCCGCGGCGCCTCAAGGAGCGCGTCGACGCATGGGGCAGGCCCGGCTCCGCATTTTCCACCATGCGCCGGATCAAGGCCGAGTTCGATCCCCAGCGATTGTGCAGCCCCGGGCGTTTCCTGGGCGGAATCTGAAGCCGAGGCCGGAAGATGGCAACCCCCGAACTGCTCCCCCTCTTCGACACCATCGCCCAGTGCAACCGCTGCGGCTTCTGCCAGGCGGGCTGCCCCGTCTTCCGCGTCACCGGCGAGGAACACTCCCTGGCCCGGGGTCGGCAGGCCATCGCCCGGAGCCTGATCCTCGGGACCATGGAGCTTTCCAAGGAGGTGATCGAGGCCCTCGAGGACTGCCTGCTCTGCCGCGGCTGCACAGCCCACTGCTTCCCCGGCATCAAGACCGACGAGATCGTGACGGCCATGCGCCATGCCTACCTCAAGCGCCACGGACAACCGGCCTGGCGGCGGCTCCTCTTCCGGAACATCCTGTCGGACAGCCGGAAGCTGGAGTTCGCCGGACGCATGGCCCTCTGGGCGAAACGCCACGGGCTCGCCACCGCCATGGCGAAGTCCGGCCTGCTCGGGGGCCCGAAGAGCCGCCTCAACGTGGTGAACCGCGTACTGCCACGGATGGAGGCCCCGCCCTTCCTGAGGGGAGAGAAGGATTCGGTTCCCAGGCCCGGGAAGGTGCTCCACCGGGTGGGCTATTTTGCTTCCTGCGGCCTCAGCTTCCAGTACCCGGAGGTGGTCGGAGCCACCCACCGGGTGCTGGCTCGCCTCGGCTGCGAGATCACCATCCTGGACAACACCTGCTGCGGGCGCCCGGCCCATTCCTACGGGGACCTGGATGCGGCCCGCGATGTCGCCCGGAAGAACCTGGACCGGATGGCCGGGGCCATGGAACTGGACGTCATTCTGTCGGAATGTGGGAGCTGCAGCACCTTCCTCAAGGAATACGGGACGCTGCTGAAGGACGACGCCGCCTACGCCGGAAAGGCCGAGGCCCTGTCCAGGAAAGTCCGGAGTTTCAGTGAGTTTCTGGTGGCCACGGGTTCCGTCCAAGGGCTGGGCGCCCTCGAGGGGAGCGTCACCTACCACGATCCCTGCCACCTCTCCAATCGCTTCGGCAAGATCACCGCCCAGCCCAGGCAGCTCCTGAAATCGGTGCCAGGCCTGCACTACAGGGAACTGCCCGAGGCGGACTGGTGCTGCGGGGCGGCGGGCAGCTACACCTTCCTCCACCACGAGGAGGCCAAGGGGGTCCTGGACCGGAAGATAGCCAATGTGGCGAAGACCGGGGCCCAGGTCCTGGCCACCGAGTGCCCCGCCTGCATGATGCACCTGGAATACGGCGCGCGGCGCGCAGGCCTCCCCGTGCAGGTGCGGCACCTGAGCCAGGTCCTCGACGAGGCCTTTCAGGCCGCCGAAGCCTAGGAGCCTGGCCAAAGTCCTTGGAAAGCCCCCTTTCCGGTCCCGGGACGGGATGTTGGAAAAATCAATCCTAATTTATTGACATCGATGACCAGGAGGGAGAGAATCCAGCCGATTCTTCCAATCAGCCTATTTCAGGATGTGTCAGTGCTTTCCCACGGTGAGTCCCCGGACCGGATCCCCGCCTCATTTCAAGAGCCGCCCCTTCCCAGCCAAGCGCCCCCGGCTGGACTTGCAAGCAGCCTTCCCCCTTCAGTGCGCACCATCCCTGCATCGAGG
>CAIMBM010000060.1 GCA_903839205.1 uncultured Holophagaceae bacterium | reverse complement strand
GGTGGTGATGAGGTCCAGGTCGAACTCGCGCTCCAGCCGCTCCTGCACGATCTCCATGTGCAGCAGGCCCAGGAACCCGCAGCGGAAGCCGAAACCCAGGGCCGTGGAGGTCTCGGGCTCGTAGGTGAAGCTGCTGTCGTTGAGCCGCAGCTTGTCCATGGCGTTGCGGAGGTTCTCATAGTCGTCGCTGGAGGTGGGGAAGATCCCCGCGAAGACCACGGGCTGGATCTCCTTGAAGCCCTTCAGCATCTCGGTGGCGGGCTTAGTCGTGAGTGTCACCGCGTGGGTCACGGTATCGCCGACCTTCACGTCCACGAGGGATCGGATGTTGGCCACCAGATAGCCCACTTCGCCCACGGACAGGGCGTCCTGCTTGTCCATCTTCGGGTCGAAGATGCCGATCTCGTCCACCCGGTGCTCGCTGCCCGTGGACATGAAGCGGATCTGGTCCCCGGCCTTCAGGGTGCCGTTCATGACCCGGATGAGGTTCACCACCCCGCGGTAGGCGTCGTAGTAGCAGTCGAAGACCAGCGCTTGCAGCGGGGCATTCGGATCCCCTTGCGGGGCGGGAATGCACTTCACGATCTGTTCGAGCACCTGCTCGCAGTTCTCTCCGGTCTTGGCGCTCACGTTCACGGCGTGGGCCGTATCCACCAGGCCAATCACCGTGTCGATCTGCTCCAGCACCCGCAGGGGATCCGAACTCGGCAGGTCGGTCTTGTTGAGCACCGGAAAGACCTCCAGCCCGTTCTCCAGGGCCAGATAGGTGTTGGCCAGGGTCTGGGCCTCGACCCCCTGGGTGGAGTCCACCACGAGGATGGCCCCCTCGCAGGCGGCCAGGCTGCGGCTGACCTCATAGGTGAAGTCCACGTGGCCTGGGGTGTCGATGAGGTTCAGGGTGTAGGTCTTCCCGTCCGCCGCCAGGTATTTCAGCGTCACCGCATGGGCCTTGATGGTGATGCCCCGCTCGCGCTCGAGGTCCATGTCGTCCAGGATCTGCGCCTGCATGTCCCGGCCGGCTATGGTTTTCGTCAGTTCCAGCAGGCGGTCCGCCAGGGTGGACTTGCCGTGGTCGATGTGGGCGACGATGGAAAAATTGCGGATCAGGGCGGGATCGGACACTGAGGAACCTCGAACCGACCATTGTACCGTCGCTTAGGTTCAAAGTCCGCCTGGTTTTACCAGCCCGGGGTTCATCCCATGGTTGATCGCGAACCATCGCCGCCTTACCCTCAAGGCCAGACCCAAGGAGCCCGCTTGACCCAGTTCCAGTCCCCCATGACCATCCTGATGGTGGAGGACAACGCCCTTCAGCGGCGCCAGGTCGAGGCGCAACTGCAGCCGCTGGGCCATCGGCTCGTCGCGGCGGCGAACGGACAGGAGGCCCTGGCCCTCATGAGGCAGTCGGTCCCCGATCTGGTCATCATGGACGCCGTGATGCCTTCCATGGACGGCTTCCAGGCCTGCGAGATGATCAAGGCCAATCCGCTCACGGCAGGGGTTCCGGTCATCATTCTCACGGCCCTGAGCCGGGATGCCAAGGACCGCAGCTACGCCGCCGGGGCCGACGATTTCCTGCGCAAGCCCGCCAACACCCTGCTGCTTCACGTGCGGGTGCAGACCCACCTGAAGATCCGGGCCCTCGAACTGAAGGCCGGCACCCCTGCCCCGGCCCGTCCCAAGGTGCTGGTGGTCTCCGCCAGTTCCCTGGTCCGTTCCCAGGTCCAGAACCACTTCGGCAAGAACCAGGCGACCTTCATCGAGGCCCAGGGCGAGGATCAGGCTCGCGTCCAGATCATGGCCCACCGGCCCGATGTGCTGGTGCTGGATACCGAACTGCTGCAGGGCAGCGCCCAGAACCTGACCGTGGCCATCCACCAGGCCGAGGAACTGCGGGACCTGCCCATCCTGCTGCTCCACAATCCCGGGGAACTGGAAATCTGGTCGCGGCTCCAGCAGCCCGTGGCCGATGCCCTGGAAAAACCCCTGGTCGCCCAGGAGACCCGCCGTCGCGTGGCCCTGCTGAGCCACCTGGCCCACCTGCAGAAGCTCGTCCAGGCGTGATTGGGCAGCCCGGTTCCTGCCCAGGGTCAGTCAGGCCCAACGCGGCAGGCCCTGGGACCAGATCCGGCCTGATTCGAACCTCGCTGAGCATGAACAAGAAGGCACCGACCAAGCCACTCCGCATCCTCTGGCTCGCGCTGGCGGGGATTGCCACACTCGCGGCCGCACCGATCCAGGGCCGCGTCACGGATGGCCGGAGCGGTCTGGCGGGCGTCCGGGTCTATCCAGATCGCCCCCCTCGCATCACCCCGACCAGCGCTCCGCCTGTTGCCATCACGGACGCGGAAGGCAGGTTCCACCTCGACCTGGAGGCGGGCGACACGGTGCTCGCCGTGGAGAAGGATGGCTGGCGCCGGGACCTGGTGCCCGTCGCCGAATGGTCCAGGGAGATCCTGCTGCGGCCCGCCCCGGAGTTCCGCCAGGAGTCCGTCTTCCTGGTGCGCCTCGACTTCGCCGATGAACCCTCCAGGGTGACCGATGGCGCCCTGCGGGACCTGCTCTTCTCCCGCCGCCCCGGCCAGACCAGCGCCGCCAACTACCTCTACGAAGTGAGCAAAGGAGGCCTCTCCCTGGTGGAGGGACGCCTGCTGAAGCTGCGCAGCGACGACCACCCGAAGCCCCGGCACGATGGGCAGGTGCAGGCCATGGCCGCCTGGGTGCTGGAGCGGCTCCGCCACGAGCCCCTCGGCGACTGCGACCGCGTGGACAACCGCAGCGGGGCCTCGAGGCCCGATGGGAAGCCGGACCACCTCTGGATCGTCGCGCCCGGGCACCCGCAATCCGTCACCGCCGACGATGCCGACATCAAGGCCGTGAGCCTGCTCATGCCCCTGCCCTGGGCCCCGAAGCAGCGCTGGCCCCTGCTCTTCCTGACCGAAGAGGTGCCCCTGGGAAACATCGTGCACGAGGCCTTCCACGCCATGGGCGAGCACCGGGTGGATGACCTCTACCTGGAGGACGGCTCGGCCCTCACGGCGGGCATCTGGGATCTCATGGACGGGGGCCAGTACCGGGGCTGGGACCGCTCCCATCCGGACCAGGGCCCCTGGGTGGAGGACATGGGCTACAGCCCCTCCCACCCGACTGCCTGGGTCCGTTCCGAGCTTTGGTACCGGGGCCATTTCCGGAACACCGTTCCCCGCCTTGCCGTGAAGGGCCGGACCTGGGAGGGCTGGATCGCCCCGGCTTCCCGGGCGCCGGGGGCCGACCCGCAGTGGATCACCCTGCCCGATCCCAGGAAGCGGGGGCGCTTCTTCAGCCTGGAAGTGCGCCGTCCCTGGGGCTTCGAGCGGGGCCGCATCGGCGGGCGGTTCGGCCCAGGGTATGAAGGCCTGGTGGTGGCGTGCATCGATCCCGGCCAGTTGACCCGCCATGGCACTCCCAGGGGCCCCGTGCGGGTGGTGGACGCCCATCCCGGCACGGCCCAGCCCCCCAAGCCCCGGCTGCCCCTCCGCCTCTGGGAACTGGACGACGCGGCCTTCAACCTGGGGCCCGGCGAGAATCCGAAAGGCCGCCGCGGACCCCTGTCCTGGGAGGTGCTGGAGACCGATGCCAGGGGCCGCATGCGGGTGCGGGTCAGGCTGGACCGGCGCTGAACCGGGGTGCCGGGATCCGGCTAAAAAAGGCCCGGAACGGGCCCGGCTGCCAAGTAAGATGAGGTATGATTCCTCGCCGCCTCCTCCTGCCCCTCCTCGCCACCCTGAGCCTCGCGGCCCAGGCCCCGACGGAGGCCCCCCGCCCGGTCGCCGAGCGCCTGGAGGCCGAGGCCTTCCGCACCCATGGCGCCTACTCGGACCTGGCCTGGCTCTGCGACCGGATCGGCCACCGGCTGTCGGGTTCGCCCCAGCTGGATCAGGCCATCACCTGGGCCCAGGGGCGGCTGAGGGCCGCCGGTCTCGCCAACGTCCACACCGAACCCGTGCTGGTGCCCCACTGGGTGCGGGGGCGGGAGTCGGCTCAGCTGCTGCTGCCCGCCCCCCACCGCCTCAACCTCCTGGGCCTCGGCGGCAGCGTGGGAACACCGGCGGGCGGCCTCACGGCCGACGTCGTGGTGGTGGGCTCTTTCGAAGAAATGGAGAAGCTGGGCGGCGCGGTGCAGGGGAAGATCGTCCTCTTCGACGTGCCCTACCAGGGCTACGGCCGCACGGTGGTCTACCGCCATGCCGGGGCCTCGAGGGCCGCGAAATACGGCGCCGTGGCGGCCCTGGTGCGCTCCGTGGGCCCCGTGAGCCTCGACACGCCGCACACGGGTGTCATGGACTATGATCCCGCCCTGCCCAAGATCCCCACCGCCGCCGTCACCATCGAGGATGCCACCCTGATGCGGCGCATGCAGCAGCGCGGCGAGCGGATCCGGATGCAGCTTGAGCTGGGCGCCGAGACCCTGCCGGACGCCCCTTCGGCCAACGTGGTGGCCGAGCTCCGCGGCTCAGAGAAGCCCGACGAAATCGTCCTCATCAGCGGACACCTGGACAGCTGGGACGTGGGCCAGGGCGCCCAGGACGACGGGGCCGGCACGGTCATCGCCATGGAGGCCATGCGCCTGCTCCAGAGCCTCGGACTCCAGCCCCGGCGCACCGTGCGGCTCGTCCTCTGGACCAATGAGGAGAACGGCCTGCGGGGCGGACTGGCCTACCGGGAGGCCCACCGCGCCGAGTTCAGGAAGATCGTGGCCGCGCTGGAGACCGATTCCGGCAGCGAGCGGGTGAAGAGCTTCGATCTGGACCTGCCCAAGGCCAGCGCCGAAGCCAGGGCCTCCGCCCTGGCCTCCCTGAACACGGCCCTGGGGACCACCATGGCGCCCTTCGGCGTGGCCTTCCGGCTGGGCGGTTCCGGCGCCGACGTGGGCCCCATGGTGCGCGAGGGGGTACCGGGCATCGGCATGGAGCACGCCGCCACCCACTACTTCGACATCCACCACACCCAGGCAGACACCTTCGACAAAGTTGACCGGGACGATCTCGCCTTCAATGCCGCGGCCCTGGCCAACTTCGCCTACGCCCTGGCCCAGTCGGACCTGAGGTTCCCGTAGGCCGCACCGCGATTCAAGCCTTTTTGATCACCCGATTATCGACTACACACAGCCATAAAAGCGTTTAACCGCAGATGTCGCAGATAACGCAGAAAAGGGCTTAGGTCCACAGATTCCACCGATTCACACAGATTAAAAACGCGAGTCGATGACTGTTCTCAGGGGCGCCATCTTGAGCTTGGGCTTCAGTGGGGGCGTCGGGGCACGAGCCCCACAAATGGCGCGACCCCGGCGCCCCCACTGACCTTCGGCAGGGCCGGAGGCCGCCTTCGGCGGGCCCATGCGTGTTGAGTCGGCGCCCACCTGTGCCATCTGTGTAATCTGTAGTATCAGCTATTGCCCTTAAAGGAACTCAGGCTGAGTCTCGCCGATCACCATGTTCGGTTTTTGTCCGAGGTCGGCGGCGGTCCGGAATCGCGACTCCGCTCATGACCTGGGGGCCAGACCGGCGAGGGGATCACGCCGTCGTGGAATTCCACCTTGCCGTAGAGGATGCAGCCCCGCATGCCGGGGCGGCAGTAGGCGCCATCCACCTTGTCGCAGATCCCGTTCTGGTCGAACCGGCAGCTCCAGCCGCTCACGCACCCTCCGTTTGGAACATGCCGGGAATCAGCCCATCTCCTCGGGCAGGGCCAGCACCGCACCGCGGTTGGCGCTGGTGACGAGCCTCGAGTAGCGCCCCAGCCAGCCCGTGCTGATCTTGGGCTTCGGCCGCACCCAGGCGGCCCGGCGGCGCTCCAGCTCGGCGGGGTCCACCAGCAGGTTCATGCTCCGGGCGGGGATGTCGATGCGGATGCGGTCCCCGGTCCGCACCAGGGCGATGGGCCCGCCCTCGGCGGCCTCGGGGCTCACGTGGCCGATGCAGAGGCCCGCGGTGCCGCCGCTGAAGCGGCCGTCCGTGAGGAGGGCCACCTGCTTGCCCAGGCCCTGCCCCTTGATCATGGACGTGGGGGAGAGCATCTCCGGCATGCCCGGGCCCCCCTTGGGGCCTTCATAGCGGATGACCACCACCTGGCCGGCCTTCACCTTCCGCAGGGCCAGGGCGGCCAGGCATTCGTCCTGGCTCTCGAAGACGATGGCCTCGCCTTCGAAGACGAAGCAGCTGGGGTCCACACCCGCGCTTTTCACGATGCTGCCATGGGGGGCGATGTTGCCGAAGAGCACCGCCAGGCCCCCATCCGCGGAATAGGGGGCCTCGATGGTGCGGATGACTTTGGGGTCCTTGGTTGAGGCATGAGCGATGCTTTCGCCCAGGGTCTGGCCGGTCACCGTCAGGCAGTCCAGGTTCACGAGGCCCGGCTTGCGGGCGATCTCCTTCAGGATGGCCGAGATCCCGCCGGCCCGGTCCACGTCCTGCATGTGCACATCGGGCACCGAGGGCGACACCTTGCAGACGCAGGGAGTGACCGCGGAGATCTCGTTGAGGCGCTCCAGGGGGTAGTCCACGCCAGCCTCGTGGGCGATGGCGAAGCCGTGCAGCACCGTATTGGTAGAGCCGCCCATGGCCATGTCCAGGGCGTACGCATTGTCGAGGGAAGCCCGGGTGACGAGGTCCCGGGGCTTGATGTCGCGCTCCAGCAACTCGAAAATCTGGTGGGCGGCGTCCTTGGCCAGTTCCTGGCGGCGGGGATCCACGGCGGGGATGGTGCCGTTGCCCGGCAGGGCCAGGCCGATGGCCTCCAGCAGGCAGTTCATGGAATTGGCCGTGAACATGCCCGAGCAGGAGCCGCAGGTGGGACAGGCGGCGGCCTCGAGGGCGTCGAGCTGCGCCTCGGTCATCTCGCCGCTCTGCACCTTGCCCACGCCCTCGAAGACGGTGATGAGGTCGCTGCGGCTGCCGTCCGGCTGGGTCCCGGCCAGCATGGGACCCCCGGTGACGAAGATCGTCGGCACGTTCACGCGCACAGCGCCCATGATCATGCCCGGTGTGATCTTGTCGCAGTTGGAGATGCAGATCAGCGCGTCGAAGCAGTGGGCCATGGCCATGGTTTCCAGGCAGTCGGCGATGAGTTCCCGGCTGGGCAGGGAGTAGCGCATGCCCAAGTGGCCCATGGCGATGCCATCGTCCACGGCGATCGTGTTGAACTCAAAGGGCACGCCCCCTGCCTCGCGCACGGCCGCCTTCACCACCGCGGCGAAATCGTGCAGGTGGGTGTGGCCGGGCACGATGTCCGTATAGGAGTTGACGATGCCGATGAAGGGCTTCTGGAAGTCCTCGTCCTTCAGGCCCGTGGCCCGGAGCAGGCTGCGGTGCCCGGCGCGCTCGATGCCCTTCTTTACGGTGTCCGATCGCATGGCCGCTCCTTCCCCTGATTCTACCTGAACGGGGCCGGACACCCGGCTTGGGGATGCAATTGTCTGGACAGCTAGTGGTGCCCGCGCGTAATAGCTGGATCATCTGGACATCTAGGGGCACCACGTGGCGGGGGTCTGGGGGCACGGCAGTGCCTCCAGCGGGGTGATAGCTCCAGCGCGCCTGCGCGATGGGGCGCCAGAGGGGCTTTGCCCCGATGGAAGTGCACCTCGCCATCACTCCGTTGATCCAGGTATTTCAGGCGAGGTGCACTAGCCTGGGGCCCGCTACCGCTCGGCCACGCGCTGGAACCGGAAGGAGACGCAGCGCTGGAGGGCCCGGCCCTCGGGAGTCCGGCCATCATCCACGATCTGGCTGTCGCCCAGGGCTTCCGAGGCCACCTGGGTGGGCAACACTCCGACCCCCGTCAGGAAGCGCTGGGCGGCCATGGCCCGCTGGGCGCTCAGGTCGAGGGCATCGCCCCCCCGGCTCCGCTCGCCGGGGGCGGCGTGGCCTTCGCACACGAGGGTGAAGCCCTTGTAGCGGAGGGCCAGTTCCGACAGGCGCGTCAGGATGACGTCGCTGCCCGCGGTCAGGGTGGCACTGTCCTCATCGAAGATCAGCGCGCCCCTGAAACTCACGATGCGCAGCCGGGTGCCCGCATCCCTCCCGTCGCTGGCCTGGGCGGTGCTGAGCAGTTTCTCCAGGTCCTCCGCCTTGGCCGGATCCAGTCCTCGGGAGCCCGGCAGGATGCCGTCGCCCGAACTGACCTGGGCCTGGACACCCAGGGCCCTCTGGATGGAATTCAGGGCCTGCTGCAGCTTGGTCTGGTCGGATACGGAAAAGGAGTAGAGCAGCGCGAAGAAGGCCATGAGCTGCACCATCAGGTCCGCGAAGGTCACGAGCCAGAGGGATTCCAGATCCGCCTTGCGGCGGGCGAACCGAAGGGGCGAGAGGGCGCTCATGGGCGGGCCCCGCCGGTCCCTGCCGGTTTCGATCTGACAGGCCTAGCCACGGGGGACTGCCCTCCGGTCCTGGTTTCCCTCCTTCGGGGCCAGGAAGGCGTTCAGCTGGGCCTCCAGGGCCGAGGGGTGCATCTCGGCCTGGATGCCCAGGACCCCCTCCAGCATGATGCCCTTGAGCTGCAGCTCTTCCCGGCTGCGCAGTTCCAGCTTCCCTGCGATGGGGATGGCCAGCAGGTAGGCGATGACCGCGCCGTAGAGCGTGGACAGGAGGGACAGGGCCATGGCCCCGCCGATGTTGGAAGGGTCCTTGATGCTGGCGAAGAGCTGCACCATGCCGATGAGGGTGCCCACCATGCCGAAGGAGGGGGCGCTCAGGGCGATGAAGCGGAAGATCTCCTGACCCTGGTGGTGCCGGTCCTGGGTGGCCCGCAGTTCCTGGGCCAGCACCGCCTGGATGTGGGCCCGCTCCGAGTGGTCCACCACCATCCGCAGCCCCTTGGCCAGGAAGCCCTCCACATCCATGGCCTTTTCCATGTTCAGCAGGCCTTCGCGCCGGGCCCGCTGGGAGAGGCCCACGATCTGGTTGACCAGGGCCTGGGTCTCCGGCGCACGGGTGAAGAAGGCCCGGTTCGCGATGGAAAAGGCATAGCTCACATGCTCCAGGGGAAAGCGCAGCAGCGTGGCGGCAGTCACGCCTCCCACCACCACGATCAGGCCTGCGGGGTGGAGAAAGATCCGGGGGTTCGGCCCCAGGCCGATGGCCACCGCCAACAGCGTGAACCCCAGCAACACCCCCAGGAAACTGCCTCGGTCCATGGATCAGCCCTCGGGGGACTCATCGGGCGGGAGGCAAATCTTCCCTAATTTTGCGCGTCAAAGGCCAGGGGGGAAGCCCAGGGCCAACCGGACCCGGGCGATGGCCGGGTCCACGGAGCCATCGGCCCGACGGATGAGGATGGGGGCCTCGACCTCGGGGCACTGGGCACGGGTCTCGAAATCCTCCGGCAGATCCACGCGGCGGGCGGCGGCAAAGACATCCAGGCCGTAGGGTTCGCCGTCCTTGAAGACGAACTCGCGGCGGTGGAGGCAAAGCAGTTCCGCCTCCCGGAGGGCCGCCAGGGCCCGATCCCGCTGGTCGTTGGGGAAGACGCAGGCGAAGAGGCCCCCGGGCGCCAGCAGCCTGGCCGCGGCCCGGGCGTAGTCGGCGAGGCTGCCCCGCATCTCCAGCCGGGCGGGCACGGACTGGGCATGGGCCGCAGGCAGGCGATCCCCCTCGGGCCAGTAGGGAGGGGTGGCCGTCACCAGGTCGAAGGGGGCCTCCCCGGCGAAGAGGTCCGGATCCCGGAGGTCCCCCAGGCGAGGGAAGACGCGGTCCTCCTGGCCGTTGTAGCGGATGCTCTTCCGGGCCAGCCGGAGGCTCTGCTCCTGGGCCTCCACGGTGTGCACCACGGCCCCAGGACAGCGCCAGGCGGCGAGCAGGGCCACGCTGCCGATGCCCGAGCCGAGGTCCGCGATGCGACCGGCCCGGGGGCACCAGGTGGTGCCGTACCAGGCGGTCACCAGGTCATCGGTGCTGAAGCGGTTGCCCTTTGCCAGCTGGAAGATGCGCCAGTGCCCGCCGAGGCCGTCCAGCGTCTCGCCCGGTTCGAGTTCCACCCCGCCCGGCGGTACGGGTCCCGGGCGGGTCCACCCCTTGAAGCTGGGACCATCAACGGGAACGGAGCGGCGCGGCATGCCTTCAGTGTGAATGAACCAGGGGAAAAGCGGAAAATGCATGGAACCGCAGATGGCGCAAATTTTTCGCAGATGAAAAGCCTGGCCATATCTGCCCGAAGCACTCGTCCTGATCCCTCTATCTGCGCCATCTGCGTCATCTGCGGTTGGACTTAGATCCCTTCCCCCCTGTTTCCCGCACTTCCGTCTGGTATCGAAGCCCGGCCTGCGCGACACTCACACATGGCTGTGTCTGGGAAAGCCCCGGAACTGGTCCTCCGCGAGGGGGAAGGGACCGCCTGTGGGGACGAGGCCTGTCTCACCCTGGAAGGGGCCTTCGACCGGGTGAAGGCGGCCTTCCAGGAGCACCACCCCAACGGCGACGTGGCCCTGCTAGTCCGGGCTTTCAACGTGGGCCGGGACATGCACGCCACCCAGCTCCGCAAGAGCGGCGAGCCCTATTTCTTCCACCCCCTGGCCGTGGCCCAGAGCCTGGCGGAGTGGCGGCTGGACGCCGTGAGCGTGGCCTGCGGCATGCTCCACGACGTGGTGGAAGACACCCTGATGACCCAGGCCCAGGTGAAGGCCCAGTTCGGGGATGAGATCGCCGAGATCGTGGACGGCCTCACCAAGATGAGCAAGCTGGCCTTCACGGACCGGCACCTCCTCAACGCCGAGAATGTCCGCAAGCTGCTGGTGGCCATGGGCAAGGACGTGCGCGTGCTGCTGGTCAAGCTGGCGGACCGCCTGCACAACATGAAGACCCTGGGCGTGATGGAGGAGGAGAAGCGCCGCCGCATCTCCCGGGAGACGCTGGAGCTCTACGCCCCCCTGGCCAACCGCCTGGGCATGGGCATCGTGCGCCTGGAGCTGGAGGACCTGGCCTTCCGCCAGTTGGAGCCGGAGCAGTACGCTGAGCTGTACAAGGCCGTGGAGGCCAAGCGGGCCAAGCTGTCCGCCACCATCCAGGAGGTCCACGGGGCCCTGCAGGCCATCCTCCTCCAGCAGGGCATCGAGGCCCACATCTACGGGCGCATCAAGCACCTCTACGGCATCTGGAAGAAGATGGGAACCCAGGCCAAGGACTTCGAGGACATCCACGACTGGCTGGCCTACCGCATCATCTGCCCCGACCGGGCCAGCTGCTACACGGCCCTGGGGCTCGTGCACGGCCTGTTCAAGCCCGTGCCGGGCAAGTTCAAGGACTACATCAGCCTGCCCAAGGAGAACGGCTACCAGAGCATCCACACCACGGTGCTGATGGGATCAGGTGATCTGTTCGAAGTGCAGATCCGCACTGAGGAGATGCACATCCACGCCGAGGCGGGCATCGCCAGCCACTGGACTTACAAGGATGGCCGCATCGCCAACCGCTCCGAGATCAACCAGGTGGCCTTCCTCCGCCGGATGGTCGAGCTGCACCAGGATGCCCAGGACAGCCGGGACCTGGTGGCCAACCTCCGCGGCGAGCTGACCTTCAACCGCATCCAGGTCTTCACGCCCAAGGGCGACCTGCGCAGCCTGGTGGAGAACAGCACGCCCGTGGACTTCGCCTACGCCATCCACACCCAGGTGGGCCACCGCTGCGTGGGGGCCAAGGTGAACGGGCGCATCGTGCCGCTCAAGCACACGCTCCAGAACGGCGACCGGGTGGAGATCCTCACCCGCCCCGACCACAAGCCCAGCCGAGACTGGCTCAGCTTCGTGAAGTCCGCGGGCGCCAAGAGCCGCATCCAGGCGTTCATCCGCGAGGAGGAGCGCGCCCACGCCATCACCCTGGGCCGGGAGCGCCTCGAGCGGGAGGCCCGGGCCATGGGCGTCCGCCTGGACGATGCCGAGGCCCAGGCCAAGCTGGAGGCGCGGATGGTGGAGCTGAAGCTCACCAACTGGGAGGCGGCCCACGCGGCCCTGGGCTTCGGCCGCCTCACGGTCCACAAGCTCATCGAGCCGCTGATCCCCGAGCCCGAGCGCGCCAAGCCCACGGAGAACACCTCCAACCTCATGGACTCCGTGGTGGTGGGCGACACCACCGGCATCCTCTATGCCCTGGCGGCCTGCTGCAAGCCCATCTGGGGCGACGAGGTGGTGGGCTACATCACCCGCTCCCGCGGCACCGCCATCCACAAGGCGGACTGCTCCCAGCTCAACACGGGCACCCTGCACCCCGAACGCCGCGTGAACGTGGCCTGGGGCAAGCACGGCACCGAGCTCTACGACACGGAGATCACCCTCACCACCGAGGACCGCCCGGGCATGGTGGCCGCCATCTCCGAGGGCATCCAGCGCCTGGGCATCAACGTCCAGCGGTTCCACGGGTCCGCCACGGAGGAGGGGGCGGGCCTCTTCCACATCGCCCTCCGGGTGCGGGACCGGGCCCACCTCGTGGAGCTGATGGCCGGGCTGCGCCGCATCCGGGGCGTCTACACCACCGAGCGGGTGAAGGGATCCGTGTTCGGGAAGATCAAATGAGGTCGGAACAGGGAGGCTCCATCCCTGCGAGCTTGCGAGCAGGAATGCGATCCAGGCGGAGCGCATGTCCGATGGAGCGGATAGCCACGGTCCGAAAGGCCGCCCCAGGAAGTGCGCCATGACGGCCTGGCGGCCCCCCGACGAGGCCCCCCTGGTGCCCTGGCCGCGCATCGCGGAAAGCCTGCGCCTGCCCCAGCTCGGGCCGAATCCCCACAAGCTCAGCCCCCGCATCCCGGAGGAACCCCGCCGCGCCGCCGTGGGCGTGATCCTTTGGGGCGACGCCTCCGGCGCCCGCAAACTGGTGCTGGTCCAGCGGGGCTTCGGCGCCCCCAGCCATCCGGGCGAGATCGCCTTCCCCGGCGGCATGGTGGAAGCCCAGGACCGGGACCTGCCCGCCACCGCCCGGCGGGAAGTGGCCGAGGAGATCGGCCTCGGGGAGGGCCTCTGGGAGCTGGGCTGCTTCCCGGACGGCGTGGCCAAGACCCGGATCCGCTTCACGCCAGTCTTCTTCCGCTGGGAGGCGCCTCAGCCCAGGTTCACCACGGACCGGGAGCTGGAACGGGTGCTCATGCTGCCCCTGGCCCCCCTGCTGGACGTGCCCTGGACCGTCGAGCACCTGGAGCACCAAGGGCACGCCTTCGAGGCTCCCCGCCTGCAGCTGGTGATGGAGGACTGGACGGTTCCCCTGTGGGGCGCCACGGCCTTCGTGCTGAAGGCCTGGCTGGACGTGCTGAGGGGCGTCGCCTGAAGGTCTGCCCCGCAGAAAATCGTGGGGCGAGAGCCACCACGATTTTCTGTGGCACAAAGCAGGGAACTGCCTGCTACTTCTTCTCGGCTTTCACGCTGCCGTCCTTCTCCAGGTACTTGTCCGGGTTCTTCTGGAGCGCCTCCGCGCAGTCCTTGCCGCAGACGCGGTACTCCCGGCCCCGCACCGCCACCGTCATGGATTTCGCCGTGACGGGCATCCGGCAGACGGGATCCTTGGTGTTGGTGGCGGGCTTGGCCTGTTCGGCGGCAGGAGCCGCCAGCACCGCGAGAGAGAGCAGGGTCGCACGAAGCATGGAACCTCCGGGGTGGGACACAATCGTACCTGATCAATAGTCGGTGAACACCAGGGAATAGGGCTCATCCTCCATGGGTTCGACCCCCAGCAGCACACAGTGAATGGTGCGGACTTCGTTGGATTTGTTTTCGTAGAAGGCGACATCGTCCCGATGCTGCAGCTTGTTGACAAAGAGCCCGGGGTCCTCGGTCCGCCCATAGGTGTTGTTGATGAAGCGAACACGGAAGCTGCGCAGGTGCCGGCAGTTGAGGGTCACCTTGAGCTTGGCCCCGGGGGGGACCTGGATCGCGTAGGAGCAGGAGGAGCGCATGGAGGGGCTCCCGGACCCGGAACCACCGCGCTTGCCACTTCTACCCGCGCTCCCTTCGGCCAGGCCTTCGTTGGCCATGGACCCAGTGAAACCCGTGGGCGAGGCCGTGGTGACGGTCATCTTGCCGGTGAGGGTGAAGGGCTTCTTGCGGGTCGGGAAATCGGAAAGGCTGACGGGCTGGTCACCGGTGGCAACCGGGGCCGGGGCTTGGGTCTTGGCAGGAGCCTGTGGCGCGGGCTGGGAGGTGGTGGCCTGGGGCGCCGCGATCTGCAGGGCCAGGGCAAGCACTTGAAGCATGGGGGATCTCCAGAAAACGCCAGGGACCGGAGGCCCGAAGGCCCCGGTCCCTGGAACGGGATCAGCTACTGGCCGTCGATGGACGTGGCCTGGGCCACGCCCCCGTTGGTGGTGATGAAGAGGTCGTGGCCCGAGGGGCTCACGAGGACGGACTGGGGCATGAACAAGGTCGCCGGGAAGGGCCCAACAGAGGTTCCCGCGGGAACGGGCTGGAGGGGCGGCGAGTTGGTGAGGGCGCATTGGCCGACCACGGTGGTGGTGGTCCACACGCCGCCGACGTTTGCGATCTTCCCGATGGTGTTGTTGCCCAGGTCCGCGACCCAGACGGCACCGCTGCCGTCAACGGACACGCCCTGGGGATAGTTGAACAGGCTGGAGGTGGTCTTGGTGGCGCCCACGGCGCCGTTGGCGTAGCCGTAGGTTCCGCTCAGGCCGCCAATGACGGTGCCCACCCAGGTGGGGGCCGTCAGCATGCCCACGTAGTACTTGCCGCGGTCCGAGAAGTAGAGGTTCCCGGCGGCGTCAGCGGCGATGCCCATGGGGGTGGACAGGGTGACGACGGTGGGGGCGAGGGTGCTGACAGTCCAGGCCCCGGCGGTGTTCACGAGCTTGCGGATCTTGCCGTTGCCGCTGTCCGTGACATACAGGCAGCCATCCTTGGCGTTGAAGGTGATGCCGTAGGGGAACTTGAAGGTGGAGGTACCCAGGGCCCCATCGGTGGCTCCGGTCACGCCCGCCTTCCCCGCGATGGTCGAGACATTCCAGACCTTATTGGTGCTGTCCCAGGCCACCACGCGGATGGTGGAATTGTTCGTGTCGACCACATAGAGGTTGCCGGACCCGTCGATGGCCAGTCCGTTGGGCTGATTGAAGGAGGCCGCCGCGCCGGTGCCGTCCAGGGAACCCGCGGTGCTGAGGCCTGCGGTACCGGCGATGGTGCTCAGCACGCCCGCGGGGCTGATCATGCGAATGGCGTTGTTGTAGACATCGGCCACATAGAGGTTGCCGG
>CAIMBM010000059.1 GCA_903839205.1 uncultured Holophagaceae bacterium | reverse complement strand
GGGCTTCGTCACCGAGAAGGCCCACCGCAGCCTCATGAACGTGGACTTCTTCCTGCCCACCCCCGAGCTGGACGACCAGTTCGTCAAGGAGGCCAAGAAGGCCGGCATGGTGGGCCTCAAGGGCTACCGCGATATCGGCGGCATCCGCGTCAGCGCCTACAACGCCGTCACCGTGGACCACGTGAAGACCCTGGTGGACTTCATGGAGCAGTTCGTCAAGGTGAACGGGTAATTCCAGGACGGAGTCTCCGCGCAGGGAGGGCGCTGATTCAGGCGCCCCCTCCTGCGTCAGGAAAGAGCAGCGTCGGCGGCCATTTTCCCCATTCTTGGGATTCTTCCGCCCCCGGCCGATGAAAACCCAGCGCCCCCTGCGCCCGCCGGAGCCAGCCCTTCCCCCATGGACAACCTCCCGACCTGGCTCGACCACCTCAAGCTCCTGGCGGCCTCCGAATCGGTGCGTCTGGAGGCCATCGGCCGGGCCGGCCTGGATGACCTGATCACCCGGGGCCTCATTCGGAAGGACGTGCGCCCCCAGCAGGCCAGCCTGGAGGTCCGCTACGAAGCCCTCCAAGAGACCCATCGCCAGATCGTCGAGGCCAAGGGCTGCGCGGACCGCCTGCAGCGCCGGCTGGTGCCGAAGTCCCGGTTGGCGGGCCTGCTTCCCCGGAGTGCCTCGGCGGGTCCGGGGCCGGACGACCCGGATGCCGTCGAACTCGTCCGTCTCCTGGAGTTCCTGAAGATCCAGGTCCGGGGCGTGAAGGGTTCCGAGGACGTGCTGCCCCAGCTGGACCGCATCCAGGAATACCTCCAGGTCGAGGGGCGGGAGTGCCTGGACCGCCTGGCCAACACGGACCGGGAGATCGATCAGGTCCAAAAGCAGGTCCCGCCGGGCACCCAGGTGGAAGGTGAGGGCTACTTCCGGCTCACTGCCGCCGGCGAGGCCGCCCTGCCTGAGGCCCCCGTGATGGAATTGCTCGAGACCGCCCTGCAGACGGCCTTCGGCCCCGGCCAGCGGGGCGGGAGCTTCCCCCATTTCAAGGAGGATCCCTCCGGGCTCCTTACCCTGCTCCTGGATCGCATGGACCTCGGTGATCGGCCCTCCGCCCTCGTGAGCGAGTATGAAGGCCTGCTGGAGGCCTTCGACCGGACCCCCGCCTTTGCGGACCTGCAGCCCCTCCGAGCCAAGATCGGGTTCCTCGTGCGGCTCCTGCGGGCCTCCCGAGAGGACCCCAAACGGGCCTACCTCTGGTGCAACCGTGACCGCCTGCATGCGGCGACCACCAGCCTGCGCGCCCTGCTGCCCAGCACCGTGGCCGCCTCGGGCTGGCGCCTGCCCTATGCCGCCGATCTCTTCCTGGCGGACGGCGGACGTTCCGGGGACGAGGAGCAGGCAGCGCAGCGGATCCGCCTGCTCGAAGCTGTCCACCGCGTCCAATCGGAGGTGCTGGAGAACGTCCGCATCAGGGACGGCCAGTTCTTCCGCCTGGCCCTGGTCCTCGCCCATGCGGCCCGGGTCCGGAACTTCGCGCCGGGCATCCTGATGGACCGCTTCGTACGCCAGGCCCTTGAGACCGTGATGGAGGCCGCCAAGAGCGCCCCCTACGACCTGGGCGACCGGGGCACCACCCTGATCTTCGGCACCCACCTGGCCCATGCGGCGGGCTTTGTAAAGGCCCGGATCCAGGGCCCCATCGACGCCTTTGCGGCCATCCACGCCTGTTTCCGGGACGAGAACGCCCCCACCCAGGTCCCGGTCCAGGTGCTGCTCCACATCTTCGCCGTCCTCGACCGTCGGGAACGCCTGGGGGCCCCCCTCCCCCTCGATGAATTCGCGGGTCTCTTTCATCGCATGCGCAAGCACCTGCACCACCACCGGGCCGCCTCCCGCCCCTTCGGCAGCGCCCAGACCAAGGCGGGCGACGAGGCGGCCCTGGCCTCCAACCTCTGCGCCCTGGTCAGCTTCCGCGACCTGGCCCTTCCACCCGCGGCCCAGTTCCACCCCGATGCCGGCCTGGCGGGCCTCTACGAGGAGCGCAGGCCTGGTCGGCCACCCATGCTGGGGTCCCTCCTGGGAACCCTGATGCTGGTTTAGCCGACCAGCCGCGGTCTCGCTCAGGTCTTAACCGGGGTCCTGGAGCAGGATCTCCCCGATTCCGCGGTCCTTCTCGGCCCACATGGCATGGACGTAGGCCTGCAGACGGGCGCGGAAGGCGGGGTCACCCTCGTAGTCGCCGGCCATCAGGTCCTTGGGGATCTCCCGCTCGCGCACCCGCACCACCACGCGCTTCATCCGGCCCGACAGCAGGTCCCAGAAGCTGGGCACGCCCCCGGGGTAGACGATGGTGACATCCAGCAGCGCGTCGAAGCGCTCGCCCATGGCGCTGAGTGCCGTGGCCAGGCCGCCGACTTTGGGCTTCAGCAGGTGCCGGTAGGGCGACCCCTGCCGCTGGTGCTTGTCCCGGCTGAAGCGTGTGCCCTCCAGGAAGTTCATCACCGAGGTGGGGATCTGGCGGAACTTCTCGCAGGCCCGGCGGGCCGTGGCCAGGTCCGCGGAACGGCTGCCACTCCGGCGCTTCATGAATGGGAAGTCCAGGGCCCACCAGGCCAGGCCCATGACCGGGACGTAGAGCAGCTGGCGCTTGAGGAAGAACTTGAGGAAGGGCACCCGGCGATGGAAGACCTTCTGGAGCACCAGGATGTCCACCCAGCTCTGGTGGTTGCTGCTCACCAGGTACCACCCCCCGCGGCGCAGGCCCTCCAAACCCGTCACGTCCCAGTGGATGCGCTGGACCAGGGCCATCCAGGCGCCGTTCACGGCGATCCAGGCCTCGGCCAGGGCGTTGAGCACCCGGTCCGCGCCCCGGCGGGCCGCCCCGGAAGGCAGCACCAGCTTCAGCAGGGCCACCGGAATCATGCCCGAGAAGATGGTCACCGCATTGGCCGCCAGCACGGAACCGGCAAAGCTGCCCTTCAGTGTCATCCAGAACCGCTTGAACATTGGGAAAACCCCACCCGGGCCGCCGGACCAGACCGACCAGCATAGCGAAACCGGGCTCCTGCCAGGCCCGGAAATACCTGCCGGCCCTTCCGCTATGCTTTGGGCAGGCACCCGGGAGAAAAACAGATGCGACACCGAGGATGGATGCTCTGGATGATGCCGCTGCTGCTGCTGGCCCCGCTCGCGGGGAGCCCCGCCAGCCCCGACCAGGCCCTCTGGAAGCTCGGCAGCTTCACCTGGGTGAAGCTGGTCCCGGCCGAGCCGGGAGCCTCCCCCAACGCCCAGCCCGTGGCGATCAGCCCGGAAGTCCTCCAGGCCACCCTCGGGCCCGTCCTGGCCAAGGATGATGGCGAGGATATCCCCCTCTTCGGAAGGAAGGAACTGCTGGAACTCTCGAAGGCCCTGAGCGAGGCGCTCTCCCTGGCCCAGCCCGGCGAGGACGTGGCCCTGCTCAGCACCAGCCGGCACGGTCATGGATTCCTAGAGCGGGCCACGGGCCTCACGGCCCGGCTGTTCGTGCGGGACGGCGCCCTGAACCTGATCGTCCAGGACGCCCGGCTGAACTTCCTGGACAGCTACCAGATGGACAACCTCGAGCCCACCTTCACCTACGGCTCCCGCCAGGCCGCTTCCAAGGCCAGCCTCCAGGCCCCCCGGGCCAGGCGCCTCCGCCCCGACTGGCTCGCCCTCCCGCTGGCCCTCCCGGCCCCGTCCCTAATGGCTCCCGCGCCTGCCACGCCCCTGGCTCCGCGCCCCATACCCGCACCCCCGGTCGCCCCTGTAGCGGTCACCCCAGTTCCCGCGACGACGGCTTCACCTTCGGCCGCACCCAAGGCAGCCCCCGCCGAGGATGCCGCCTACGAGGCCAAGGCCCAGCGCCTTCGGACCCTCAAGCGCCTCCGCGACGAGAACCTCATCAGCGAGGCGGAGTACCAGGCGAAGCGCGAGGCCCTCCTGAAGGCGTTGTAGCGGCCTACCGACTTCAGTTCCAGCCCAGTTCCTCCAGCCGCGCCTCGCCGATACCGAAGTGGTGGGCCACCTCGTGAAGGACCGTGGTGGCGATCTCCCGGCGCAGGTCCGCCTCGCTCTCGCAGTCCTCCAGCAGCGGTCCCCGGTAGATCGTGATGCGAGGCGGAAGGTCGCCTGACACCTGCACCCCTTCCGTCAGGGCAGGGCCCGAGTAGAGGCCGTAGAGGGTCTCGTCCACGGGCAGGCCCAGGTCCTCCAGCAGGGTTTCCGGGGGCCAGTCCTCCACAAGCACGGGCACACCGTCCAGGTAGGGCCGGAACTCCTCCGGAACCAGCGCCAGCGCCTCGTCCACCAGCCTGCGGAACGCCTTATCCGATACGCGCATGGGAGGAGGTTACTCCCTTCACAGCCCGTCCGGTGGGCTCGGGACCCCGCGTCCGCCGCCCGTCTGCCGATTCGCCTCGACCCTGGGCTCTGCCCCCATCGTCTCAGGTCGCCTATCTCCCTGATCTCGGGACCGGATCGACAGCAGAATCGGCGGGATGCCTGAATTTTTCGTTTTTTTCGCCAACCCGCGCCCAGGGATGTCTCTTCCTCTCCGATTGGAACCCGCTCAGACTCCCCCATGGAATTCCGTTTCCCGCGCTAGGCGGACTCACGCCTCTCCGCTCCAAGCGTCCGCTACCAAGTTAGGCTGCACATCCAATGCCACTTCCCCAGCAGAAACATAACCCTTTGGGAGCGACCCAACACGATTAGGAACAACCCATGAAATTGAAATTGTTATTCCTGTTTCTAGCCTTCCCACTGGCAGCGCAGAATTTTGAAATTGGTCTCAATGTTTCAAGCCAGAGTTACTCTGGAAGCACATACCGAAATTTTTACCCAGTTCCAGATATAAATAACGATTACAGCTCTAAAATAGTGGCCGCTGCACGGCTTGGCTATGCGCTCGTTGACATGGGCCCTGCACTTTTCCAGGTCACTGTTGCCTATCAACCCAAGTTAGATACTGACCTCAAACCCAATGGGGCCTTCAACTACCCCAACAAGTTAGGCAGTGAGTATTTTGGGGTCGGCGGCATGTTCAATTTCAACACCACCTTGGCCATTGGCGCCGGATTGGATGTTCGTTCCGAAAGAACAACCATCACGAGTCAGGGCTTCCCCCTGAATCCCACTTCGAATTCGTACGTCCGACCTTGGGCTCGATTGAATGTTGGATATGCCGCGCCCTCCCCCGTCGTGAAACCTTTCGTTAATTTTGAAGTGGCTGCCCCGTTGGTTCATAAGGACGATTCTGCGAACGTCCAGGTCGGAATCTACGCTGGTATCCGCTTTTAATTGCTAGGTCTTAAGGAACGGCAACCTAACCCCCCGCTCAACTCGGACCACGCCCACTCTGTCTTCCGTTTTTTCTCTTTGTTCCGCTTCCTCTGCTTCGTTCATCGCCTAAGTGGAGGCGGGGCCCGTTAGCTTCCTTCGTTAGGCATCAGCCAATGGCTACAGAGAAACGAACCATCAAACCCAAGCCGCCAGTTGCGAGTAAGCACGTTAGTGACCCTGCTTTCGTTGAGGTCGAGCTGGGCTCCTTCATGGACAGGTTCGAGCCAGGTATTGCCATGGTCATTCGTGAATGCCGTGCGGAGTTGCGTCGCCTTCTGCCAACTGCGGTCGAAATTGTTTACGACAATTATAATTTCTTTGTCATCGGGTACTGCTCCACAGAAAGACCTTCCGACTGCATCGTTTCCATCGCTGCGTCTTCGAATGGCGTAGTGCTTTCTTTCTACCGAGGGGCAAGTGTGCCGGACCCCGGGGGCCTCCTTCAGGGCGAAGGCAAGCAGAATCGATTCATCCGTCTCCCGAGCGCGGAGCGCCTTCGCGCTCCAGGTGTGGTTCAGTTGGTCCACTCGGCCGAAAGCATTGGGAAAACACCACTCCCAACAACAGGTAGTCCTCGGACCATCATCAAGTCTGTGTCAGCTAAACAGCGCCCCCGCAAGAAGGGGGCGAATAACGCCTAGCCCTTATCTCAACTCGGACCACGCCTACACTGTCTTCCGCTCTCTTTCCGCTTCCCGTTTCCTCGGTTCCGTTCATCGCATCGGTGCAGGCGGGGCCGGTTAACTTCATTCGTTAGGCAGTGTCACCGACCCTGTCGCAGTTCTACTCAAACTAAGTCATGATGCGAGTGCCGATTCCTGGGAGGATTCGATGCTGAAGAAGGTCATTCTTGCTTCATCAGGCTACTCGCTAATTACCTTTGTCCACGGCTTCACATGGCACCTTGTATTCTTCAAACAGGTGTACGAGACGTTCGGGGTGTACAACCGCGCAAATCCCATCATCCCAATCGGGTTCGCGTCAATGGTGATCCAAGGAGTGGTCCTAGCTGTTCTCTATCACCGGCAAGTAAAAGAGATACCCGCCCCCTCGTTTAAGATGGCCATTGAATTTAACTTACTGATGGGCCTCTTCTTCACAAGTGGAACAGTCCTAGCACTCGCAGCAAAGGCCGAGATTCATCACCTCAGCGCATGGTTATGGCGGAACCCTTCGCTCAACTCGGACCTCAGGCAACCATTGTCAACGCCTCGAAGTAACAACTAACCATCCGCTCATCTGCTAGGTGCAGCCTGAGTTGGTTGGCTTGTTCGATTAGGCACCCTGCTCCTGACGCTCGCCGGATTCTCCTAGTTGATACGACCCATTTTTTGAGGATCTCCATGTTCAAGACAAACCAATACTTCGATGGCCAAGTGACCTCCATCGCCTTCCAAGCCGCTGAAGGACCCGCCACAATCGGAGTTATGGCACCTGGCGAGTACGAATTCGGTACAACCACGCTGGAGATCATGAATGTCATTTCAGGATCGCTTCTGGTCAAACTTCCAAGCAATGGCAATTGGGTATCCTACCCCGCTGGATCGTCCTTCACGGTTGAGGCCTTTGAAAAATTCCAGCTCAAGGTGACCCTTGATACCGCCTACCTCTGTCTTTACAAATAGAGGTACGCAACTTCGGGCGCCCTTAGGCCTTCGCTATTATCAGCCCCCCCGCACTGCCGTCCGTTCTCTTTCGGCTTCCAGCTTTTCTTCTCCGGTCATCGCTTTGTTGGAGGCAGGTCCGGTCGATTTCATTCATGAGGTGATGCAGTGCGCCACTCTAAATATCTGTTTCCTTTAATGCTCCTGGCGCTTTCCATTTCGGCCTTTGGTCAAGGCAACCGGGGTCTCCAAGCCTCGCATGTGGTTCTCATTTCCAAGGGACTGGTGACCGCCGGCCAACCAACCGCAGAATCACTTTCAGGTCTTTCCAGGCTTGGTTTCCAGGCAGTGATTTATCTTGCACCACCGACCGTCCCCGACGCGGTCGCCAACGAACCCGATCTCGTTCGAAATCAGGGCATGGACTTCGTCAATATTCCGATTCAGTGGAATAATCCGACCGAAGCCAACTTCCATTCCTTTACCGAAGCGATGGAGCGCTTCCAAGGCCGAAAGGTACTGGTTCACTGCCAGGCGAATAGGAGGGCCTCGGCCATGACATTTCTGTACCGTGTGATTGTGGCCCGGGAGAACCCTGAGCAGGCCTACGATGCCGTTCTAAAAGTATGGACTCCCAAGAATCAGTGGAAAGAATTCATGAATGCTCAACTTAAGAAGGCGAAAATACCTTTCGAGGTCAAGTAGGGGCCGACGGTCCTTTGGCCCGGTTAAGTCACCGCCCGATTAGCTTCACTGGCAAGGCCGCCTCTTGGAGGTAACGATGTTGCAGGTATTTCAAGCCCAGCATCTTGCCGAGGCACACCTGGTTTGCAATCTTCTTCAGGCGGAAGGTGTTGACGCTGGAATTCGCGGTAAGGATCTCTCCTCGATGCTCGGTGTCGGGTCTTCGGCTCCAGGCGTTCTCCCCACCGTTTGGATTTTCAACTCTTCCGAGTCAGAAAAAGCTCATGCGCTGGTCACGCGTTTTACAAAGGGGGAACTCGGAACCTCGAGGGGTCCTTCATCCTCGCTGCATCGCTAGCCCTCTGCGCCTTTCTCGCGCTCCAGGGTGTACACACTCCCATCAGGCTCGACCGCCCTGTCTCCTCGCTCGTAACACATGGGGTTTTTCGACTCAGCCGAAATCCCCTGTACCTCAGTCTTTCATTAGCGCACGCAGGGATCTCCCTTTCAGCCAACGCACTGTGGCCCCTGCTATCTCTTCTGCCAGTTCTCCTTGTCATCCGCTATTCCGTCATTGCACGTGAAGAAAGCTACCTCCTCGAGCGTTTCGGCGCGGAATACGAGGCCTACCTCCATTCGGTTCGCCGCTGGATTTAGAATCATCCAGCCGGTCCGCACAGCGCCTGAGGCCTCGCTCCAGGGATTTCTAATAGGGGAATCGACATGATCACTCGCAAGACGAAGGGCTGCCTCCTCGCCGTTCTACTGGCTATTGGCTTGGTGTCAGTCTTTGGTTGGCAGGTCCAGGAACCCAGCCGACGTGCCGATTTTGTCCATGACAAAATTCAGATTGGCATGAGTGTGCTAGAGATAGAGCAGTTCATGTCAGGTCGGCACTACACCCTCTACAGGGTTCGACGGTCCGGTGAATGGAAACTTGTCTCGCGAGAAGAATTCTCAGCCGCTATAAAGACACCACAATCCGAGGGAGCACAGGAGACTGAGTTGGTGTTGCAGTTTTTTGGCATAGCCAATCGCACTGCGATTATCGTTCATTCGGACAGTGTCGGAAGGGTCTTGAACGTCAGTGGGCCCAAAGGATGGGGCTGAGCATGTCTCCAGACTCTGAATCAGGTAGCGGCCTGCCCTTGCGCTCAACACGGAAGTTGCCTGCCGGGCCTTTCGTGCTTGCCCTTCTTCCAGCTACCCCGGCTGCGATCGGCGCATCGTTGCAGGCGGGGCTGTTGGCCACCTTGGTTAGGCCGCTCAAGGAACCTTGATGCGACTCTGGTCCATCCATCCTCGCTACCTGGATTCCAAGGGCCTCGTCGCCCTCTGGCGGGAGGGCTTGCTTGCCCAAGCCGTTCTTGCGGACGCAACCAAGGGTTACAAGAATCACCCGCAGTTGGAACGGTTCAAAGCCTCTCCAAACCCGGCTTCGTTCATCGCCTCCTACCTGAAGGAGGTTCATCTCGAGTCACTCCGGCGGGGCTATCTGTTTGACGAAAGGAAGATCCAAAGTGTTGTGCCGCTGGGCCTGCTCACAGTCACAGAAGGCCAAATCGAATATGAGTGGGGGCACCTTCTGGCCAAGCTGGAATCGCGCGATCCTGCTCGGTACCTGCAATGTGCAGACATTAAACGGCCGCTCCCACACCCACTTTTCCGTGTCACAAAGGGCGGCATAGCCTCATGGGAAGTCATCACGGCCTAGCCCTCTGCCCACAGTGACTCCGCTCTTTCTCTTCGTTCCGCTTCCACGGTTCGGGGATCCGCCTCCTGGGAGTCGATCCAAAGCACCGGGGGCTTGGCGTAAGCAGGGCGTTGATCCAGGCTTGCATCGAGCTGTCAGAGGAGCAGCATCACTCCGAAGCCATCCTCCATACGACCCAGGCGATGCAGGTGGCCCTGGGTCTATACCTGCGCTTGGGTTTCAGGCGGTCCGAGGACCTGGATATTTCTCAGCAGGAATCATCAGTGTACGGCTTCAAGCTCATACTGCCACGGTGACACCCCGGAGGGGCCTCCGTGGACCGCGATCCGCCTGCGTGGAGGATGCCCACTCATGGCACCGCCAAGTCAACAGGGACGGATGACCGCCCAGGTTCCTAGCCATCCCCACGGCCTAGCAGCCGCTCTCCTTTCGGTTCCCAAAACGGGGTGGCAGGGTCAATAATCAAGGCCGCCCAGCTACCTTTCGCTTCAATCACACCTTGCCGTGGAGCTGTCCCCCGTGAGCCACGACTTCCAGCCCAGTCCCCTGGGCCCTTCCAGAGCGCCCCACCTCGGCGGCCCGCTGTCCATGCGGCCGTATTCTCCCTTCTGCTAGGCGGCCTTATGTCGATGGTCCAGAAACTTGGACACGCAGAATTCGGTTCCCGGGACCTGTACGTGCTGAATCTCCGGCACCACAAAATTCCCCATGGCGCCTTCAAGGAGATCAACGGGGGCTTCATCGCATGCCTGGCCATCGATGGGACCGAAGCCACTGACGTGGAGATCAAGACCATTGCATTGGACCTCATGCGGGCAGGCTGCACCTACATCTGCTGCTGGGGCCCCGACTCCGAGCGCGTCCACGAGCTCATCGACCAGGAGGACGCTGAGCTTCACCCGGCAGGCCCCTGGAACAGGACTACCTGGCAGAACGATGTGCCCCTTGCCGAGGCTCTCTGGTTTTCCATCAACTCCGCCTGGCCTGATCCCAAATTCGAGGAAGCCACCCATGCCGTCGTGGGCATCTCCTTCAATCACCCGGAATGGTTCGAGGAAATCACAGAGGCCTATTCAGATCCCACAGGGTTCTTCCAGAGGGTCCGGAGCCCCTAGACAAGGCCGCTTCCTGGCCTCACAGGGGCCTCCTTTCGCCGGAGGTGGCCTTCGCTGTTATGCTCCACGCGATCGCGGGAGCCTCAAGGTCACGCTTCCTCGGGGCCTCAAGGATTCAGCCATGTCCCCCATTGAGCTTGAGTACTACCTTCACGAGCACATCCCAATATCCAGGGCCATGCAGCTCTCGGTCCATTCGGTCGAAGATGAATGCGTTGTGTTGAGCGCGCCGCTCGGACCAAACATCAACCACCGGGAGACCGTATTTGGCGGAAGTGCATCGGCCTTGGCCATCCTGGCGGCCTGGTCCTTGCTGCACACGCGCCTCCGGGGATCTGGCTATGCCTGCCGGCTTGTGATCCAGCGGAACACCATGGAGTACGAGCACCCCATCCGGGGTCTCTTCTATGCCCGGTCCTCCCTTGGCCCCCCGGAGGCCTGGCTGAAGTTCCTCCACATCCTCCAGCGCAAGGGAAAGGCCCGGATCACGGTCACCTCGATCCTGGAACACGAGGGCCAGGTGGTGGGCCGCTTTTCGGGCGTCTTCGTCGCCCTGGACGCTCACCAGCCGGCCTGACCCCCACGTTTCACCGAGTCCCGCGCACGGGCCAGGTTATCCACCAGCTTCCCCGGGGCGGCTGACACCAACCCCCATGACGAGAAGTGCCCCGCCCACCCACCGTGCTTCAGGAGGGACCCATGACCAGGAAATGCATCAGCTCAGGCTCTGTCTTCGAAGAGAAAATCGGCTATTCACGCGCAGTGGTGGCGGGGGACTGGATCTTCGTCTCGGGCACCACGGGCTTCGACTACGGCACCATGTCCATTTCCGGAAGCGTCATTGAACAGGCCGAACAGTGCCTGAAGAACATCGACGCCGCCCTCCGCCAGGCCGGCTCCACCCTCAAGGACGTGGTCAGGGTCACCTACGTGCTTCCAGACGGTGATGACTTCGAGCCATGTTGGCCGGTCCTGCGACGCTACTTCGAGGAAGTGCGCCCGGCTGCAATGATGATCTGTGCTGGCCTGGCGGACCCCCGCATGAAGATCGAAATCGAAGCAACGGCCCTCAGGTCATGCCACCCAGGTCGGCAGAGAGGATTCTCCGGCACTCCGGACAGACAATGACATGTCCCCGCCGTGGAAGGGTGGAGACAAAATTGACCTTGGTCCTGAGGAGGCGGACCACATGAAGGCACGTGATCACCTTCTGGCAGTGATGACAGTTCAAGGGTGTTTCCAGGGCATACTCGGCCAGCTCAGGCAGGGGTTTCGATGACACATCTTCGCTCATTGGGCTCACTCCAGACGTGGAATATCCTGACTCGAGTATCGGCAATCCGGCAGACATCCTTGTGTTTGATTTTCTGGCGCCCCGACCCTGCCGTCGATTCCCTGCCCAATCCGACGCTGGACCCGAGCCTCGGGGCCTTGGAGCAGGATTGGGGATCGGCCTCGTTCGCACCCCTCCCCAGGGTCGGGCAAATCCTCCTCGAAAACGGGGCATCCTAGAAGGGAGCGAAACATGGTCATGCGCGTCCTCAGGCCCGGCGGTCCAAGGGTGGAGGGGGAGGGCACCCGGATCGGAACGGTGCGACGCCCGCCCCGGGGCGTGCCGAAGTCCGACTACGCCTCCCAGAACTGGTTCGACGTGTGGTACCCCAATCTGGCCCCCAGCCCCTCGACGGTAAGGCTCGGTCAGGAGGCCCAAACAGCCTCGCAGTGGGCCGACTTCGCCAGGAAGTACCGGGCCGAGATGGCGACCCCAGAGAACAGCCACACCCTCGAACTGCTTGCCACCCTGTCCCGACAATGCAATTTCTCGGTGGGCTGCTACTGCGAGGACGAAGCGCATTGCCACCGCTCTGTGCTTCGCGAACTGCTGATCCAGAAGGGTGCGGCCTGGGAACCCACCTGAACCCGCTTCAGAGGTAGGGTCGGGAACCCCTTCCAAGCCCATCTCGAAGTCCCACGCAGAACCATCGGAACCACAGCGGCAGGAACCCGCTTCCTGCCCCGTCAAGGGAGGACATTATGACGCTTCCACTGGCCCTCCGGGCCGACATCCTCAAGACCCTCATGGTTGAGGATCGAACCGAGATCCGCACCATCCGCCTCGCCCTCTACCACTCCATCTCCTTCGTGACCGTATCCTCCTTCGTCCTGGCTGCCTTCCTGGCCAACTCCCTGCTGCGCGATTACCTTTTCTACGCGCTCATCGATGCCCTGCTCCTCGGGATCATATGGGTCGTCTTCGCGAGATTGATGAGGGATCTCTACCACGCCAGACAGTGTCAGAAACTCCGGGAGCGCCTCCTGGTCGCCCTGGACACCGCCGAAGGGGAGACCGGTCCCTTCCTTCCCTTCCAGCCCGCAGGGGATGAAGTCCCATCCATCACCGACGCCGAATTGAAGTGGCTGCCCATCCTCGCCACCGCGGCCATTTCGGCCAAAGTCATCATCCTGGGCCTCGTCCTTCCCCACCTCGTGAAGGCCTGACCGGGTCAGGGGCACGGCACACGTGGTCAGAACCCGTCCAGGCCTTGGGCTCCTCGGTGCAGGCCCCGCGAAGGGTTCGTCACCTCGGGAGGGGGCGGTTCATGGTGGCGGGCGAGATGATCCGGCTAAAGTCGAAGATGAAGTGAACCTTCATCCCGAGGCGCCATGACCAGGAAGGTCTTCTGGGAGGATCCCTACCAGACCACCCACCGCACCCTCGTCGCCTCCGTGGACGGGGTTGACATCACCGTGCAATCGACCATCTACTACGCCTTCTCCGGAGGCCAGGAGAGCGACCAGGGAACCATCGGCGGCTACCCGGTGCTCTCGGCCCGGAAGGAGGGTCTGGAACTGGTCTACACCCTTCCCGAGTCCCACGGGCTGAGTACCGGCGAACCGGTGCAGATGGACATCGACTGGAACAGGCGCTACCGGCTGATGCGCCTCCACTTTGCCGCCGAACTGGTCCTGGAGCTTGTCTACCGGTCCCTCGGGGGGGCCGGCAAGGTCGGGGCCCACATTGCCCAGGAGAAGGCCCGAATCGACTTCGCCTGGCCCGAGAGCCTCACACCCTGGCTTCCCGCCCTCAGTGCCGAAACCCATCGCATCATCGAGGCCAACCTGGAGATCAGGTCCGCCTTCGAGGATGCTCCCACGGAGCGACGCTACTGGGAGATCGATGGGTTCGCTCGGGTGCCCTGCGGGGGGACGCACCCTCGGCGCACGGGCGAAGTCGGCCCGATCCGATTGAGGCGCAACAACATCGGCCGGGCCAAGGAACGGGTGGAGATCTACCTGGAGACCTGAAGGTCCCCGCGGCCTCGGCTTAGCAGGCCCGTCTGATTTACGGCTTTCCCTGCCGGCTATCATCCTGGGGACCAGGCTCCATCCTCCCGATCCCGCGCCGCCGAGCCAAAGGAGACGACCCATGCGCATCCCCGCCAGATCCGCCCTGCTGTCCTTGGCCTGGCTCGCGCTGCTGAGCCTGCCCCGGCCCGCGGCCGGGGCGCCGGACGCGCCCCACCAGAGCCCCCCGGTCCAGGCTTTCTCCTTCGACCGGGAACACGCGGCGCTGCTCGTCATGGACTTCGAGAACGACATTCTGGCCATGCTGCCCGAGAAGGCACAGGGGCCCCTCCTGGACCGGGCCAGCGCCATCCTGAAGGAGGCCCGCGCGGCCCGTCTGCCGATCATCTACGTGGTCGTCCGGTTCCGGGACGGCTACCCGGAGCTGAGCCCCCAGAACAAGCGCTTTAGCGCCCTCAAGGCCTCCGGGCGCCTGCGGGAAGGCAGCCCCGGGGCGGAGATCCACGGGCGGGTCGCCCCCCAGGCCGGCGACATCGTGGTCACCAAGCGCCGGGTGGGCGCCTTCTCCACCACGGATCTGGAATCCATCCTCCGGGCCAACCACATCACGACCCTCGCCATGATCGGCATTTCCACCAGCGGGGTCGTCCTCTCCACGGTGCGCTGGGCCTCGGACCTGGACTACCAGCTCCTCGTGGTGGGGGACGCCTGCGCCGACTTTGACGACGAGGTGCACCGGGTGCTCATGGAAAAGGTGTTCCCGGGGCAGGCCACGGTCCTGACCACGGAGGCCTTCCTTCAGGCTCTCGAAGCCAAGGCAAAATGACGAGCCTCCCGCCTGGGATCCCGCTCGAGACCCATCTCCAGATCGGGTCGCTCCTCTTCGAGGGCCTGGACCAGATCGACCTCACGGGCCCTTTCGAGGTGCTGTCGAGGATCCCGAACGCCACCTACCGCATCTACGCCAAGACCGCCGCGCCGGTCCGGGATGTGTGCGGTTTGAGGCTGAGCCCGGACGCCCTCCTGGCGGAGGCCCCACAGCTGGACGTGCTGCACGTACCCGGCGGCTGGGGGCAGGAGGCCCTCATGGACGACGAGGAGGTGCTGGGCTGGGTGCGGCGCCAGGCGGCCGGAGCCCGCTGCGTCTTTTCCGTGTGCACCGGCGCCCTCATCTGCGGCGCTGCCGGGCTGCTCCGGGGTCGGCGGGCCACCACCCACTGGGCCTCGCTCCACCTGCTGCCCTGGTTCGGCGCGGTCCCCGTGAACGAGCGGGTGGTCCTGGACGGCCCCATGGTGTTCGCCGCCGGAGTCACGGCGGGCCTCGACGGCGCTCTGCGGGTGGTCGCCCAGCTGCGGGGGGACGAGGCCGCCCAGACGATCCAGCTCTACATGGCCTATGCGCCCGAGCCGCCCTTCAGCAGTGGCACTCCGGAGACGGCCCCGGCCCCGGTGCTGGCCGGCGCCAGGCGGGATCTTAGGGACCTCACGATCCAGCGGGAGGCAACGGCCCGGCGGGTCGCCCGGCGCCTCGGCATCCCCGAGCCCCCAGGGGACTAAGCCGCCCCCTGGTCGACCCCACCCGGGCATGAACCGCCATCTCCAAGGAGCCCCCATGAAGACCATCGGCCTCATCGGAGGCATGAGCTGGGAATCGACGGTGTCCTATTACCGCCTGATCAACGAGGCGGTCAAATCGCGGCTGGGGGGGCTGCACTCGGCCCGGCTCATCCTCTACAGCGTGGACTTCCACGACGTGGAGCGGCTGCAGCAGGCCGGCGACTGGGAGGCGGCCGGGGCCCTGCTGGCCGGAGCCGCCCGGACCCTCGAGGAAGCAGGCGCGGAGCTCCTGGTGCTGTGCACCAACACCATGCACAAGGTGGCCGCGCCCATCGAGGCGGCCACCACCATCCCGCTGCTGCACATCGCCGATCCGACCGCCGAGGCGATCCGGCGGGCCGGACACGCCACCGTGGGCCTGCTGGGCACCAGGTTCACCATGGAACAGCCCTTCTACCGGGATCGGCTGCGCGAAGGATACGGGCTCCGGGTGCTCATCCCGGAGGCGGAAGATCGCGAGGCCGTCCACCGCATCATCTTCGATGAACTCTGCCTCGGGAAGGTCCTTCCCGAGTCGCGCAGTGTCTTCCGGGGCATCCTGACCCGTCTGGCCGCCCAGGGCGCCGGGGCCATCATCCTCGGCTGCACGGAGATCTCCCTGCTGGTGGCCGCGGAAGACTCCAGGGTTCCCCTCTTCGACACCACGGCGCTCCACGCGGAGGCGGCCGTGGCCGCAGCCCTGGCCTGATCCTGGACACCAGGAGTCTGGTCCCGGCACCGTACCATCCGCACCCCACCAGGAGGCACCTCATGTCCGCCAACCCCGTCGCCCGCTGGCACCAGGTCCTGGAGAGCCGGGATCCGCGGGGTCTCAGCGCGCTGCTCGCGGAAGCGGTGGTCTTCCACTCGCCGGTCATGCACACGCCGCAGGTGGGGCGGGCCCTCACCTCGCGGTATCTCACCGCGGCCTTCAGGGTCTTCGTCAACGATTCCTTCCGCTACATCCGTGAAGTGGTGGGCCCCTGCGATGCGGTGCTGGAGTTCCAGGTCGAGATCGACGGCATCGAGGTGAACGGCGTGGACATGCTCCGGTGGGATGAGGCCGGGAGGATCGTGGAGGTCAAGGTCATGCTCCGGCCCTTGAAGGCCATCGACCTGATCCATGGCAAGATGGCGGCCCTGCTCCAGGCGGGCCGGACGACCTGAGGCCACTTGCCCTCTGGGCCCCACTGCGCCATGGTTCCCCCAGACATCCGGCCCGAGGAGAACCTGCCATGGCCAGAACACCCGTTGCACAGATCCGGTGGCTTCCCCAGGTGGAGGACCAGGACTATCCCGCCGCCGGGTCCTACCTCAGCCTCCTGCACGACGGGGACGAGGTGGCCGATCTCCTCGAACGCCTGAGGTCCGCGCCCCTCGTCCATTTCAAGGCCAAGGACATCTTTCGGGCCTCGCAGCTGTCCCTGCTCGGCGTGAGCAACTCCCACGTGGCCAGGGATCAGAAGAAGATCCGGAAGGGCCAGGCGCTCTCGCCCCTCCTGCTGGTTCGGGACGCCGCCGGGAAGGTCGTGATCGCGGACGGATACCATCGGCTCTGCGCGGTCTACCGGTTCGACGAGGACGCCCTCATTCCCTGCAAGATCGCCTGAGCCCAGGTCCTGAACCCACCCAGTTTCTGGAGAACAGTCCCTTCCCGGCCGGAGCTCGGGGGATCCGGGGCCCGATCGGTTAACCTTTCCCTCGAAGCCTCAACCGTTCCCGGGAGCCTCCATGGTCGGATCTACAGCGCAGGACCTGGACCCCCAGGCGGACCGCGACGTCCTCACCACGCGGATCCTGGATGCCTCCAGGGAGCGCGTGTTCAGGGCCTGGACCGATCCGGACCTGCTGGCCCGCTGGTGGGGCCCGGAGGGCTTCACCAATTCGTTTCAGGCCTTCGAGCCGAAGCCCGGAGGCCGGTGGGACTTCGTCATGCACGGACCGGGCGGGGTCCACTTCAAGAACGAGAGCCTGTTCATCGAGGTCCTCCCACCCGAGCGGCTGGTCTTCGACCATGTGTCCACGCCGGCCTTCAGGGTCATCGTCACCTTTGAGGAGGAGGGCCCGCGGACCCGCCTCGGTTTCCGCATGCGATTCGGCAGCGCCGCCGAGTGTGAAGCGGTCAAGAGCTTCGCCCTCGAAGGCAACGAGCTGACCTTCGATCGCCTCGCGGCACTGCTGGCCGAGGGTTGAAGCGACTCATGGCCCAGACCTTCCTGGAACGGATCCAGGCCCTCTCCGATGCCGACCTGCTCCAGTACCTGAGGCAGTTCCAGGACTACCGAACCGAGGCCGTGGAGGCGGCCCTGGAGGAAGTGGACCGACGGGGCCTGGCCCTGCCGCCCGAAACAAGGGAGGGGATCCAGGCGGGCCTCGCCGCCCGCTCCGCCGCCGCGCAGGCCCAGCTGAACCGCGGGTTCGTCGCCGGCCTCGGCAGGACCCTGGAAGCCCGCCTGCGGCGCATCCACCAGCTCGCCGCCGCCATGCTGGCCCTCGGACTGGGCTGGGCTGCGGTGATCTACCTGCTCGCCGTGCCAGTCAGCCCCAACCCCCTGGGCTTCGAACCGGAGGACAGCAAGAAATACCTGCGCGACATGGAGGCCTTCGGCGGGAAGGTGAACGTCCTGGCTGCCCAGATCTCCGCCGCCTGGAATGGCCTGTGGCATGGGCGCAACCTGGCCTTCACCGTGGCTGGCCTCACCCTTCTCCTGACCCTCACCTTCTGGTTCATCGGCTCCCACCGCGCCCGGGACCTGGAGGCATTCCGGGACGGGACGGAGCGCTAAGCTGGTTCCAAGGAGGGGCACCCCATGACCCAGGCCCTGCTGCTCGTCGACCTGCAGAACGACTATTTCCCGGGTGGGGCCATGGAGCTGGTGGGCAGCCTCGAAGCCGGAATCCGGGCAGGGGCCCTGCTCCAGGCCTTCCGGCGAGCCCGCCGGCCCGTCGTCCACATCCAGCACCTCGCGGCCCGGCCCGGTGCCACCTTCTTCCTGCCGGGCACCCTCGGGGCCGAGATCCACGCGAGCGCGGCGCCGCTGCCGGGCGAGGCCCTGTTCCAGAAACACTTCCCCAACAGCTTTCGGGAGACACCACTGCAGTCGCACCTGCAGGGGCTCGGCGTCACGCAGGTGGTCATCGCGGGGATGATGACCCACATGTGCATCGACACCACGGTGCGGGCCGCCTTCGACCTCGGCTTCCAGTGCCAGCTGGCGGGAGATGCCTGCGCCACGCGGGACCTCACCTGGCAGGGTCAGGTGGTGCCCGCAGCCCAGGTGCAGATGGCCTTCCTCGCCGCCCTCGACGGCACCTTCGCCACCGTGCTGTCCGGGAAGGAACTCTGCGCAGGACTTTGAGGCCTCATTCATCGGACACTGGGGTCATGCCCGACCCCACCGGACGATCCCCCGTGAGCCCACCCGCCAAGCCCGGCCTGCATCCGCGCAACCGCCACGCCGGCGGCTACGACTTCCAGAACCTGCTGAAGGCCAGCCCCGAGCTGGCCCCCTTCGTGTCACGGGCGAAGCATGGGGGACCCTCCATCGACTTTGCCGATCCTGAGGCTGTGAAGGCCTTGAACCGGGCTCTGCTCGCGGAAGCCTACGGCATCAGGGCCTGGGACCTGCCGCCGGGCTACCTCTGCCCGCCCATCCCCGGCCGGGCGGACTACGTACACCACCTCGCCGACCTGCTGGCCTCCGATGCGGACGGCGCGATCCCCCGGGGTCCTGCCATCCGCGTGCTGGATGTGGGGGTGGGCGCCAGCGCCATCTATCCGCTCATCGGACAGCGGGAGTACGGCTGGTCTTTCGTGGGCTCCGAAGTCGATGGAACGGCCCTGGCCTCGGCAGAGCGCATTCTCGCCGCGAATCCGGGCCTGACCGGGGCCATCACGCTGCGGCGGCAGCAGGACCGGAATGCGATCTTCACGGGCATCGTGGAGGCCGGTGAACGATTCGAGCTGACCCTCTGCAACCCGCCCTTCCACGGGTCCATGCACGCCGTGCGCGAGGCCTCCGGGCAGAAATGGCGGAAGCTGGGCCGCGAAACCCCGCGTCCCCTGCGGAACTTCGGCGGGCAGGGCACGGAACTCTGGTGCGAGGGCGGCGAGGTGGGCTTCCTCCGCCGAATGATCACGGAGAGTGCCGGTCTGCGCGACCAGGTGCGCTGGTTCACCGCACTGGTCTCCAGCTCGGCCTCCCTGCCCGCCGTGCACCGCTCCCTGCGCCAGGCGGAGGCCCGGGACATCCGCACGGTGCCCATGGCCCAGGGCCAGAAGCAGAGCCGTTTCGTGGCCTGGAGTTTCCTGGAGGCTGGAGGGCGCCGTACCTTCCGGTCCCTTCCAACCCTGCTGGACCCGACGAAGGCTCCTGGATTGCCCTGAAGCCCGACGAGGTTGGCCATGTTCCTGCTCCGACGCATCCCCGCCCTGATCGCCGTGCTCATGCTGGGGGCGCTGTCGCTCCGCCTGGGTATGGCCCACTGGGCGGCCTTGTTCCTGACATCGGTCCTGCTGGCGCTCCTCTTCGTGCCCCGGGCCATCCCGCAGGTGGCCGCCCCTTGCCGCACTGTGGACCGGGTGCCTTGCCTGGGTGGGCATGGCCTGGCTGCGGGTGAGCGAGCGTCTCGCCCTGGGCCTGCCCTGGCTCCGCCTGGTGTTCATCTTCGGCGCGGTGACAGCCTTCACGGCCTGGGCGGCCTGGCTGCTCCGCAAGACGAAGTCATGATCCATCCACAGGTCCACGTGGCCTGAGGTGGTTTCATCCACCTGTCGAAACTGCGGACTCGCTGGGCGAACGGGTCCTCAAAAGATGGACCAGCCGGTGCGGGTGGTGAAGCGGTCCAGGGCCTCGACGGCCGCCACTCCGTTGCCGTGGGGATCGAGGGCGGGACTCCACACGCAGAGCACGCCCCGTTCCGGCAGCACGGCAAGGATCCCACCGCCCACACCGCTCTTGCCGGGCAGGCCCACCCGATAGGCGAAGTCGCCGGCGGCGTCGTAGGTACCGCAGGTGAGCATGACCGAGTTGATGCGCTTGGATTCGCTGCGGCTCAGCAGCCTGGAGCCGTCCGCCCGCAGGCCATGGTTGGCCAGGAAGAGGCCCGCCTTCGCCAGGTCAGCACAGCTCATGGCGAGGCTGCACTGGCGGAAGTAGTGGTCGAGCACCTGCTCCACCGGGTTCTCGAGGTTCCCGCAACTGGCCATAAAGTGCGCCAGGGCCGCATTGCGATGCCCGTGCTCAGCCTCGGAGGCGGCCACCTCGGGATCGATGTCCAAGGCGGGGTTGCCACTTTCGGTCCGCAGGAAGTCCCGCAGCGTGCCCAGGGAATCCCCGGTCAGCGAGAGCAGCCGGTCGACGAGGATGAGGGCTCCGGCATTGATGAAGGGGTTGCGGGGAATGCCCTTTTCATACTCGAGCTGCACCAGCGAGTTGAAGGGGCTGCCCGAGGGTTCCCGGCCCACCCGCTTCCACAACGCCTCGCCGTCCCGGGCCAGCACCAGCGCCAGGGAAAAGGCCTTGGACACACTCTGGACGGAGAAGGGCATGCGCCAGTCGCCACTTCCGCGAAGCCCCCCGTCCATGGTGGCGAGGGCAATGCCGAAGCGGACCGGATCCACCGCGGCCAGGGCCGGGATGTAGTCCGCCACCCTTCCCTGCGCCGCGAAAGGCGCCGATTCACGGGCCAGGTCATCTAGAAGGCGTTGAAGATCCATAAAACCAAGCATAGCCACGGATGAATGCGTATGATCCCCGATGAACCTAATCCATGCCCATCCGTGACCATCTGTGCTTATCTGTGCTTATCTGTGGCAGCAACCTTTTCACAGGGGGGTGGACATGAGCACGAAGCAGGAGCGAAGTGCCACTTTGGCGAAGCCGAAGCCCGAAGGGTGCGGCAAAGGAGGTGCCGCATGACGCCCCTTGCCGCCGATCTCCTGGTGCTGTTCCACCGCGACCTCCGCTGCTTCATCCGCGAGGTCGAGGCCTTTCCGGACGATGCCACGCTCTGGCACACGGTGCCGGGCATCAGCAACAGTGCGGGTAACCTGGCGCTGCATGTGGCCGGGAACCTGAGTTCCTTCGTGGGCGTCGCGCTGGGCGGCACTGGCTACCAGCGGCACCGTGAACAGGAGTTCAGCCAGCGGGAGGGCTCCCGCGCCGACGTGGTCGCCGCCCTGGAGGGCGCCGCGCGCGAGGTGGAGATCGGCCTGAAGGCCCTGACCCCGGAATCCCTGGCGGCCCCCTTTCCCATGGAGGTGGGCGGCCTCCACCTGGTCACCGGGCGCTTCCTGCTGCACCTCGCGTCCCACCTCGCCTTCCACCTGGGGCAGGCGGGCTACCTGCGCCGGGCCCTCACGGGCAATGCGGCTTCGACGGGGGTCCTGTCCATCAAGGAGCTTGTGCCTTGAGTCGCCCGGCCGAACGAGGCACTATCGCAGTCACCTGCTGACGGAGATCCCATGACGCTCACCGGAAATGTAGCCCTCGTCACCGGCGCCAGCCGCGGCATCGGTGCGGCCGTGGCCAAGGCCCTGGCGGCCCAGGGCGCCGCCGTGGCGGTCAATTACTTTGGCTCCGAGGCGGCCGCCCGCGGCGTCGTGGCGGAGATCCAGGCCGCGGGCGGCCGGGCCCTGGCCGTGAAGGCCGATGCCCGGGACCAGGTCCAGGTGGAGGCCCTGGCGGCGACCGTGAAGGCCGAACTCGGCCCCATCGGCATCCTGGTGCTGAACGCCTCCATCGGCTTTCCCATGGCCGGAATCCTCGAGTATCCCTGGGAGGCCTTCCAGGCCAAACTGCTCGGGGAGCTGGGGGCCGCCTTCCACGGCTGCCGGGCCGTGGCGCCCCAGATGCTCGAGCGCAAGGGCGGCTCCATCGTGGCCATCACCAGCGGGCTGGCCCGGAATCCGGGCTGGGGGTTTTGCGCCCACAGCGCCGCCAAGGCCGGGCTGGAGGGCTTCGTGCGGGCCCTGGCCTTCGAACTGGGCCCCATGGGCATCCGGGTGAATGCCGTCGCGCCCGGCCTCACCCTGACGGATGCCACGGCCAACATTCCCGAGAAGCACAAGCAGGCGGCGGCGGCTCAAGCCCCCCTGCGGCGCAACGGCCAGGCCGAGGATGTGGCCGAGGCCGTGGTGGGCATCCTGCAGGCTGGCTTCGTCACAGGCGCCACCCTCCCCGTCAATGGGGGAAGCCACGTCTTCTGAGCCCCTGCCCACAACCCTTCGCGCGGGCCTGATCCTCGGCCTCGCCGTGGCCGCCTGGTCCTTCGTCATGGGCCTCACGGGCTGGTTCAGGCATCCGAGCCTCTGGATCCTGGCCTGGCTGGTGGTTCCCGCGCAGATCGCCATCCTGCTCTGGACCCTGCGGGATCTGGCTCCCACGGCCGGCTACGGCCGCCAGGTGTGGAACGGCGTGAGTGTTTCCCTGCTGGGGTCCATGCTCGTCTATGGGGCCAGCCTCCTCTTCACCAGCGTCGTGTTCCCCCACTACTTCCGGGATCTGGAAGGCCTGGGCCGCCAGATCATGGCCAAGCAGGGTCTGAATCCTGCGCAGATCGAGGCCGCCGTGCGGGCCCAGGCGCCCATGCAGACCCCCCGGGGTGCCGCCATGGCCAGTGCCATCGGCACCGTGGTGACAGGCGTCCTGACCTCGACAATCGCCGCCCTGTGGCTGCGCAGGAAGTAGCCGCTCCCGGCGGGAGACGAGGGAGCGCCTTCAGGAGCACAGGGGGCGAGCCCACACAGATTGCAACTTCAATTTACATTGATGTTTAGACTTGCACTTTCGAACCCCGGCCCCACAATGGGCGAATCGTCGGGCCGCCATGACCTTCTCTGAAATGCACGAACAGGACGGAACCATCCGCAGCTGCTACGCGGAGGTGAAGCGCTGGATCGACGAGACGGGCATCGACGGCCTCCACGGCCGGATGGACGAGGCGGAGGCGATCTTCCGGCGCATCGGCATCACCTTCGCCGTCTACGGAGAAGGGGGCGACCCCGAGCGGCTGATCCCTTTCGACCTGCTGCCCCGCGTGTTCAGCCGCCTGGAGTGGGAGCGCCTCGACAAGGGCATCCGGCAGCGGGCCCAGGCCCTCAACGCCTTCCTCTACGATGCCTACCACCGGGCCGAGATCCTGCGGGCGGGCCTCATCCCCCAGGACCTGGTCTACCAGAACGAGGCCTTCCGGCCGGAGATGATCGGCTTCGATCCCCCGGGGAGGGTCTACAGCCACATCGTGGGGATCGACATCGTCCGCACGGGCCCGGACCAGTTCGAGGTCCTGGAGGACAACTGCCGGACCCCCTCCGGGGTCTCCTACATGCTCGAGAACCGGGAGATCATGACGCGCATGTTCCCCGGCCTCTTCAGCAAGGGGCTGGTCACGCCGGTGGACGACTATCCGGCCCTCCTGCTGAAGACCCTCAAGGAGGTGGCGCCCCCAGCCTGCAAGCGCGATCCCGTGGTGGTGCTGCTTACCCCTGGCTCCCTCAATTCGGCCTACTACGAACACAGCTTCCTGGCCGACCTGATGGGAATCGAGCTGGTGGAACCGGTGGACCTCTTCGTGGACAACGACCGCGTCTGGATGAAGACCACCACGGGCCCCCGGGCGGTGGATGTCATCTACCGCCGCATCGACGACGACTACCTCGATCCGCTGGCCTTCCGTCCCGACAGCCTGCTGGGTGTCCCTGGCCTCTTTCATGCCTACCGGGCCGGCGGCGTGACCCTCTGCTCGGCCCCCGGGGCCGGGCTCGCCGACGACAAGGCGATCTACGTCTACGTGCCGGAGATGATCCGGTTCTACCTCGGCGAGGAGCCCATCCTGTCCAACATCCCCACCTGGCAGTGCGGGACCGAGTCCGGCCTGGCCTACGTGCTGGAGCATCTGGGTGAGCTGGTGGCCAAGGAGGTCCACGGTTCGGGCGGCTACGGCATGCTCATCGGCCCCCAGGCCACCTCGGAGGCGGTCGCGGCCTATGCGGCCCGGATCCGGGCCAACCCGGGCGGCTTCATCGCCCAGCCCACCCTCGCCCTCTCCACCGTCCCGACCCTGGGCGAGTCGGCGGTGGTCCAGCGCCACGCGGATTTCCGTCCCTTCTGCCTGGTGGGCAGCCAGATGCGGCTCGTGGCCGGGGGTCTGACCCGGGTGGCGCTGACGGAGGGGTCGCTGGTGGTCAATTCCAGCCAGGGCGGGGGTGTCAAGGACACCTGGGTCCTGAGGAACTAGACCGATGCTGAGCCGAACCGCCGCGAACCTGTTCTGGATGGCCCGCCACCTCGAGCGGGCCGAGAGCACGGCCCGCCTCATCACCATGGGCCAGCGCATGGCGGTGCTCCCGGGCTCGGCCTACCGGGACGAATGGCGGTCGGTGCTCCGGGTGACGGGCTGCGAGCCCTTCCACACGAGGAGCGGTCCGGTCACGGAAGCAGACGTGGTCAGGATCCTCCTGCTGGACTCCGAGAACCCCGCGTCGATCCACTCCTGCCTGGTCCGCGCCCGCGCCAACGGTCGCTCCGTGCGCACCAAGCTCACCCAGGAGATGTGGGAGGCCCTCAACCTGAGCTGGCGCCGCTTCGAGGGCTACGGCCTCGACGAGGCCTGCCAGGAACTGCCGGCCCTGATCGACTGGGTCAAGACCCGGGCCTCCGTCTTTCGCGGGGCCGCCGAGACCGGCATGCTGCGCCACGAGGGCCACGATTTCATGCGGATCGGCGGCGCCATCGAACGCGCCCAGATGACCCTGCGCCTGCTGGACGTGAAGTACTACGTCCTGCTGCCCGAGACGGACGTGGTGGGTGGCGGCCGGGACCACTACCAGTGGTCTTCGGTGCTGCACGCCCTTTCGGGGATTCGCGCCTATCACCATGTCTACGGTGGCACCTACTCGCCGGCCCACATCTCCGATTTCCTGATGGTCAACCGGGCCTTCCCCCGCTCCGTGGCCTACTGCGTGGACCAGATGCGCTGGCACCTGGAACGCCTGGCGCAGGAGCATGGGGTCCTGGCCACCTGCCACAAGACCGTCGACGAGATCTTCGAGTTCTTGCTGGATGGCCAGGATGGGGCCATCTTCCAGCGCGGGCTGCACGAGTCCGTGCAGCAGTGCCTCAAGCTGACGAACCGGCTGGCCAACGAAATCGCAGAGTCCTACTACTTCTAGGAACCCCCATGGAGCTGACGGTCCGGCACCAGACCACCTACTGCTACGAGACACCGGCCAGCCAGGTCGCCCTGCTGCTGAGGCTACAGCCGGCCGCGCTGGACGGCCAGGTCCCCCGCCAGTGGGCGGTCACCGTGAACGACACGCCCGTACAGACCTTCCGCCCCAACGCCTACGGGGACGGCGAGGCCTTCGTCCACCTGAGGGCCTCCGTCGAGGAAGTCCTCATCGTGGCGTCGGGCCGGGTGGAGACCCGGGACCAGCACGGGGTCGTCTCGGGCTTCCGGCAGGAGGGGCCCCTTCCGGTCTTCCTCCGCCAGACCCACCTCACCCGCCCGGACGCGGCCGTGACAGCCTTCGCCCACTCGGCGGGCGGGACGGACCGCCTCTCCCGCCTGCACGCGCTGTCGGCGCTGGTGAGGGACAGGGTCGGCTACTGCGCCGGGAGCACCTCGACCGCCTCGACCGCGGCCGAGGTCCTGGCCCAGGGCCGGGGGGTCTGCCAGGACCACGCCCATCTCTTCGTCAGTGCGGCCCGGGCCCTGGGCATCCCGGCCCGCTACGTGGTCGGCTACCTCATGGCCCAGGCGGGGGACCGGGCCCTGCGCGAGACCCACGCCTGGGCCGAAGCCTGGGTCGATGGCCTGGGGTGGATCGGCTTCGACGCGACCAACGGCATCTGCGTCACCGACCACTATGTGCGCCTGTGCGGTGGCCTGGACGCCCACGACGCCGCCCCGGTCCGAGGGTCCGTCCTCGGCGCCACGACCATTGCCATCCGCGCCGATGTCATGATCGGGGAAGCCGAGCCGGGCGCGGCCCAGCAGACGCAACAGCAACAGTGACGGAAAGGGACGGCGACGATGACCTACTGTGTGGGCCTGCGGGTGTCCGAGGGATTGGTTCTGCTGTCGGACACCCAGACCAATGCCGGGTTGGACAATGTCTCCCGCTTCACCAAGATGTTCAGCTTCGAGAAACCGGGCGAGCGGGTGATGACCCTGCTCACCGCGGGCAACCTCTCCATCACGCAGGGGGTCATCGCCCGCCTTCGCTACGGAATCCAGCGAGGCGCCGAGGACCGCAGCCACCCCACCATCCTGAGCGTGGAGAGCCTGTTCGAGGTGGCGCAGCTGGTGGGTGCGGAGATGCGGCGCATGCAGGCCGAGAATCGCGAGGCGATCCTCCAGCAGGGGACCTCGGCGGACGCCTCCATTCTCCTGGCGGGACAGCGCAGGGGCGGGAAGCACCGGTTGTTCCTGATCTACTCGGCCGGGAACTTCATCCAGGCCACGGACGACACACCCTATTTCCAGCTGGGCGAGCACAAGTACGGCAAGCCTATCCTTGACCGGATCATCACTCCGAAGAGCTCCATCGAGGAGTCCCTCAAGGCCGTCTTCGTCTCGATGGATTCCACCCTCAGGAGCAACCTGTCCGTGGGGATGCCCCTGGACCTGGCGGTCATCGAGAAGGACGCCCTGGCCTTCCGGCTGCGGCGGCGCATCGAGCGGGACGATCCCACCTTCGCCGCCATCTCCCAGAGCTGGTCGAAGGCGATCCGCAAGGGCTTCGAGGAACTGCCCACCTGCCTGGAGGGTTGAGTTTCAGCGTGGTGCCGCTTCACCGCTCCAGGCGGATGCCGGCCACCAGATCGAGGGGGTAGCGCCGCCCGGCCAGGGCGTCATCGAGGCAGCGCAGCACCCAGCCCGAGCGCAGGGGGGCGGTGGCCAGCTGCTCCCGGGTGAGCCAGTGGCAGCGCAGGATGTCCGGATCCTCGGGGGCCGCCACGGCGGCCTCGGGCACGGTCCCCGTGAAGCAGACCCGGAAGTAGTCGCTGCCGTTGGCGGCCTTCAGGGGATAGAGCCCCAGGATCGCCTCGGGGGTGAAGACCAGCCCGGTCTCCTCGCGCACCTCGCGCCTCACGGCCTCGAGCAGGGCCTCGCCGGGCTCCACATGGCCCGCGGGCTGGTTGAGGACGGGCAGGCCCGTCACCTTGTCCGGCTCCTCGACAAAGAGGAAGCGGCCCTGGCGCTCGATGACCGCCGCGACGGTGAGGGCCCACATGGGAGCAGGACCTAGACCTTGAAGAAGAGGAAGAACCCGTTGGCGAAGTAGACCAGGCCCACGACGCCGATCACGAGGCCCAGCCAGTAGACGGGCTGCTTCTTCATGAGGGCCGCGATGGAGGAGAGCAGGATGGCGATCTGCAGGTAGATCACCGCCAGGCCGAAGGGCGCGCCGTGCTTCGTGGCATCGTCCCGCTCCCGCTCGATGGACTCGGCCTTCTCCTTGATCTCGGCCTTCTCCTTCTCGTACTTGGCTACCTTCGCCTTGGTGTCCTCCAGGGCCTTACGGGCGTCTTCCAGGGCCGCGCCGTTGCCCTTGCCGCCTTCCAGCAGCTTGATCTCCCGGACCAGGTGCTCCCGGTCCATCTCGTAGAGGTTCCCCTTGATGCTCTTGGCCTGGTAGTAGGCCCACTGGTCCGAGGCCTGGTTCTGGCGCAGCACCGAGCGTGTGCTGAAGCCGCCGCCCTTGAAGGTGGCCAGGGTCGCGCACACCGCCAGGATGACCGTCGTGAGGGCCAGCAGGTTCAGCCAGGGTTCCTTCTTGTCGTCGGCCACGTTCATCCTCCTCCGGATCCATGATCATACAAAAAACCGGCCACCTTTCGGCACCCAGTTGACGTGAGGGCCATGCGTTCCATCGGCGGGAAAGGGATCCAGGTCAGTCCCACTCCCGGGCGTCCAGGCGGTACCGCTGCCGGAGTTCCCGTCGCGTGCCCGGGAAGATGTCGGCCCGCCGTGCCTGCTCCTCCGCCTCCCGGAACTGGCCGCGGAGCTGGTCGGCAGCCCGGTGCAGCGCCTCAGCCCTGGCTTCGTAGCCCTGCACGGGCCTGCCCTGGAGGGCGCCCTTCTCCCACAGCGCATAGAAGTTCCGGTCGAAGCTGCCCACCACCTTCCCATCCCAGTAATAGGCGAGGAAGGTCCTGAAGGTCGATTCCATCTGGTCCGAAGCCTGGGCCAGGGCCGCCAACTGGGCGGCGTACCGCCTGGTGCCCTCCTCCCGGATCCGGTCGGCCTCGCTGGCACCTGCCCTGGGCATGAGGGACTTCATCCCTTCGCCGGTCGCCGGTGGGTCGAAAGCCAGCTGCAGGGATCGGCCTTCCATCAGGGCCTTGGCATGATCGATGGCCACGGCGAAGTTCAGCCCCTGGCTGCCGCGGAAGCTGATGGTGTTGATGCCGATGACCCGCCCGGCGCGATCGATCAGCGGGCCCCCGCTGTTGCCGGGATTCAGGGCCGTGTCCGTCTGCAGCACCACCACCTTGTCGATCTGGCGGAGGCTGCTGACGATGCCGCGGGTCACGGTGTTCTGGAAGACGCCCAGCGGGGCCCCAATGGCGAACACCTCCTGGCCTTGGCGCACGTCCTGGAGGGTGCCCAGGGGCAGGAAGGCCCGGTCGGGACCCGGCTGCATGAGGCGTAGTACCGCCAGATCGAAGTCCGGGGCCGTCGCGAGGATCCTGGCATCCAGCGCGCTGTTGTCAGACAGGCGCAGCTTCACGTAACTCTGCCCCACGACGACATGGTGCGCGGTGATGAGCCGATCGCGGTCCACGAAGAAGGCGCTGCCCCGGCCCGAGGAGGTTTCCACCAGCACCACGGCGGGCATGGCCCTGGCGATGACGTCCTCGGTGGAGGGGAGGCCGGCTGCTGGCTCCGGTGCCTCAGGTGGAGCCTGGGGCGCGAGGTCGGCTGGAGTCGCGACCGGCGCCTGGACCGGGGTGGCCGCCCTGCGCCCCTGGACCCACAGCACCAGGCCCGCGCCCCCCGCACCCGCGAGGGTCACGGCCAGGAGGAGGAGAAGGCCCTGGCCCCACGACCGCATAGGAGCTCCCTGTGGTGAGTGCCTCCATCCTGACGGAAGCGGTCGCCAACAAACAAGCGCGGCGCCTCGCGGCGCCGTGCTCAGCGAATCGCGCGGGCGATTCGGCCGGGAATGGAAGGCTTAGTAGCGGTAGTGTTCCGCCTTGTAGGGCCCCTTCACCGGCACGCCGATGTACTTGGCCTGATCAGGGCGGAGGGTCGTGAGCTTCGCGTTCAAGGTCTGCAGCTGGAGCCGCGCCACCTGCTCGTCCAGGTGCTTGGGCAGCGTGTAGACGCCCACCTCGTAGCTGCCCTTCTTGGTCCACAGCTCGATCTGGGCCAGGGTCTGGTTGGCGAAGGAGGAGGACATCACGTAGCTGGGGTGGCCCGTGCCACAGCCCAGGTTCACCAGGCGGCCCTTGGCCAGCAGGATGATGCGGTGGCCGTCGGGGAAGATCACGTGGTCCACCTGGGGCTTGATCTCTTCCCAGGGGTACTTCTCGAGGCTGGCGACGTCGATCTCGCTGTCGAAGTGGCCGATGTTGCAGACGATGGCGTTGTGCTTCATGCGGGCCATGTGGTCGTGGGTGATCACCCGCAGGTTGCCCGTGCAGGTGACGAAGATGTCGGCCTTGTCGCAGGCCTCGTCCATGGTGACGACCCGGTACCCCTCCATGGCTGCCTGCAGGGCGCAGATGGGATCGATCTCCGTGACCCACACCTGGGCGCTGAGGGCGCGCAAGGCCTGGGCGCTGCCCTTGCCCACGTCGCCGTAGCCGCAGACCACGGCGACCTTGCCGGCGACCATCACGTCGGTGGCCCGCTTGATGGCATCCACCAGGGATTCGCGGCAGCCGTAAAGGTTGTCGAACTTGCTCTTGGTGACACTGTCGTTGACGTTGATGGCGGGGAACTTCAGTTCCCCCTTCTTGGCCATCTCGTAGAGCCGGTGCACCCCCGTGGTGGTCTCCTCAGTCACGCCCTGGATCTTGGCCAGCTGTGCCGAATACCAGCCCGGCTTCTCGGCGATGCGCTGGCGGATGGCGGCGAAGAGCACCGTGGCCTCCTCGCTGTCAGGCTGGGCGAGGACCTGGAGGTCCAGCTCGGCCCGGGCCCCCAGGTGCAGCAGCAGGGTGGCATCACCACCGTCGTCGAGGATCATGTTGGCCCCGCCCTCGAAGTCGAAGATGCGGTGCGTGTAGGCCCAGTAGTCAGGCAGGGTCTCACCCTTCACGGCGAAGACCGGCGTGCCATCGGCCGCAATGGCCGCGGCGGCGTGATCCTGGGTGCTGAAGATGTTGCAGCTGGCCCAGCGCACCTCGGCGCCCAGCGCCTTGAGGGTCTGGATGAGCACCGCGGTCTGGATGGTCATGTGCAGGGAGCCGGCAATGCGCGCCCCCTTCAGGGGCTGCTGAGCCGCGTATTCCGTACGGATGGCCATGAGGGCGGGCATCTCCCCCTCGGCGATGGCGATCTCCCTGCGACCCCAGGCGGCGAGGGAGAGATCGGCGACGATGAAATCGGTGGCGGCAACGGTCATGGGACCTCCTCGAAGGGCCGGGCGTCGGGTGGTAGCCACCTCGACGACCCGATGCTGGGTTGAGGTGAGCGCCGTTCCGGATGAGATACGTCCGAGCCTGAGATCCCACGCAGCCGATCTGCCGGGTCCTGCAGCGCTCCTCGAACCCTCCCAGGATAGGCGGTTCAGACAATCGCCGGAGGGTGATTTTAGGGGTGGCTGGAGTTGTCATCCAGCCTTCATGTTTCAAGTTTTTGCGATTAACTACTTGTGTTGAAATAATTTATTTTGATAAATGATTCTAGAATTTTGTCATGTCTGTATTACTGAAATTTTTTCGACGGATTTTCTTAACAAAAGAAATAAAGGACTTGCCAACTGGCACAACCCTCGATGGAACCGGCCTGCCTGAAAGGAGGCTGTCATGTCCCATCGCTTCTTCACATCCCTGGTCCTCGGGCTCGCCCTCCCCCTCGCCGCCGCCCCTGACCGCGCCCCCCGTGCGCCGCAGCGGCCGGTGAATCTCAACACGGCGACGGTCACCGAGTTGATGCAGCTGCCCCGGGTGGGGCAGAAGACCGCCGAACGGATCATCGCCTTCCGGAAGCAGCATGGCGGCTTCCAGAGGTCCGAGGAGCTGATGAACGTCAAGGGGATCGGCGAGAAGGCCTTCGCCAAGCTCAAGCCCTTCCTGTCCACGGCGCCCGTGCAGGCCCCTGCGGTCTCGAAGAAGTAGGTGCGGCCATGGGTCGGGATTCTAGGCAGCTCCACCAGCGGGGCTCGTCCCTCTTGGAACTCACCGTGGTCATGGCCGTGCTCGTGATCCTTGGCGCCATGTCCACCCTCTGCCTCGACGAGGGAAGCATCGAGCTGTCGGCGGCTCACCAGGAGATCGTGGGGAGCCTGTACCAGGCCTTCACCCTGGCCCGCGCCCGGGGTACCGATGTCAAGGTGGCGCTGGGCCATTCCAGCGGCGCGGGAGAGCACCTGCCGGTGCAATTGGGTCGCCATGTGAAATGGGGCAAGCCCGATCACATCCCGTATCCCCCCGACATGGACTCACCCGTGGCGGCTAAAACCGGCGAATCCCACCCCATCATCACCGTGACACCGAGGCACACCGCCCTGGCGAGTGCCTGGTTCCTGAACGATGGCCAGGAGGCCCTGTGCATGCGCCTCTCCGGCCAAGGACATCTTCAAGTGCTGCGCTGGCGCCGAAGCCTCGGCAAGTGGTCGAGGGTGTGATGCTCGCCTCTGGAGCCACCTTCCTCCAGCAGGTCACCCGGATCGCGGTCGCCCTCTGGCCCTCGCCCCTCTGCCGACCCCTCCGGGCCGCCCGGGTCGAACTGGACCGCAGCCTTCGCCTCGCCTTCCGGCTGGCCTCCCTCCATCACCGCACCGTGGTGCTGGAACCCCGCCGCCAGCCCGCGGAGGGACGAATCGCCGTGAGACTACCCAAAGGAGTCCGCTGGGGTAGACCCCCGGCCGTCCCCCTTCCGCCGAGTCTAGAGGACAGCGGCTGGCGAGGGGGTGATCCACACCCCATCACGGTCATGCCCCAGCGCGGGGCCCTGGCCAATGTGTGGTTCCTGCACCACGGCCAGGAGGCCCTCTGCCTCTTCCTGGATCTGTCCGGATCCGTGGAGTTGCTGCGCTACCGGCCGCGGCTGGGTACCTGGACCCGTTGTTGACGTGCCCGCCGTTTCCATGCGGATCCCCTTGCCGCCAGCGCGACCCGGAGCCCACCCGGGCGGCCGAGGCGCTGCCGGACCTCCCTGCCCTTCCCACCCAGGAGCGCCTTCATGCGCATTCTCGACCTCTCCCCCGAGCAGCGCCCCCGGGAACGCCTGCTGGCGGGACATGGCGAAAGGCTGGCTGACGCGGAGCTGCTGGCCCTGCTCTGGGGGACAGGGCGCCGGGGCCAAAGCGCAGTGGAACTGGCGCAGGCGGTGCTTGGTCGCACCGGAGGCCTCGCCGGCCTCATCGGCCTGGGCCTGAACGACTGGCTGCAGCAGCCCGGCCTCGGTCCCGCCAAGGCCGGCCAGCTCTGGGCGGCGGTGGAACTGGCTCGGCGCGCCCAGTGCACCGCCGAACGACCCCGCATCACCAGTCCCAGGGCCGCCGGGGCCTACCTGCTACCGCGCTGCCAGGGATGGTCCGAGGAGCGCTTCGGCCTGCTGGCCCTGAACGCCAAAGGCGACCTGCTGGCCGAGCGGATCCTCAGCCAGGGAACCACTACGGCCACACTCATCAGCCCGAGGGAGTTCTTCCGCGAGGCTCTGCGCTACGGCGCCTCCTCGGCCCTGGCCTACCACAACCATCCCAGCGGCGACCCCACACCCAGCCGCGAAGACACACAGTTGACCCGGCGGCTGCAGGCCGCCGGGGAATCCCTGGGGGTGCCCCTCGCCGATCACCTGATCCTGGGCCAGGGCCGTTACCACAGCTTCAGGGCCGCGGAGGGATGGGACACCAAACCCTAGCTTTTTGGGTGATCACCGGACCAGTCACGCCCCAGCCTCGGCCCCCTCCCTCCCGGGTCCAAAATGGACGAATCGGGGGCCCCCAGGGCAAACTGTTCGCACGGAGGGTTGGCCGAGCGGTTGATGGCGCCAGTCTTGAAAACTGGAGACGTGAAAGCGTTCGGGGGTTCGAATCCCTCACCCTCCGCCAGTGAAAGGCTTGCTGATCAGGCCCCGATTCAGCTCCGGGAAGGGGCCCGGAGCACCTGTACCCCTGTGCCCAGGGAGCCTGCAGACCTGTGGGCATTCCAAAGACGATGGGGGCCCTTCCAGGTCCCAGGCACACCGGGGCTGCAAGGGTAGAGGGACCTTCCCCGGCCATGGGTCGATCCGGATTACACTTCGGGACCCACCTTGGAGTTTTCCGGCTTGCTTAATGATGACTCGTGACTCATTTTTATGTTTGAGGCACGGCGATTTCGACCGCTGCAACACCGTCAGGTTGGGGGAGGTAGCGTGAGCCGGCTCGAATGGAACCCAGAGTGGGAGACGGGATTCCCCAACCTCGATGAGCAGCACCGGCGTCTGCTGGCCGAGTTCAATGATTTTCTCGAGGCCGTCCAACAGGACTTCCACCGGGAACACATCACGAACCTCCTCGCGTTCCTCGGCGATTACCTTGACGCGCACTGTGAGGAAGAGGAAATCCACATGCTGGCCAACCATTACCCAAGGTTCCAGGAGCACAAGGCCTTCCACGATGGCATGAGGTCCCGGGTCCAGGGCCTGACGGCCATTTCCAGCAAGGACCCCAAGGCAGTGGCGGCTGGGGTCATGGAATTCGTGAAGGATTGGATGGAGAACCACATCAGCGTCGAGGACAAGTTGATGGCCAAGTACCTCGTCCAGTTCTCCACGAAAGGGACCACCAGCGACTCTTAGCCTCTGGCCCTTCCTGCATCCCACAGCCGAACCCCATTCCCGGGTCATCGCTCCGTTCCACGTTCCCCGGGCGCCTCGATCCCGAAGGCCGGCCCTAGTCCAGTCAAGAAGCCTTGTGCCAATCGGCTCCCAACGGTAATCTTGAAGGCCTTGGAGAGATGCCGGAGTGGCCGATCGGGCTCGCCTGCTAAGCGAGTGTATTGGGTCAACCAGTACCGGGGGTTCGAATCCCCCTCTCTCCGCCATGGGAAGCCGCCGCCAGGCGGCTTCTTTTTTGGCGGAGAGAGGGGGATTCCAAGTCACTGAACGGAATGCCTCGGAACGGGCGTGGGACTGAACCTGGCCCACCGCATGCCTGCTTCAACCAGGGACCTGCCGCTGGGTCTACACTGGATCCGGACCCCTTCATGGAGCCTCCGATGCGCAGTTATTCATTCCTGGCCTCGCTTCTCGCTGTCGGATTGGCAGTGGCCTGCGGTGGGGGTGGCGGGACTTCGTACTCGGCCCCGTCCACCGGCAGCCTGACACTCCGCTTCGGATCCGACAGCTTCCCAGGCTACGACCAGGCCGTGGTCAGCCTGGAAAAGGTGGAAGGAAGCCCCGACGGCACCAACTGGGTCGCCCTGGGGAACGTCCAGAAGACCTGCGACCTGATGCTGCTCCAGAACGGCAACAGCGCGGTGATCCTGCCTGCGGCAAAGGTGACCCCCGGGACCTACAAGCAGTTCCGGATCACCTGGGCCACCCAGACCTACCCGAGCAGCGCCTACTATCCCGCCTACGTGTACCCGACCGGCTCCGCCAACGGGCAGCCCATGACCATGCCCACCACCACCATCGTGAGCGGCGCAATCACGGTGCCCGCCAACGGGAGCGCCACAGCCCAGATCATGCTCAGCGGGGAGCAGGCCGTGCAGTACCGGGCCTCGACCGGTGGGACCTCGTATACGTTCCAGGCCTCGGGCAGCTTCTATGACCTGAGCGCCTCGGCTCTCATCACCGGCCAGCTGGTCTACGGCACGACGCCGCTGGCCGGAGCTGAGGTCTTCGCGGAGACCGTGGACGGGACGGGCCTAGCCACCCTCCAGCGCAGGGCCTTCACCAGCAGCACTGGGAACTTCCTCCTCGAAGGCCTGCCCACGGGCAGCATCTACTTCGTGGCCGCACTGCCCACGGGGGCCTTCAACGCCTACCCGGCCGCGGCCGCCCTGCCCGTGAATGCCACGACTGCCGCCACCTACACCGCCAAGAATCTGAGTTTTGGTGCCCCCCTGGCCCCGGGCTCCATCGCCCTCACCATCACTCCCGGCTCAGGCGGCACCCAGGGCACCTGGGGCGAACTGCGGCAAAACCTCTCCACGGGCGGCACGGGCTCCCAGATGCTCATCGTCCAGTCCCAGACCGCGGCCACGTCCCTGTCCCAGGATCTGGTCGCCTTCGCGGGCCTGGCGCCCGGCCTCTACGGGATCACCGCCCAGCGAAGCACCGCCGGGGCCGCCCCGGTCCAGAAGACCGGCACCATCGTGCAGGTGAGTTCGGGTGGGCTCCTAACGCCCGCGCTCAGCTATCCCTGAACCGGCTTCTCCCTACGAAAAACGCCCGCCGATGCGGGCGTTTTTTGCAGCTGAACCAAGCGAGCGGCGACTACACGATCTTCTTCATCCAGCCGTGACTGTCCTTGCTGAGGCCATGCTGCAGGTTCAGCAGGGTCTCGCGGAGGCTGGCCGCCACGGGGCCGGTCTCACCGTTGTGGATGGTCCAGTCGCCCTTGCGCGACTTCACGTGGCCCACGGGCGTGATGACGGCGGCGGTGCCGCAGGCGAAGGCCTCGGTCATGCGTCCTTCCTGGATGGCAGAGCGCCACTCGTCCACGGTGATCTTGCGCTCCTCGGCACGGAAGCCCTGCTCCCGGGCCAGCTGCAGGAGGCTGTCGCGGGTGATGCCCGGCAGCAGCGTGCCCGTGAGCTCCGGTGTGACGACCACGGTCTCGCCCTTCTCCTGGTAGACGAAGAAGATGTTCATGCCGCCCATTTCTTCGATGTAGGTGCGGTGGATGGCATCCAGCCAGACCACCTGGTCGCAGCCCTCGCCCTGGGCCTGGCGCTGGGCCACGAGGCTGGCGGCGTAGTTGCCGGCGCACTTGGCGAAGCCGGTGCCGCCGGGCGCCGCACGGACATAGTCATCGGAGATCCACACGGTCACAGGCTTCACACCGGCGGGGAAGTAGGCGCCGCTGGGGCTGGCCAGGAGGATGAACAGGTACTCGTTGCTGGGGCGCACACCCAGGGCGGGTTCCATGGCGATCATGAGGGGGCGCATGTAGAGGCTCTCGCCCACAGCACCGGGCACCCAAGCCTGGTCCTGCGTGATCAGGGCCTTGGCCGCACTCAGGAAGGTCGCTTCCGGCAGCTCGGGCATGGCGAGCCGTGCCGCCGAGGTGTTGAAGCGCCGTGCGTTGGCTTCGGGGCGGAAGCAGGCGATGGCGCCATCCGGCTGCTTGTAGGCCTTGAAGCCCTCGAAGATGGCCTGTCCGTAGTGCAACACCGAAGCCGCGGGATCCAGCTCGATGGGCGCGTAGGCCCGCAGAACTCCCCGGTCCCAGCCCTGGCCGTCCCGGTAGTGGACCACGACCATGTGGTCCGTGAAGATCCGGCCGAAGCCGGGATTGGTCATGCGCTTCGCCCGCTCTTCGGGACTGGCGGCGTGGGCGGAGGGGCGGATCTCGATCATGGCGTCGTTCGTGGTGAGGCTCACAGCAGCTCCTTGTCTAAATCAGGATGACCGGATCAGACCCGATGGACCAGATGGCCGAGTCGGGCGATGGCCTCCCGGGTGGTCGCGGGGTCATGGGTGGAGAAGTTCAAGCGGAGGCAGTTGGTGCCCCGGCCATCGGCGAAGAAGAGCGGCCCCGGTGCGAAGCCGAGGCCGTGCTGCAGGGCGTCCCGATGCAGGTCCAGCGCAGAGAAATCCTCGGGCATCACGACCCAGAGGTGCATGCCGCCCTTGGGTTCGGAGACCTGCGTGCCGGGCGGGAAATGCTCCGCCAGGGCCTCGACCATGGCATCGCGGCGCTCCTTGAGGGCCCGGCGGAGTCTGGCCAGGTGACGACGGAAGCCGCCGTCATCAAGGAACCGCGCCACCACGGCCTGCATGAGGGGCGGCTGGGCGATGGTCTGCACCTCCTGGATGGGGGCCATGCGGCGCAGCAGATCGTGCTTCGCGATGAGGTAGCCCAGGCGGAGACCGGCCGCCAGGGACTTGGAGAAGCTGCCCAGGTGGATGACATGGTCGGCGCCCTCCAAGCGCCGGAACGGCGGCAGGGAGCTGCCGGAGAAGCGCAGGTCACCGTAGGCCGAATCGGTTACCAGGAGTACGCCATGGCTTCTCGTCAGCGCCAGTACCCGCTCCCGGCGGGCCTTGGACTGGGTCATGCCGGTGGGATTGTGGAAGCTGGGCACGGTGAAGAGCAGCTTCGCTTCGCTGCGCTGAAGGGCCGAGGCCAGGCGATCCGGATCCAGGCCCTGCCGGTCCACGGGCACGGGCACCGCCTCCCGACCCAGGGCCCGGATGAGGGCCAGGATGCCCACGTAGCAGGGGCTTTCCACCAGCACCCGGTCGCCGGGCACCGTGAAGGATTCCAGTGCCAGGGCCAGGCCCGACTGGGCGCCGGGGAGGGCGCGGATGCCCCAGCCCTCATCGATGGGCTCGCCTTCCGTGGCCAGCCAGCGGCCCACGGCTTCCAGGTAGGGCGCGAAGCCCGCGGGCGGGGAATAGACCCAGGCTTCGGACCCGAGCTCCTTCAGGACCTGGGCCGTGAGGCGCCGCAGCTGCTCGCCTGGCACCAGGTCCGAAGGGATGAAACCAGCGGAAAAGCTCACCAGGTGGCGGTCCTGGACCCGCTCCAGGGTCTCGCCCAGCCAGGAGCCCAGTTCGCCGTCATGGACCAGCAGGGACGATCCCTCGAAGGGGAACTCGCTGCTGGCCCGCAGCCCCGAGGCCTCGGGCAGTCGCGGCGCCACAAAGCTGCCCCGACCCTGTACGGTCTGGATCCACCCCGTGCGCTTCAGGCCCGCGATGGCCTTCAACACGGTGAGGCGATGCACACCCCAGCGCTGGGCCAGCTCCGGCACGGCGGGCGGGCGGAT
>CAIMBM010000058.1 GCA_903839205.1 uncultured Holophagaceae bacterium | reverse complement strand
GCCTGAGCCTCCACCTCGGCCCCGATTCGGCCCAGCACCTGCCCGGGGGCGCCTTCCGGGGCTGGGTCCATGCGCCAGACCGGCCCGAGGGCCCCGTCGGGGACCACTGGCGCCAGGGCGTCCTGGGCTGGGTGCCTCGTCCCGATGCGACCTGGAGGCTCCCCGACCTCGGCGTGGCGGCGCCCGGCGATGAAGTGCCGCCCGGCTGGCTCTGGGGCGACGCGACCCTGGTCCTGGGTGCCCTGCCGGCCCTGGCCTCGGGGGAGGCCCTGCTGGCCGCCATGTCCGAGGCCCAGGGCCTGGCCGAGCGCGGACTGGCCCAGCGGCTGTCCGCGGGAGCCTGGGTGGACCTGCCCTTCTCCCGCCGGGCCGTGGCCTGGCGGCTGTCCCTCGCGGGCGGCGTGGAGTTCCAGCGCGCCGGCGGCACCTGGCCCGGGGCCCTCGGCCAGCTGCGCGCCCTCCGGGCGCTGCTGCAGGAACGCCTGCGTACGCCCATCCACCTGGGAGCCTGCGGCGACGTCCAGGTGGCCGCCCAGTTGGGCCGGCAGGCCCTCCGGGAAGGGCATCCCTGGCGGGCCAGCCTTCCGCTGCCGCCGGCGCCGGGCTCCTTCACCCCTGGGCTGGCGGCGGACCCCCGGGACGCCGCACCCCTGGAGGCCCGGGCCCTGCAGCCGCAGGGCTGGCCGGAGACCCTGGACCACCCGCCGGTGGCCATGCTGCGGGTGCCTGCCATCCCGCCGGAGGCCGGGACCCAGGCCCTCCTGGGCCAGGTCCACCCCCCCCCGGCGCTGCGCTGGCTGCCGCCGGAACTGCCGCCCCCAGGACCCTTCGATCCGGACCGCCCCTGGGCTCCCGCCCCGGGGTACCCCTTTCCCGCCGACCCGGGCAACGGCGTCCAGCGCGGCCTCTTCGAAGACCTCGGCTGATAGCCTGGAGCAGCCATGTCTGCCGAACACGTCGAACAGACCTCCAGGATCCGCCTCGCGCTGCTGTCCATCGTGGCGGGGGTGATCCTCCTGGGTCTGAAGTACCTGTCCTATGTCCTCTCCGGATCCGTGGCCCTGAAGTCCGATGCCATCGAAAGCATCGTGAATGTCGTCGCGGCCCTGTTCGCCCTGGGGGCGGTGGTCTTCGCGGGCCGGCCCGCCGACCGGGAGCACCCCTACGGTCACGGCAAGATCGAGCACTTCAGCGCCGCCTTCGAGGGCGGCCTCATCTCCCTGGCCGCCGTGTTCATCCTGCTGGAGGCCGCCAGAGGCTTCATCTACGGTGTCGAGTTCAAGAACCTGGGCCTGGGCCTGGCTGTGAACCTCCTGGCCGGCGCCCTCAACGGGGTGCTGGGCTGGTACATGCTCCGGGAGGGCCGCCGAACCCGGTCCCGGGCCCTGGAGGCCGATGGCCACCACATCCTGTCGGACTTCTGGACCACCGTGGGCATCGCCGGGGGCCTGATCGCCGTGAAGCTCACGGGCTTCAAGTGGCTGGACCCCTTCATGGCGGGCGTCGTGGGCCTGCTGCTGGCGCGCACGGGCTTCAGGCTGGTGAAGGAGTCCTCCCAGGCGCTCCTGGACATGGAGGACCCCGCGGTGCTGGGCAAGGTGCTGGCGGCCATGAACCGGGTCCGCACCTTCGACATCATCGCCCTGCATGAGATGCGCACGTTCCGCAGCGGCCGCTACACGCACGTGGACGTCCACATCGTGGTGCCCGAGTACTACCCGGTGCGGCAGGCCCACGACCTCTGCGAAGAGTTCGGGAAGCGGGCCTTGGTGGATGGAAGCATCGAGGGCGAAGTCCATACGCACGTGGATCCCTGCGGCCGGATGTACTGCGATCGCTGCCCCGTCGAGGACTGCGCGATCCGCCAGGCCCCCAAGACCGCCGAGACCGCCTTCAGCCTAGAGGAAGCCACGGCTGAAGGGCCGGCCTGAGTTCCGAAGCTGAGGCAGATCTGCCGTGGGTTACCGCTGAGTCAGCGTGAATCCTGAACCCCACCTCTCACCAGCTGCTCCGGGATCATCGATCCGTTCGGAGGGTGGATTATCACCGCTCAGGGAAATCCGAACCTCAACTTGATCGAGAAGTTCTATTTTCATGAAGCTATGAACTGGGCCCTGCGACGGCTTATCGGAACCTTGACCACTCCGGCAGCCGCGCTGGTTGGCCATTCATTTCCCGTCATAGGTGGCACGCATGCGAATCTTCCAGAGAACATTCCTCTCCGTCAGCATGGGAGCCTTGGTCCTTTGCCAGGCCTGTGGTGGTGGCAGTGCCAGATTGGTCGATGAAGCACCGGTCTTCCTTTCACAGCCGGCCAGTCAGACCATCTATTCGGGAGGCACCGCCACCTTCACGGTCTCCGCCAACGGATACCCTCCTCCCACCATCTCCTGGGAGAGAAGCAATGACGCTGGGACGACCTGGGTACCCATCACGGGCGCCACCACCACCAGCTATAGCTTTACGATCCAGCCCCCGGACACCGGTGCGGAATTTCGTGCTGTGGCGTCCAACCCCTTGGCCACCATACGCAGCCTCCCCGCAGTCTTGAAGGAGGTCCCGGCTGTTTATGCAGCAGGCATGATCGATGTGACCAATCCGTTCGCCGGGTACTGGAT
>CAIMBM010000057.1 GCA_903839205.1 uncultured Holophagaceae bacterium | reverse complement strand
GTAGTAGCCGCTGAAGGAGCGGGCCACGGCCACCAGCTGGCGGGCGAGCGGCGTGGCCATGCAGCCCTCGGTGACGGCGGTGATGGCCCCGGGCAGGCCCGCCAGTTCAAACAGCAGGGCCTGGGCCTCGGGTGCGGCAACGCCATCCAGACCCGCGGGCAGCTGCAGGGTCTCGAAGGGCACCACGGGACCCATGGGTGCCCCCGCCTGGGCCTTGGCCGCCCAGTCCCCGCCGGCCTTGCGCAGCACGCTCAGGATGCGGGCGTGGGCGTACTGCACGTAGGGCCCGGTGTCCCCGTCCAGGGCGATGACCCGGTCCCAGGTGAAGGTGATGGGCTTCACGCGGTCGTTCATGGCGTCGAAGAACACCACGGCACCCATGCCCAGCATCTCTGAGACCCCGGCCTTGTCCTTCAGCTCGGGGTTCTTCTCCTCGATGATGGCGGCCACGCGGTCCCGGGCCTCGTCCAGCACGTCCTCCAGGAAGATGACGTTGCCCTTGCGGGTGCTCATTTTGCCCTCGGGCAGCTTCACCATGCCGAAGGGCGTGTGGAGCAGGCGGCCCTGGAACCAGGGGTCCAGCTTGTCCAGCACCGCGAAGAGCTGCTGGAAGTGCAGCACCTGGTCCGTGCCCACCACGTAGAGGCAGCGTTCGAAGTCGTAGGCCACCTTCCGGTAGAGCGCCGCGGCCAGGTCGCGGGTGGCGTAGATGCTGGTGCCGTCCCCCTTCTGCACCAGGCAGGGCGTGGCGATGCCCACGTCCTCCAGGTTCACGATGCGGGCGCCCTTCTCGCCCTCCACCAGCAGGCCCGCGTCCTCCAGCCGCTGCAGGGTGGGGCCGAGCTGGTCCTCGTAGAAGGCCTCGCCCTGCTCCAGCGTGTCGAAGCGCACGCCCAGGCGATCATAGATGCGCTGGAACTCCGCGAGGGAGAGGTCGCGGAAGCGCTTCCAGAGTTCCCGCGCCTTCGGATCGTTCTCCTCCAGCCGCTTGAACCAGCCCCGGGCCTCGTCGCGCATGGCCGGGTCGCCCTCCTCCTCCGCGTGGAAGCGCACGTAGAGCTGGAAGAGCCGGAACAGGGGCGTGCGGCGCCTCTCGGGCGCGGGCTCGGCCCAGTCGAAGTCCAGCTTCAGGTCGGCGTTCCCCGCCTCGGCCCAGCGGGTGTAGGCCGCCAGCAGCGTGCCGAACTGGGTGCCCCAGTCCCCCAGGTGGTTGAGGCGGATGACCTCATAGCCCAGGAACTGGTGGGCCTGGGCCAGGGCATGGCCGATCATGGTGGAACGCAGGTGGCCGATGGTGAAGAGCTTGGCGATGTTGGGCGAGCTGTACTCGACGATCACCTTCCGGCCATTGGCCGGGCCGGAGCCGTAGGGCCGGTCCGCCGGCGCTTCCAGGATGGCGCCCAGCACGACCCGGGCCCGGGTCTCGGGCGCCAATTTCAGGTTCAGGTAGGGGCCCGCGGCCACCAGCGTGGCGCCCTCGATCGAAATGGAACCCGCCAGCCCCTGCGCCAGCTGCGCCGGATTCCGCCCCAGCTGCTTGGCGGCCCGGAAGCAGGGGAAGGCCAGGTCGCCCAGCTCTCCGGACTTGGGCCGCTCCAGCGTGACCTCCACGCCGGGCAGGGCCGCCGCCAGCTGCCGTTCGAAGGTGTGTCGCAAGGCTTCCATTCAGTCCCCAGTCTTTGGTCTTCAGGCCCTCAGTCGGCCAGTTCGGCCATGGCCTTCTCGTAGTCGTCGGTCTTGGGCGGCACGCCGTGCCAGCCGGCCTGGTTCTCCATGAAGCTCACGCCCTTGCCCTTCACGGTGCGGGCGCAGATCATCGCGGGCTGCCCCTTCACCGTGCGGGCCCAGGCCAGGGCCTCCAGGATCTGCGTGAAGTCGTGGCCGTCGATCTCCTTCACGGCCCAGCCGAAGGCGCGCCACTTGTCCGGCACGGGATTGATGTTCATCACCTTCTTCACGTCGCCGTCGATCTGCAGGCCGTTGAGATCGTGGAAGACGCAGAGGTTGTCGAGCTTGTGGTGGGGTGCGGCCATGGCCGCCTCCCAGATGACGCCCTCCTGGCTCTCGCCGTCGCCCACCACGCAGTAGACCCGGCTGCCTGACCCCTGGACCTTCAGGCCGATGGCGATGCCCACGGCCTGGGGCAGGCCCTGGCCCAGGCTGCCGGTCGTGACCTCCACGCCGGGTGTGTAGTGGTTCTCGGCATGGCCCTGGAGCCTCGTCGGATACTGGCGGAAGGTGTCCAGCCAGGCCCGGGGGAAGAAGCCCTGGTCCGCGAGCAGGGCGTACTGGGCGGGGCAGGCGTGGCCCTTGGAGAGCACGAAGCGGTCCCTGCCAGGGTTCGCCGGATCCTCGGGGAACACCGTCATCTCGTGGTAGTAGAGGGCCACGCCGATGTCGATCCAGCTGAGGCTGCCCCCCGGATGACCGCTCTGGGCCTTGTAGACCTGCAGCAGGACATCTCTGCGAAGGGCTTTCGCCTTCGCCGCCATCTCCACGACGGATTCCAGTTTCTGCTGCGGCATGACCCCATCCTTCTCCGGAGGCCATTCGCCTCCGATCAGCATGCCCCATGGAAGCTCCCTCTGGAAGGGGTGGAATGAGCCTTGGACCCCGCCTTTTGCCCTTGACCTATGGGCTCATTGCGATAGGATGGTCATTCGCGCTTCCCCGACTCCGTACGGGGGGCCGCCCCGGAAGCTGGAGATCCGAATCATGGCCAATCACAAGTCCGCTGCCAAGAAGGCCCGCCACGATGCCGAGGCCCGCCTGCGCAACCGCAGCAACCGCTCGACCCTGAAGACCGCCGTCAAGGGCTTCCTGGCCCTCGTCGCCGGCGGCAAGAAGGACGAGGCTGCCAAGCTCCTGCCCGAGACCCAGGGTCTCGTGGACAAGGCCTGCCGCAAGGGCGTCATGCACAAGAACGCCGCGGACCGCACCAAATCCCGCCTGGCCGCCAAAGTGAACAAGCTGGCCTAACGGGCCTTCCGAATACCTGAAAGGACCCGGAGTGCCGGGTCCTTCGTTTTGTGGTCTCGCGTATCCCCGCAGGGGATACCGAGAGAGTGAACAAGCTGGCCTAACGGGCCTTCCGAATACCTGAAAGGACCCGGAGTGCCGGGTCCTTCGTTTTGTGGTCTCGCGTATCCCCGCAGGGGATACCGAGAGAGTGAACAAGCTGG
>CAIMBM010000056.1 GCA_903839205.1 uncultured Holophagaceae bacterium | reverse complement strand
GTGGAGGAATTCCTCCCGGCTCATGACCTTGCCCTCGGCGGGGCCGCCCTTCTCGTAGAACTTCCCCAGGACATCGATGGCCCGGTCACTCCAGACGAGGGCATCACAGTTCTTCGGGTCGAGGGTGTGGACCCTTGTGGTGCCGTCGGGCATGAGCACGTGCAGGATGATGCCGGTGATGCGCGGGCGCTGGGGTTCTGTCTTGGTGGATTTCTTGGCGGGCATGGTGCTCCTCAGGGGCAGGACCTGGCACGGCCAGGCGGGTTCAGGGTCTCGGCACCGCCTGCAGCAGCTGGGTGATGGCCAGGTCCGTGGTGGCGCCGTCGGCCTCGCTCTCGAAGGTGAGCAGCAGGCGGTGGCGCAGCACGTCCGGGGCCAGGTCCACCACGTCCTGGGGCAGCACGTGGTCGCGGCCCTGGAGGTAGGCCAGGGCGCGGGACGAGGACTGGAGCGCCAGGGAGGCCCGGGGGCTGGCGCCGCAGCGGAGCAGCTCCTTGCCCTTCCAGGCCCGGCCGTGGCCGGGCCTGGTGGCCTGCACCAGCTGCACGATGTAGCTGCGGATGGCCTCATCCAGGCGCACCTGCTCGGCCTCGCGGCCCGCCGCCAGCAGGCTCGGGCCGTCCACGACCGGGTGCACCTGGTCGCCATTCAAGTGGGCGCGGCGCAGCACCTCCACTTCCTCGTCCTGCTTGGGGTAGTCCACCCGGAGCTTGAAGAGGAAGCGGTCCATCTGCGCCTCGGGCAGGGGGAAGGTGCCCTCCTGCTCCAGGGGGTTCTGGGTGGCCAGCACCAGGAAGGGATCCGGCAGGGGGAAGCTGTCCTCGCCCAGGGTGACCTGGCGCTCCTCCATGGCCTCCAGCAGGGCCGCCTGGACCTTGGAGGGGGCGCGGTTGATCTCGTCGGCCAGCAGGAGGTTGGCGAAGATGGGGCCGCGCTTGGGCGTGAAGGTGAGCTGCCTGGGATCGAAGATGAGGGTGCCCACCACGTCGCTGGGCAGCAGGTCCGGGGTGAACTGGATGCGGCGGAAACTGGTGTGGCTGGCCGCGGCCAGGGTCTTGATGGTGCGCGTCTTCGCCAGGCCCGGCAGGCCCTCCAGCAGCACGTGGCCGCGGCAGAGGAGGGCCACCAGGAGTCGGTTCAGCAGCTGGGTCTGGCCCACGATCACCTTGCGGCATTCGGCGAGCAGCGGTTCCAGAGCGTGGGCGGAAGGGGAGGCCATGGCGGGTCCGGGGAATGGTTTCATCTTGACTGGAATCACCAGGCCCCGTCACGCCGCCGTTGACCCACGGTAAGTGCTTACGCCCGTGACGGCGGGTGCTAGGCTCCGGGGAATCCCAGAACCCAGGTTGCATGCCATTGGAGGATCTATGCGGACCGCCGTCATCGTCGAAGCCAAGCGCACCCCCGTCGGCCGGGGCGTCAAGGGCAGCTACGCCGCCACCCGCCCCGAGCAGCTGGGCTCCGTGGTGCTCGAGGCCATCAAGCCCCTGCTGAAGGACTGGTCGGGCCTGGAGGACGTGCTGGTGGGCTGCGCCATGCCCGAGGGCGAACAGGGCATGAACCTGGCCCGCCTCATCAGCTTCCGGGCAGGACTGCCCATCACCGCCGGGGCCGCCACCATCAACCGTTTCTGCGGCAGCAGCCAGGAGACCATGCTCATGGCGGCCCGGGCCATCATGACGAACCAGGGCGACCTGTTCCTCGCGGGCGGCGTGGAGAGCATGTCCAAGGTGCCCATGATGGGCTTCAACGTCAGCCTGGACCCCTACCTCACCCAGAACTACCCGCAGGCCTACTGCAACATGGGCGTCACCGCCGAGAATCTGGCCAAGGAATACAAGCTCACCCGCCGCGAGTGCGACGAGTTCGCCTATCAGAGCCACCAGAAGGCCGCCGCCGCCTGGAAGGCCGGAAAGTTCGAGAAGGAGGTCGTGCGCTTCGAGGCCAAGGGTCTCGACGGCAGGCCGGTCACCCTGCAGCAGGACGAGTGTGTCCGCGCCGACACCTCGCTCGAGAAGCTGGGCGAGCTGAAGCCCGCCTTCCTGGCGGAGGGCCTGGTGACCGCCGGCAACAGCTCCCCCATCACCGACGGGGCCGCCTTCCTGCTCGTGATGGAAGAGGGCCTGGCGAAGTCCCTGGGCCTGAAGGCCCGGGCTCGCATCATCGGCGGCGCCGTGGCCGGCGTGGAGCCGGAGCGCATGGGCATCGGCCCGGTGCCCGCCGTGAAGAAGGTGCTGGATCGCTTCGGCCTGAAGCTGGACCAGATCGATGCGATGGAGCTGAACGAGGCCTTCGCGGCCCAGAGCCTGGCCGTGATCCGCGAGGGCGGTTACGACCCCGCCAAGGTGAACGCCTGGGGCGGCGCCATCGCCATCGGCCACCCCCTGGGCGCCAGCGGCGCCCGCATCCTCACCACCCTGCTCAACCGCCTGGAGACCGATGGCGGCAAGTACGGCATCGCCACCATGTGCATCGGCGGCGGCCAGGGCATCGCCTCCATCCTCGAGAAAATCTAATCCACAGATTTCACAGATTCACACAGATTCAACTGAGGCAATCGTGGAGCCCAAGGACCCGGATACCTACGCCATCATCGGTGCGGCCATGGAGGTCCACCGAGTGCTTGGATGTGGGTTTGCCGAATCTGCATACCAGGAAGCACTGGCCCTTGAACTGCAGCATCGGAACATCCCATTTCGCCGGGAAGTGGCCCTGGAAATCGAGTACAAGGGCCCGAAACTGAACACGGCCTATCGTGCAGACTTCATCTGTTTCGACCGCGTGATTGTCGAGTTGAAGGCCCTGGCACGAATGGGCCCCATCGAAGATGCCCAGTTGATGAATTATTTGAAAGTGACAGGAATGCCTGTGGGCCTTCTGGTCAACTTCGGAGCACGATCCCTCGAATCCAAGCGAATGGTGGGCGTCTCCAACTATGAGCACCGACCTGAATCTGTGAAATCTGTGGAATCTGTGGATTAATAGGAGTTTTTTATGATCATCAAGAAGATCGGCGTACTGGGTTCGGGTGTGATGGGTTCGGGCATCGCGGCCCACGTGGCGTCGGCGGGCTGCTCGGTGGAGTTGCTGGACATCGTCATCGACGAGGCGGCCCCGGACAAGCTGGCGGAGGGGGCCCTGGCGGCCCTCGCGAAATCCAAACCGGCCCTGGCGATGCACCCTTCCTTCCTGAAGAAGATCCGGCCCGGCAACCTGCGGGACCACCTGGACCGCCTGGCGGACTGCGACTGGGTGGTGGAGGTGGTGAAGGAGGACCTGGCCATCAAGCGCGAGCTGTACGGGCGGCTCGAGCCGCACCTCAAGGTCGGGGCCTGGATCAGCTCGAACACCTCGGGCATCCCTTTGAAGCTGCTGGTGGAGGGTCGCAGCGACGCCTTCCGGCAGCACTTCGTCATCACCCACTTCTTCAACCCCGTCCGCTACCTCCGCCTGCTGGAGTTCGTGAAGGGGCCCGAGGTGGGCGAGGTGGAGGCGCAGGCCTTCCGCACCTGGCTGGAGGAAGGTCTCGGCAAGGAAGTGGTGCCCGCCTACGACAGCCCCACCTTCATCGGCAACCGCATCGGCATCCACGGCATCATGGCCACCCTCCACCTGGCCCTGGCGGAAAAGATCCCCTTCGAGGTGCTGGACCTGGTGCTGGGCGACGCCGCCGCCCGGGCCAAGAGCGCCGCCTTCCGCACCGCGGACCTGGCGGGTGTGGACATCCTCGCGGCCACGGCCAAGAACGTCTACGACCTCTGCCCGAACGATGAGGTACGGGACACCTTCAAATTCCCGGAGTTCCTCCAGTGGATGCTCGACCAGAAGCTCTTCGGCAACAAGGTGAAGCAGGGCTTCTTCAAGAAGGGCCCCAAGGACGAGAAGGGCCGGAAGACCTTCCTGGCCATCGATCCCGCCACCCGCGAGTACGTCCCCCAGGTGCGAAAGGACTGGCCCATCCTGAAGGACCTGAAGGGCATCGACGATCCCGCCGAGAAGGTGCGGACCCTGCTCACCAGCGACTCTGAAGCCGGCCGCCTGGCCTGGCGCTGCATCGCCCCCAACCTCACCTACGCCGTGAACCGCCTGGGCGAGGTGACGGACGGACCGCTGAACGTGGACCGCGCCATCAAGAACGGCTTCGCCTTCGAGCTGGGGCCCTTCGAGCTCTGGGACACCCTGGGGGTCGAACGGGTGGCGGCCCGCATGCGCTTCGAGGAACGGCCCATCGCGCCACTGGTGGAGCAGATGCTGGCCAAGGGCCTCACCGGCTTCTACCGCTGGGAGCACGGGGTCCCCGTGGCCCAGCTGAACCCCAAGACGCTGGCCTATGATCCGATCCTCGAAGACAAGCGGGTGATCACCCTCAGGCGCGAGGAGGGCCGGGGCAAGGTGGTGGCCGAGAATGGCAGCTGCCAGCTCCTCGACCTGGGCGACGACGTGGCCTGCCTCGCCTTCCGCTCCAAGATGAACGCCCTGGACGACGGCATCATCGGCCTGATGGAAGAGACGGTCCGGAAGCACGTCCCAGGCCGCTTCAAGGGTCTGGTGCTGGGCAACCAGGGCCAGCACTTCAGCGCCGGGGCGAACCTCGTGATGGTCCTGAACGCAGCCAAGGACAAACAATTCGACCTGATCGAGGAGGTCGCCCGGCGCCTTCAGTACGCCGCCCGCATGCTCACCTACGCGCCGTTCCCCACGGTGGCGGCCCCCTTCAACCTGGCCCTGGGCGGCGGCTGCGAACTTTCCATGGCCTGCCAGCGGGTGGTGGGTCACGCGGAACTCTACATCGGCCTGGTGGAGGTGGGCGTGGGTGTCATCCCCGCGGGCGGGGGGTGCCTCCAGATGCTGCTGCGCATGGAGGACGCCCTGACCGCCAAGGGCGAGCTGGGGCCCATGCCCAAGGTGAAGGCCACCTTCCAGGGCATCGGCACCGCCACCGTGCACACCAGCTTCGACGAGGCCCAACGGAACGGCTACCTGCGTCGCACGGACCGCCGGGTGATGAACAAGGCCTTCCTGCTGCACGAGGCCAAGCAGGAAGTGCTGAGGATGGCCGCGGACTTCCAGCCCGTGAAGGAGCGCACCCTGCGCCTGCCGGGGCGGGGCGGCAGCGAGGCCCTCAAGATGGCCGTGCGCGACTTCCAGCTGCAGGGCCTGGCCAGCGAACACGACGCCATCATCATGGGCGAGCTGGCGAACATCCTCTGCGGCGGGGACGTGAGCCTCGTGCAGGAGGTCAGCGAGGAGCGGATCCTCGAACTGGAGCGCCAGGCCTTCGCCCGCCTGTGCAGCTTCGAGAAGACCCAGGCCCGCATGGAGTCGATCCTCAAATCGGGCAAGCCCCTGCGCAACTGAAACCCTTCCCGTAATGATCCCAATTGGAAGCGCCGCTCTTCGGAGCGGCACTTCTGTCTCCTAAGATGTAATTACCTTAGAGACTCTCCCTCTTCCTCGGAATAAGCTTACAGGCGATAAACTGAATCTCTATGTCCCTGGAGCCCTTGCATGAGCGAACATTACCCGAAGGCTGCCCGCAGGCATTTGGAAGACAGCAAGGTACTTCTGGATGCTCAGCGCTGGGATGGCAGCGCTTATCTGGCTGGCTATGTGATTGAGTGCTCCGTGTCCTTCCGGTAAGCCTGCCCGAAAGGACATGTTCTTTCAAAGAACCGAAAATTCCCCCATGTGTAATGCCTTCCATACCATAAGCGGCTTCAAGATCTGAAGGCTTCCGCTACACTGGGC
>CAIMBM010000055.1 GCA_903839205.1 uncultured Holophagaceae bacterium | reverse complement strand
TCCAGGATCTCCTGCTCGACACGGGGATGGGAACGCGGGCCTACAGCTTCATCCAGCAGGGACAGATCGACCTCATCCTGAGCAGCAAACCCAAGGACCGCCGCATCCTGCTGGAGGAGGCCGCCGGCATCACGCGCTACAAGCTGCGCCGGGCCGATGCAGAGAAACGACTGGAGGAGACCAAGAGCAACCTGGAGCGGCTCGACGACATCCTCTTTGAACTGAACAAGCAGATGGATTCGCTCCGCCGCCAGGCCGCTCGAGCCAGGAGGGCGAAGGAGCTGGACACCGACATCAAGGCCACTCAGAGGATCCTCCTCGCCGGGAAGGCGGTGGAACTGGAAGCGGCCAAGCTCCGGATCCTCGACCAGCTGGACCAGGTGGAACGCCGTGTCGCGGAACTCACCGCCCAGGTCTCGGAAAAGGCTTCCGAGGTCGAGGCGCTGCGACTGTCGGTGGACGAACAGCAGCAGACCCAGGCCAAGCGCGCCGCCGCCATGCTGGGTCTGGATCAGCGCCTCCAGCTCGCGGAACAGGAGCGCGGCTTTCAGGAGGAACGTCGGGTCGAGGCCGAAGGGCAGCGGAGCCGTCTGCAGGAACGCATACAGGCTCTGACCGCGCGGTTGGAGGAGTCAGGGGATTCCTTCTCGGCGCTTGAATCGGTGCTCAGGGAGGCCTCTGACCGCCTGGGGGTGTGGGAGGCCGATCTGTCCAGGGCGGAGGAGACCGTGGCCCTGGCCCAGGGCGCCCTCCGTCACGAGGAAGCCGAATTTCATGCCCTGCGGGAGCGGAAGGTCGAAAGCCAGAAGGAAACTTTGGCCCGCCAGAAGCAGCGCCTGGGATTCCAGAGTCAGATTGCCCAGCTCGAAGGGCGGTTGGATGCCCTGAACCATGACGAATCCATTCGGGCGCCGCGCCTGGAGAGCCTTCAGGCAGAAGCGACTCAGGTGGATCGGGACCTGGAGGGGCTGCTCTCCCAGTTGGAACGGGCCGAAGAGGCCGCCTTCGATCAGCGTCGCCGGGCAGAAACATTGGAGGAGGCCCAGCGGACCCTGGCGCAGGACCACCACCGCGCCGAGGCGGAACTGGATGCCGCCGAGCGACGGTTACGGCAGATCTCGGACCTCCTTGCCCAGAGTTTCGGGGATGAGGAACTGAGGAAGGGCCTCACTTGGTTGCGTGAGCAGGGGATGAGGTCACTTACTCTGGTCGAGCTCCTGACTGTGGGTGAGGCCCTGCGGCCGGATTTGGAGCGCCTGCTCGGCGTCTGGCTCCAGTCGCTTTCTGTGGACACGGGCACGGCCCGTCAGGCTGCGGGGGCACCGGGGCATCTCCTGCTGGCCCTGGGAAGCGCTGGGTTGCCACCACCCGTTCCAGAAGGTTGCGAGCCGCTCAGGGATCACGTGCGTTGGACAGGTTCAGAGCAACCTCTACGGGCCCTCGTGGACAGAACCTTCCGATGTGCTGACGAGACGCTACCGGGCCTCGTCCTGGCCCATCCTGATCTGGCGTTCGTGTCTCGATCCTTCATCCGCCTGCCCTACGGTCCTCTGCAACTCGGTATTTCCGCTCCCGCCGCCTCACCGATCAAGCTGAGGGCGGAACAGGAAGAGGCCCGGGCCACACGGGAAGCTCTTCTGGATCGCCTGGAAGAGCTGGAGACCCAGCGCAGGCACGGGGGTGACGAGGCCCGCGGCGCCCGCGAGCGGTCCCTGGAGATCGATGAAGATCTCCGCACCCTGCGTCGGAGAGTGGACACGCTCAAATCCCAACAGACGTCGTTGCAGGCCCAGCTGTCCGAAATCCGGACAGCAAGCGAGCGGGCCGACGCCATGTGGGAGCAGATCGAGACGGAAATCAAGCGGATCCAGCTCCTGCTGCGGGAACTTGATGAACATCCGGAAGAG
>CAIMBM010000054.1 GCA_903839205.1 uncultured Holophagaceae bacterium | reverse complement strand
TGAAGAGCATGATGAGGATCAGGAGCACGGCGTAGATCACCATGGTCCACTCGGTGCCGATGGGGACGCCCACGGTGTCCCGGAGCCAGTCGATGCCCACCCGCAGCCCCTCCGTGAGGAAGGTCAGGGAGAAGGCGGCGATGATGGAGCCCGTCAGGGAGCCGATGCCGCCCACGTACACCATGATGAGGATGAGGGCCGACGCGTAGAAGCCGTACTGGGTGGGGTGGGCGATCTGGAGGAGGTGCCCCAGCAGGCCCCCGCCGATGCCCGCGAAGAAGGCGCCCACCACGAAGCCGAGCACCTTGTAGCGGGTGGTGTCCACGCCGACCAGCTCACTGGCCAGCTCGTTCTCCCGGATCGAGAGCATGGAGCGCCCGATGGAGGACTGGACCAGGTTGCGGATGAGGACGATGGTGGCGAAGGCGAACAGGAAGATGACGGTGAAGCTCGAGAACTTGGGGATGCCGAGCAGGCCCCGGGGACCGCCGACATAGGGGATGTTGTTCAGGATGGTGCGGATGATCTCGCCGAAGCCCAGGGTCACGATGGCCAGGTAGTCGCCCTTGAGGCGCAGGGAGGGGAAGCCGATCAGGAAGCCGGCCACGCTCGCGGCCAGTCCGCCGGCGAGGATGGCCGCCAGGAAGCCCAGGTTGTCGAAGGCATGGTGGGGATTGAGGTGGAACAGCAGGGTCGTGAAGGTGCCCGACACATAGGCCCCCACGGCCGCGAAGCCCATGTGGCCCAAGGAGAACTGCCCGGTGATCCCGTTGATGAGGTTGAGGGAGACCGCAAAGATGACGGCGATCAGGGAGCGGTTGATGATCACCATGAAATAGCCGTTGAGGACTCCAATCTTGTCCCAACTTAGGAACTGGACCACCACGTAGAAGATCAGGGCCGCCAGGACGAGCTTCATGTTCTTCAGATTGCCCATGTCCGTGCTCCTAGATCTTGTCGGCGGTCTTCTCGCCGAAGATGCCGCTGGGTCGGATGAGGAGGACGACGATGAGGATCACGAAGGCGATCCCTTCTCCGAGAAGTGAGTTGTAGGCCGTGGCGCAGGTCTCGGCGATCCCCATGATGAAGGCGCCGAGCACGGCCCCGGGGATGCTGCCGATGCCGCCCAGCACCGCCGCGATGAAGGCCTTGAGACCCGGCAGGATGCCCATGTAGGGCTGGATCCTGGGGTAGGTGAGACCCGCCAGGAGGCCCGCCGCGCCGGCGAAGGCCCCCCCGATGAGGAAGGTCAGGGAGATGATCCGGTCGACATTGATGCCCATGAGCTTGGCCGCATCCTTGTCCTGGGAGACGGCGCGCATGGCCCTTCCAAGGGCGGTCCGCTGGATGAGGAAGGTGAGCCCGATCATGAGCGCCCCGGCCACCGCCAGGTCGACGATCACGTAGTTGGAAATTTCCACACTGGCGAAATGGAACATCTTCTTCGGTAGCACCTCCGGGAAGCCACGGGGGGAGGGGCCGATCACGGGGATCGCGGAGAACACGTACTCGAGGAACATGGACACGCCGATGGCCGTCACCAGGGACGAGAGCTTCGGCTTGTAGCGGAGGGGCTTGTAGGCGAAATGATCCGTGATCACGGCGATGGCCGCACCGGCCGCCATGGCCAGGATGAGCACGAGGAAGGCCAGGGCATTGCCGGGGGGGAGGAAGAAATTGAACATGAAAAAGGAGCCAAAGGCCGCATAGGCCCCGACCATGAAGAAGTCCCCATGGGCGAAGTTGATGAGGCGCACGATCCCGTAGACCATGGTGTAGCCCAGCGCAATCAGGGCGTAGATGGCCCCCAGCTGGAGCCCATTCACGATCTGCTGCGGACTGAAAATTGAGCCCATCCGGTGCTCCTTTCCGTGAGTGAAGGGGGGGCCGGTGGCCCCCCCCCTTCCGAAACTGGACCTCTATGGCTTACGGAGCAACGGTGGTCTTGTAGACCTGCTGCCCGCCCTTGAGTTCGATGATGACCGCGGACTTCACGGGATTGCGATCGCCGTCGAACTTCACCTGGCCGGTCACGACCTTGAGGTCGGTCTTGACCAGGGCACCCTGGATGGCGGTGCCATCGGTGGAGCCGGCGCGGTTGATGGCGTCTAGCATGATGTTGGTGGCGTCATAGGCCAGGGCCGCCAGGGCGTCCGGGGCCGCGTTGTACTTGGCGGTGTACTTCTTGACGAAGTCCTGGACGATGGGGGCCTTGTCTTCCTTGGCATAGTGGTTGGTGAAGAAGCAGCCTTCCACCGCCGGGCCGGCGATTTCCACGAGCTTGGGGGAATCCCAGCCGTCGCCACCGACCAGGGGGCCCTTGAAGCCAAGTTCCCGGGCCTGCTTGGCGATGATCGCCACGTCGCTGTAGTAGTCGGAGACGTAGAGGACATCAGGCTTGGCCGCGAGCACCTTGGTCAGCTGGGCCTTGAAATCGGAGGTTCCGGTGGCATGGCCCTCGAAGCCGACGATTTCCCCGCCGAGGGCGGTGAACTTGGTCTTGAAGAACTCGGAGAGGCCCTTGGTGTAGTCGTTGCCCACATCGAAGAGGCAGGCAGCCTTCTTGGCCTTCAGGTCGTCGAACGCGAACTTGGCGCCCACCGTGCCCTGGAAGGGGTCGATGAAGCAGGCGCGGAAGACGAAGTTGCCCACGCCCGTGACCTTGGGGTTGGTCGAGGCGGTGGCAATCATGGGGATCTTGGCGGCCTGGCAGATGGGAGCGCCGGCCAGGGAAACCTTGGACATGACCGTGCCGACGATGGCACAGGCCTTGTCCTGCTCGATGAGCTTCGTGTAGACGGTGGCGCCTTCGGCAGGGTCACCCTTGTCGTCGGCGAACACCAGCTTCACCTGCTTGCCGAGGACACCGCCCTTGGCGTTCCATTCCGCGACGGCCAGGTCATAGCCGTTCTTGGTGGAGACACCGAAGGTGGCAGCCTCTCCCGTGAGGGGGGCGACGCCGCCGATCACCACTTCCTTGTTCTTGTCGCAGCCGACGAAGGGAAGGATGGCGCTCACGGCTAGGCCCAGTGCTACTAGGTAGGATTTTTTCATGCAATCTCCTGAATAGGTTGGATGAGGTGATGCGGATTGGATGACTTCAACCTAGAAGAAGTTCAGGTGGAAGACGAAATTAATGCGCTTCTGGGTGCCGGTGTTGCCGTCGTTGACGAGGGCCCCTGCGGCCGTGTAGGTCTCAAAGGTCTTGCGGGTGCCCCAGGCGTATTCCACGCCGCAGGAAGCGGTCTTGGAGATCTGGTAGAAGGTGTTGATCATGGCGTTCTGGAGGGTCTTGTTGGGCTGACCATCCGCGCCCCAGTAGTTCGGGTTGGCCGAGGACTGCAGCCACTTGTTGAGCGTCATGCCATTGGACGCACCAGGATCGGACATGCTGACCTGGCTGTAGACGAGGTTGCTGCGCCACTTGGAATCCCACACGTGGGTGTAGCCCAGGTGCCAGCCCACACCCTTCCACATGTCGATCTTCTGGCCATCATTGATGGCGCTCTGGAAGATGGCGCCGAAGAGCATGCGGCCGATGCCGTTGCCACCCTCCACGGACCAGACGAAGGTGTCCTTCGCGACGTTGAAGTGGCCGGACAGCGCGGCGCCGTAGCCGGTGGCGCTGAGGCTGGGCTGGGTGACGATGGCGTTGCCAGCGCCCAGGACCTCGTTCCCGCCGGTCTTGTAGCTGAGCATGACGCCGCGGGCGGAGACATGGCCCCAGTTGTCGCTGTAGGTCCAGTTGGCGTGCAGGTCGGGGACGTCCTGGTAGGAATCGCCGGCATACCCTTCACCGGCATCCTGGGAGACCACATGGCCCGAGTTGCCCTGGAACATGCGGTCGAAGGGGAATTCGGCGGCGATGGCGAGGGTGGAATTCGAGCCGGTCTTGAAGGTGTACTGGAGCATGGGGATGCGCTCCAGGCAGGCCGAGGGGACCGCGTTGAAATCGACGGTGTCAGGCAGGGAGTCGCCGTCGAAGAAGGTGGACCAGGTCTGGCCGAAGAGGAAGCCGCCGATCTGGCCGTAGGCCTTGCGGAGGCGGAAGGTGTTGCCATTGGTCGTGGTCGGCGAGGAGAAGTTGCTGGGCGAGGGGCTGTTGAAGTCGCCTTCCAGCACCATGGTGATGGGGCCGAAGTCGCTGGGGGTGGTGGTGGTGAAGCCGAGCCTGGAGGTGCGGCCCGTCATGTACAGCGAGTTGTTCTTCGTGGCCGCGCTCTGCACACCAGGGACCGGATGGTCAAAGGGCTGGGTGGGGAGGAAGGAGGCCCAGTCGAAGTCGTCGATGTCGGAGTTGTGGGTGCCCATGTCGTAGGTGCCGTTGAGCTCGGCGAAGCCGTAGATCTTCATGGTGGTGTCGGTCCCGGGGACCTTGAACACGCCGGGCGCATCACCCGCCACCAGGGTGAACGGCAGCATCATGAGGGATGCTGTCAGTACGTTTTTGGTGAGGCTGCTTCTGTTCATGTGGGCTAGCTCCTGCACAGATGGCCACGCTTGCGTGTGGCTTGGTTGGGGGAATTTAGCTCACTCGAGACGAGTGGCCGGGGGGGAGACGGCAGGTCCTGATTGTGGAACCGTGATGAGGCTGTTATTTCTCGGTGGGAAGTGTAGGACCTCGAAGTCATCATTACAAATGAAAGATATTCCGGCGGAATTCATTTAGGCCGCTCCTCCCGGGGCGAAGGTCACACCTTCGGGTCCGTCATGACCGAACAATCGATTTGTTATATGAGGATGGCGCCGGGCGCCCTGGCAGGTGAAGATCTCCCTGATGACCCTTCGCTAGATCAGAACGGATAGGAAGAAGCTGGTGCACACAGACTGGGCCTCGAACTACGTGAAGCTGGTGCTGGCGGTCGGTCGCCACGATGCCAATTTCGTGGACGCCTACTCCGGGCCCCCGGACTGGAGAGCCGCAGCGGAGGCCGGGGACCCCCGCCCCCTGGATGCCTTGGCAGCCGAGGCACGCGGGCTTCTGGAGGGGGTCGCCGCCTGGGAGGTCCCGGCCGACGAGACCCTGCGGCGCGACTACCTCATGGGGCAGCTGGGGGCCGTGGTGGCCCATCTGGCCAGGCTGCAGGGGCGCCGTTTCAGCTTCGAGGATGAGGCCGAGGCGCTCTACCAGGTGCGGCCATCCCGGGTGCCGGAGGGCACTTTCGACGCGGCCCTGGCGCGGCTGGACCAGCTGCTCGAGGGCCCCGGCTCCGTGCAGGAGCGCTACCAGCGGGCCCGGGAGCGGGCCCTGGTCCCGGCCCATCGGGTGGACGCCGTCTTCCAGGCGGCCATCGCGGAGGCCCGCGAGCGCACCCGCCGCCATGTCCTGCTGCCGGCCTCCGACCACTTCCGTGTGGAGTACGTCAGGGACAAACCCTGGTCCGCCTACAACTGGTACCAGGGTCAAGGGACCTCGGTGATCCAGGTGAACCTGGACCAGCCCATCAGCATCGACCGGGCCCTGGACCTGGCGGCCCACGAAGGCTATCCGGGCCACCACGTCTACAACGCCCTGTTGGAGCAGCGCATCGCCCAGGCCCCTCCCGGAGGCCGGGGCTGGGTGGAGTTCACGGTCTATCCGCTGTTCTCGCCCCAGTCCCTCATCGCCGAAGGCACCGCCAACTTCGGCATCGAAGTCGCCTTCCCGGGTGAGGAGCGACTGGCCTTTGAGCGCGATGTGCTCTTCCCGCTCGCGGGCCTGGATCCGGCGGAGGCGGAACCTTGGGCGCTGGTGCAGGCCGAAATGAAGGTGCTGGCCTTCGCCGACAACGAGGCCGCCCGCGGCTACCTTGACGGGGGGCTCGATCGTGCCGCAGCCGAGGCCTTCCTGGTCCGCTACTCCCTTCGCACCGGGGCCCAGGCCGCCCAGCGACTGCGCTTCATCGATACCTACCGCAGCTACGTCATCAACTACAACCTGGGCGAACAGCTGGTGCGGGACTGGGTCGAGCGGCAGGGGGGGACAGTTGCGGATCCAGCGCGGCGCTGGGCGATCTTCGTGGACCTCATCTCCAGCCCGCGCCTGCCCAGGGTATTGGGCCTCTAGCCCCGGTCAGGACCAGCGGAGTCCGGGGCAGGGCAGCCGCAAGGCCCAGCTTGAAGGCAGTCCCCGGCTCCCGCCGGTCCAGCTCGCAGCCGCTCAGGCTGGTCTGCCGCCCGCTCGGCCTGGAGGGGCAGGCCCCTGAAGCCGACGGCTCAGGCGGCCGGTTCCCGGACCAGTGGCGGCGTGATCGTGGTCTTGCAGCTCTTGTCCAGGAGCTTTCCATCTTTCCCGAAGGTGAGCTGGATGACGGTGGAGGATCCGCCACCGGTGTACACATGCGTCGTGGCGTCCCACCGGAGGATCGAGGTGCCGCCATCGCCCAAGTTGCGGCTGCTGGGCTGGCCCAGGAGGGCACTGGCGTCCTGGATGGTGGAGGTGCCCACGTTCAGTCCACTCACGGCGTTGCAGTCCACGGGCTTGACGCATCCGGCCAGGGCCAGACAGCAGATGATCGACAAGACCCTCGTTCGAATTCGGTCCATGCAATCTCCAGGGGCAGGCCGCAGGGCGGCGGGTGGATGGGATGCCAGTTTCTGGCCGGATCCCAATATACCCCCTTGCACAGCGGCGCCGGCATGGCGTCACCCGGGACGGCCACGTCAACGTCCTGACGCCTCCTCCCAGATCTTCAGGATGTCCAGGTAGCGGTCGATGGATTCCAGCTCATCTGCCTTCCTGGGCCGGCTGGCGGTGCTGTACAAGCTTCCGCCGTCGTCGGTCGTCTTCGATGGGTCGCTGGAATAAACCTTCCCCGCAGCCTTGGCCGCCTGGATCCGCCCGGACCTGTAGTTGAGGAGGACCCCTTTCAGCCAGGTCGAGAACTTTCGCTTGTCCAGGAAGACCGCCTGGTACTCCCGGCAGAGGGCGGGCGTGGGCTGGACGCATTGGATCAGGGCCTGCTTGATCTGGGTCGGAAACCGGTAGGCAGGCTCCAGCAGGTGGAACCCCTGGGGCGTCTCGTAGGTCCAGGCCACGGCCGGAGCGGGAGGCTTGGCTGTCTGGGAAAGGAGTGGCAAGGCCACGATGAGGACGGCGAACCTGCGCATGGAGCCTCCACTGCTGGTCCCGAGCATGAGCCTGGCCACCCAGGTGGCTCAAGCCATTCCTCCAGGGTGGGAGCGGGCAGTGTCCGCGCTCCCGGGGCCGGTGGCCACGGATCAGGCGGGCCCAGCCGTCGAAGGGGTCAGAAATTGCTGCTGGCGTTCAAGGGCGGGCTGTCCAGATCCAGCCTCATGGGCAGATCCTGGTGGGTCGGAAGGCAGATCTTGAAGGAGCTCCCCTTCCCCAACTGGCTGGAAACCTGCAGGTTTCCCCCATGCCCCTGAACGATGCCGTTCACCACCGAAAGACCGAGGCCCGTCCCCTGGCCCGCCTCCTTGGTGGTGAAGAAGGGCTCGAAGATCCTTTCCAGCGTGTGGGAGTCCATGCCGCATCCCGTGTCCTCGATGCTAAGCAGGACGCAGGGCTCCTGGAAGGGGCGGTCGACCACCGACTGAAGGGCCTCCATGGGCTGGAGGCTGATGGACAGGACGCCACCAGCCGGCTGCATGGCCTGGCTCCCGTTGATCCCCAGGTTCATGATCGCCTGGTGCAGCTGGGAAGGATCCCCGAGGATCCGGATTCCCTTGGCCAGGTCACTCCGCACCTCCACGTTCCTCGGGAGCGTGGTCTGCAGAAAGGTGATCACCTCGGAGAGGAGGTCCGTGAGGTCGAAGGGGGTCCATGTCTCATCGGAACGCCGGCTGAAGTTCAGGATCTGCTTGCTCAGGTCCCTGGCCCGGCCGGCCACCCGCTGGATGACCTGCAGCCGCTTCTGGATGGGGCTATCCGGTTCGACCTGCCGTTCGATGAGTTCGGCGGCTGCCAGAATGGCTCCGACCAGGTTGTTGAAGTCGTGGGCCATGCCCCCCGCCAGAGCGCCGAGGGCATTCATCTTCTGGGCCTGGCGGAAGTGGTGGTCCTTCTCCACCTCAAGGCTGATGTCCCGGAGTCTCACCACCAGGGATTCGACGGTGCCTTCGGGGTTGCGCTCCGGGGAGACCGTGCCCTCGAAGGTGATCCGTTTGCCCGCTTGAGTATTCAGGAAGGAACGGCCCGTCCAGGCCCGGCCCAGGCGCGCCTGCTCAAGGGCGGTGGCCAGGATCCGGCACTCAAACTGTTCCAGGAAGGTCTGGCCGGAAGACCAGTGGCTGGGATTTCCGAACAGCCGGGAAAAATGCGTATTCGCGTAGAGGATGGCGCCCGTCCTGGCCTCCAGGATGGCGATGGCCTCCAACACCTGGTCAAGGGCCGAGGAGAGGTGTCTGCTCCTCTCCGCCAGGCGCCTCCTTGTGGTTAAGTCTTTGATCACTGCCTGGGTCTCCGGATACTTGGAATCGCTGAGACTTGTGAATTTCCAGGGCCCGAACTGAACCGGATGGTGAAGCGGTTTGGCGTGCCGGGACAAATGGCTGGACCGACTGGTAACCATTGGCATCTCCCGGATCTCGAGGCCTCGTATGCAAACTGGGCAAGTGCAATCCCAGGAGGTTCCAGATCATAGTTCCGGCCCCTGTGTCAGGATTCGTTTTCCGCCGAATGGTGCTTTCCCCGCCTCCGAACGGGAGAGGGGCTGCCAGGAATTCGCGCTCAGGCCCCTGAAGGGACCTACCCCGGGAAGGGCGATGTCGGGCCCCCCAGCGGTCGGGGGCCCGCCTCAGACGGTCCCGGTCCGGATGCACTCCCTCGTGCGGGGCGTCATGGCGCGGCTCACGGTGAGTTCCACCTTGGGAGCGATCAGCACCTTGATTCGCCCGACCGTGGTGGGACGGACCCCCTTGACCATCTGGGGCCTGAGGAGCAGATGGCGCTGGATCCGCAGCATGCCGTCGTCGGGGAAGGCCTCTTCCACTTCCGAGAGGGCGGTCCAGCGGGTGACGTACCGGTTGAGACCCCGACAGGCCCACACACGCTCATGCTCCAGTTCGAAGTGGGTGACCAGTTCCAGCTCCATGAAGATCTCCCCGTCGCCGGCCCGGATGGGAAAGCGCGCGGGTGGCGGGAGCAGCGCCTTCAGCTCCGAGGGGCTGAGGGGGCGGATCAGATGGTTGCGCAACCGCTGCAGGCACTTTCCAAGCCTGTCCTCGAACACGGGCTTCAACAGGTAGTCCACGGCGGCGAGTTCGAAGGCGCGGACTGCATAGGTGGCGTGGGCAGTCACGAAGACCACCGGCGGACAGTTGGGGACCTCCGCCAGCACCTCCATCCCGTTGGGGCCGGGCATCTGGATGTCCAGGAAGATCACGTCCACATCATGGGGCTGGCTCAGCCAGTGGAGCAGCGCCAGGCCATCCCCGAGCTCACCGATAACTGTGCATTCCGCTTCCTGGAGTAGCCGCGACAGCCGCTCCCTTGCCAGCGGTTCGTCGTCGACCACCAAGGCGTTCAGACGTTTCATGAACGTATTCTACTTGGATCGCCTCCAGCCGAATGCAGGCCAGCGTGCCCTGGCCGGAGGGACCGACCGAGAAGCTGGCCCCGGCGCCGAAATGCAGCGACAGGCGCGAGCGCAGGTTCCTCACCCCCAGGCCATTTCCGGCCTCGCTGTCATGGAAGGGCGCCCCGGAGTTCCAGACCTCCAGGTAGATCGCCCCACCCTGGGCCCGGGCGCGGAGCACGAGGTCGCCGCCGGGAATGCTGGGGGCGATGCCGTGCTTGATGGCGTTTTCCACCAGGGGCTGGAGGAGCAGGGGGGGCACTTCGATCGAGTCCAGATCCTCATCCCACTCCCAGACCACCCGGAGCCGGTTCTCCAGGCGGATGGCTTCCAGGGCCAGGAAGTCCGAAATGATCTTGCGCTCTTCTCCGAGGGGCAGCCGCATGTACTCGGAAGCGCGCATGATACGCCGGAGCAGGTCCGAGAGATGCCGGATGGCGCGCTCGGCCGCCTTGGGGTTCTTATAGACGAGTTCCGCCAGGCCGTTGAGCGCATTGAACAGCACGTGGGGGTGGATCTGGCTCTGGAGGAGGCGGTTCTTGGCCACCTGGGCCTCGGCTTCGAAGGCCTCCCGGAGTTCTTCGGTATGAGCCCTTGCTGCGACCAGTCCCCCCACGACCATCATGGCCGGACCCACCAGGGAGGTGTAGAGGCGCAAGATTCTACCCAGATTGAACTGAAGAGTTCCATGAGCGAGTATCCAGGCATCAAGGAGGGGGAGAGAGGCTGCAACTAATCCACAAACCAACCCTGAAAGGGTGAACCCCAGGATGAATCGCCAGGGCGAAGAAAGTCGTCGGGGCAGGATCCAGGGCAGGGGGGCCAGAAAGGCAAAGGCGCCGATGTGGGTGAGTGGGGATGAGAGGGCGCTGGCCCAAATCCAACCTGATCCAAGGCGATGAAGGGTCCAATGCTCCTGCAGGATGAGGAGGACCCAGACGGAATAGCAGGCTCCGAGGACCCGCCAATTCTTGGCCAGCGGGAACCAGGAAGACCGTAGGCTTGCGGATTCATGAGCATTGTCCGGATCGAACCCGGAGAGATCAGGCCCATCGGTATTAGAAACCAAGTACGGTGGTGAGGGAGATGGGCTTCTGCTCACGGACAGCCCCGGACTTCTGGGCTTCCGGCGCACGGTTCAGGGCTTCGCTGGCGCTGCTGGAGCGCTGAATGGATTCCTTGCGGAAGGAGAGGCTGCTGTTCATGGGAACTCCCAGGTCGCACCACGGGGCGCACCCAAGGTTTTGAACTCGGTCGGCTGGAAATCCTAAGCCTTTCCATGAACGGTATCTAAGCACGACTTTAACCGTTGAGCCCGTCCCGGGGTACCATTCGGAGGTCTGCGGTGACCTCGGGGCCAGAGGTTGCGTTCCCGGTGCCGGTTTTCTGATTCGTTTCAAGGACGCCCCCGCATGTCCCACCGGCCCACCTGCCAGACTGCTGATTTTTTCGTGCTCCGCAGCCCTGGCCTGCCCTTGGCTGCCCTCTCCTCCCTGGCGGAGCCGGAGGGCCGGCAGGCCCTGTCCCGGACACTGCGGCACCTGGCCCGCCTCGACCCGGTGCGGGAGGCCCTGGCCCTCGCCTCTCCGGATCTCGCCGCGCGGCTGGATCCCTGGCTGGAGGGGACCCTGGAGCAGGCTGCGGCCGGGAGGGTGGAACGGGCCCTGTGGAAGTACCTCCGCAGGATGAGCAGCCGGTCGACCCCCTTCGGGCTCTTCGCGGGGGTCTCCCTGGGGGCCTGGGGCCCAGCCAGCAGCCTCTCCGTGGGCTCCTGGTCGGAGTGCCGGAAGGCCGTGCGCCTGGACTGGGGCGTTCTGGAAGCCCTGGTGGATCGCTTGGAGCAGGAGCCGGAGGTGCGGGCCTCGATGCGCTATCGGCCCAACTCGAGCCTCTTTGCCCGGGGGGGGTGGTACCGCTACCTCGAGCGCCGGAAGGCTGCAGACGGGGAGGGCCGGACTTACCACCTGGAGGCCGTGGAGGCGACGCCCCACCTGGACTTGGTGCTTCGGCAGGCGCCGGAGGGGTCGTGCCTGGGGGACCTGGCGGCGGACCTGGCCGGCCACGTGCAAGTGGGTCCAACGGAAGCCAGGGCCTTCCTGGAGCAGCTGGTCGACGCCCAGCTGCTGTGCGGAGAACTCCAGCCACCCCTCACAGGCCCCGATCCCCTGGGTCAGGTGGCCGCCACCCTCCAGGCGAACCCGGCCACGGCCCCCAGGGCCGAGGTCCTGATCAAGCTGGGTGCGGAACTGAAGGCCCTTCAGGAGGCGCCCCTCGGCGCCCATCCGAGGGGCTATGGCAGCCTGGCCCCGCCCCAGGCGGACCTGGGGATGTCCGCCGGCACGCGGGATGTCCTCCAGGTGGACCTCTTCCGGCCCGCTCCGGGCCTGGCCCTTTCTCCCAGGGTACGCCGGGTCCTGGAGGAGGGGGCGGAACTGCTGCGGCGGCTCAGCACGCCCCCCCCGGAGGGTCCCCTGGACCGGTTCCGGGCGGCCTTCCTGGCGCGCTACGACGGTCGATGGATGCCGCTCCTGGATGTGCTGGACGAAGAGAGCGGCCTGGGCTTCGATGGGGGCGCGCCCATGGATTCATCCTTGCTGGAGGGCCTGCCCTTCGGGAACCCGCTCCCTCCCCTGCCGCTGTCCGCCCGGGACAAGTTGCTCCTGGCGCGGCTGCCCCGGTGGCAGGGAGCTAGGGCCTGGGCCCTGGAGGACGAGGACCTGGAGGCCCTCGCCGCTCCGGAGCCGCCGCCCTTTCCCCAGTCCTTCGCCGCCCAGGCCACCCTCGAGGCCTCCAGCCCCGAGGCCCTGGACCGGGGTGATTTCCAGTTCTGGATGGAACAGTACTCGGGGCCCACGGCCGCCCGGTGGCTGGGGCGCTTCGCCTCCGGGGACCCGGCCCTGAGGGAGGCGCTCGAAACCCACCTTCGGAAAGAGGAAGCGGGATCTCCGGAAGCGGTGTTCGCCGAGCTGGTCCATGTGCCCGAGGGCAGGATGGGCAACATCCTGGCCCGGCCCTCCCTGCGGGCCTACGAGATCCCCTTCCTGGCCACCTCCGGCGTCCCGCCGGAGCGGACCCTCTTCCCTGCCGACCTCCAGGTGACGGTGCGTGGCGACCGCGTGGTCCTGGCCTCGACGCGGCTGGGACGCGAGGTGATCCCCCGCCTGTCCTCGGCGCACAACTTCGCCCGCGGGCCGGCGGTGTACCGGTTCCTGGCCCACCTCCAGAGCCAGGACGGGCGCCCCGGGGGATGGTCCTGGGGGGTGCTGGCCGACCAGCCCTTCCTCCCGCGGGTCACCCGGGGCCGGCACGTGCTCAGCAAGGCGCGCTGGAGGATCGAAGCCGGGGAACTGGGGGCGGCCCTGACCGGCTCCCGGGAGGGGGCCTGGGGCGCCTTTCAGATCCTCCGGGAAAGCCGGGGGCTGCCGCGCTTTGTGACCCTCACCGAGGCCGACAATGCCCTCCTGGTGGACCTGGACCAGGGGCTCGACGTGGAGACCCTGCACCACCTGGTCTCGAACCAATCCTCCTTCCTCCTCACGGAATGCTTCCCGGACCCGGGCCTGGCTCTGGTCACCTCCCCGGAAGGGCGGTTCGCCCATGAGCTGGTGCTTCCCTTCGAGGCGACCACGCCCGCCCCGCGGCGGACCCTTCCCCTCGCCCCGCTGTCCCGGGCCCCCGGAACCAGGGCCTATCCTCCCGGTTCCGAATGGCTCTACCTCAAGCTCTACTGCGGGCTGGCCAGCGCGGACCGGCTCCTGGTGGAACTGGAGCCCCTCCTTCGATCCACCCGGGCCGAAGGGCTCTGGGACCGCTGGCACTTCCTCCGCTACCGCGATCCGGAACCCCACCTGCGGCTGCGCTTCCATGGGGTCCCCGGCCGCCTCCTCGCAGCACTTCTCCCCCGGATCCATCAGCACCTGGAGGTCCCCCTGACCCAGGGCCTCCTGTGGAAGGTGCAGGTGGATACCTTCGAGCCGGAATGGGAGCGTTACGGAGGTCCCGGGGGCTTTGCCCTGGCCGAAGGGTGGTTCCATGCCGACAGCCAATGCATCCTGGGCCGCCTGGTCCGGGGCATGACGCCGGAGCAGCGCTGGAGGGCGGGCCTGAAGCGAACCGATGCCCTCTGGGCCGCCCTGGGCCTGAACGTCGCTGACCGGAAGGCATTGGCCGAAGCCCTCCGGGCGGGCTTCCGGAAGGAATTCGACGATTCGGGCCAGGCGGCTCTGCAGCTGGGCTTGCGGTTCCGGGACCTGCGGAAGGACCTGGCCTCGGGCTTCCCCGCGGCCACCGGTCCCTCCGCGGAACCGGACCTGAGTCCGCTGTCCGCCCTCCGGGAGGCCTGCGAGCGGGGATTCCTTCAGGAAGAGCTGGCCAGCCTCGCCGGAAGCCTGTCCCACATGCACCTCAACCGGCTGCTCCGATCCCACCCCCGGGAGCACGAGTGGGTCCTCATGGAATTCCTGGTGCGCCTGTACGAGTCCCACCTGGCGCGTTTCCCGGAGCCCCGGCCCCCGGATCCTGGGTCAGGCTGAAGGCCCAGGCCAGGCCCACCACGGCCAGGCAGCCGATGACGTTGTACCAGAGGAACGAGATGGTCGTGAACCGGAAGCAGGCGAGCACGCCCACCTCGGCCACGAGGGCCGCGTAGAAGGCCGCCCCGCCCCGGACCCGCTTGACGTAGAAGGCCGTGATGAAGATGCCGAGGATGGTGCCGTAGAAGAGGGAGCCCAGGATGTTCACGGCCTCGATGAGCGATCCCAGGCGAGCCGCGTATTCGGCGAAGGCCATGGCGAAGCAGCCCCAGGCAAAGGTGGCCACGCGCCCCACCCACACTTCGCGCACGCCCCGGCTGCCGCCGATGAGGCGCCGCCACAGGTCCACCACCGTCGTGGCCCCCAGGGCGCTGATCTCCCCGGACATGGAGGACATCGAGCCCGAGAACACGGCGGCGATGATGAGGCCCACCAGGCCCGCGGGTAGGCTGCTCAGCACGTAGGCGAGGAAGATGTAGTTCGTGTCACTGGGGTTGGTGCCCGGGTTGGCCTTCTCGATGAGGGCCACCCCCTCACGTCGGATCGCCTCGCTCTCGGCGTGGGATTGCAGGAGCTGCTCCCTCGCCGTGGCGGTCGAGGCCGGGTCTCCGGCATGCCTTGCGGCGACATAGGCCTCGGCCTTCTGTCTCTGGCCTTCCCGGGCTTTGGAAAACTTCAGCTCGAGGGCGCGGTAGGCGGACCCATCGGGGCCCGCCAGCACCTGCTTCACGGGGCCCGGGTTGAAAAAGAGGGGCGGGGTGTGGAACTGGTAGAAGACGAAGACCAGGGCCCCCAGGAGCAGGATGAGGAACTGCATGGGCACCTTGATCATGCCGTTCATGAGCAGCCCCAGGCGGCTCTGGGTGAGGTCGCTGCCCGCCAGGTAGCGTTGCACCTGGGACTGGTCCGTGCCGAAGTAGGAAAGCATGAGGAAGGTGCCGCCGATGAGCCCGGACCAGAGGTTGTAGCGGTTGTGGGGGTCGAAATGAGGGTCGATGACGTTCAGGCGTCCCAGCCCGCCGGCCACGTGGAGGGCATCGGCTAAGCTCACCTGGGCTGGCAGGCGGTGGGCGGTCATGATCCCCGCGAGGACCATTCCGCAGGCGATGATGAGCATCTGGGAACTGTGGGCCCAGGCCACGGCCCTGGTGCCGCCCGCCACGGTGTAGATCATGACCAGCGTGCCCACTAGCAGGATGTTGGCGTGGATGCTCCAGCCCAGCAGCACCGACAGGACCAGCGCCGGCGCGAAGATGGTGAGGCCCACGGCGAGGCTGCGCTGGACGAGGAAGAGCCCCGCGGCCAGGAGCCGGGTCTTCAGGTCGAAGCGGGCCTCCAGGATCTCGTAGGCCGTGGACACCTTCAGCCGGTGGTAGAGGGGAAGGAGGGTGACGGAGAGGAGGACGGCGGCGATGGGCAGGCCGAAGTAGAACTGCACGAAGCGCATGCCGTCCACGTAGGCCTGGCCCGGTGTGGAGAGGAAGGTGATGGCGCTGGTCTGGGTGGCGATGATGGAGAGGCCGATGAGCCACCAGCGGTGGTCCCGGCCCCCGCCGATGTAGCCCTCGCCGGTCGTGCTGCCCCGGCCTTTGTAGAGGCCCCAGAGGACGACGAAGAGCAGGGAGCCGCCGAGGACGAGCCAGTCCAGGCGGCTCACGAGAAGGCCCAGGAGAACAGGCGGAAGAGCAGGATGCAGAGCAGCAGTTCGCCCAGGACCGCGGCATAGATCCCCCTCCAGGACCCGAGGATGGGCGGCGCGGCCTCCCTCCCGGGCTCAGTCATGGGCATGGCCCAGGGCCAGGAGGTTGGCGAAGAGGCGGGTGGCCCCGGGGACCCCGTCCGGCAGCTGGCGGAAGAAGGCCAGGCCCGTGTACACATAGGTGCCCCTCCCGTAGCTCGCCACGAGGAGGGCGCCGTCATCCTCGGCTTCGCCGGGGTCGGCCATGCCCAGCAGCGGGGTGTAGCGGGGGTCCCAGCCCTCGGCGTGGTAGAGGCTCCGGTCCTGGACCCACCCGTCGAAATCCCGTTCCGTGATGACGTTGGGCCAGTGGAACACGGGGTGTCCGGGCACCAGGAACCGGACGGGCGCCGTCTCATCGGTGACGCGCTTCCGGCCCACCTTGAAGGGGTAGGGACCGATGGCGTCCGTGACCATGGCGGCATTGATCCCCGGGAAGCCGGTATTCACCGTGTACAGGACCACCTCGGTGCCGCCCGCGGCCACGTAGGCGTGGAGGCGGTCCTTGAGGGTCCGCAGGGCGGGGCGGGTGTTGAAGGCGCGAATGCCCAGCACGACCGCATCGAACCGCGCGAGGTCCTCCCGGGACAGGGCCTCGTCCGAGAGCAGTTCCACCTCGTAGCCGATGCGGCGCAGGGCCTGGGGGATGTCGTCACCGGCCCCCATGACGTAGCCGAGGCGGTGGCCGTTGTGCTTCAGGTCGAAGCGCTCCAGCCGGATGCTGGCTTCCGGGAGGAGGGTCTGCAGCGGGATGTGGGAGTAGTCCAGCTTCACGAGGCCGCGGGCGGGACCATATCCCGCCCCAGTGTCCACCTCCGCCTGCAGTGTGCCCGAGGCCGTCCCGGTGGGCGGCGTGATGCGGAAGGAGTGCTCCTGCTCCTCGCTGGCCCGGGTCAGGGCGAAGGCGCTGTCCTCGGGCGTCACGGTCCAGCCGCCGGGCACCCGCAGGCGCAGCCGCCCGGAGACGGCCGCGGCCCCGGCGATCACTTTGAGGCGCAGGGTCTGGGGTTTCGGATCGGGGAAGATCAGCACGCTTTCGGCCAGGTTCACCAGGGCGGGCGGCACCACCACCAGGGGCCGGTAGCGCTCGCCGAGCACGGGGTCCCGGAAGCGGAATTGGACGGGTACCACCACTTCGAAGGGGCCCCCAGCGCCCCTCAGCCGAGCCCGGAGGCGGAAGGGTGCGGGGGACTCAGGCAGGCCCGCCCAGGTCGCCGAGCCCGGCCCGTCCAGCCAATGAGGCTGGCCCAGCGGCGTGGCCGCAGGCACGGTGAGGGTGAAAGCCTCCTTCCAGGGCTGGTTGTCCGGCAGGGGCTTATCGAAGCTGCGGGCCGCCAGGACGGAGCCGCCTTCGGGCCTCACCGCCTCGAGGGCGAGGGACTCCAGGCCCACGGGGCTGCCCCCCCGCACCAGCAGGGCGGCATTCACGGTGAACGGGTCCCCGGGCGCCAGGCTCTGCCGATCCGCGATGGCTTCCACCCAGAGCCCGGAGGCGCCACGGATCACCTCCTCCAGTTCCGCGGCCTTGGCCCGCAGGAGGGGTTCGGCCTGGAGGGCCGGGGGCAGGGCCCGCAGGGCGTCCTGGGCCCGGAAGAGCCGGGGCAGGGTGTCCGCGGGGCGATCCGGGCGGAAGCCCTGGCGAGCCTCGCGCAGGAGGGAGGCCACCGCCTGGGTGCCGGGGAAGCGGGACCAGCTGAGGTCGATCCCCTCGAAGAGATCGTCCTTGGCGGGACGACCCGCCAGCAGTTCGAAGCCCTCCTCCCGCTGGCCGCGCTGGGCCAGCACGCCGCAGCCCTGGCTGCGGTGCTGGCTGCGGCTTTCGGCGGCCAGTTCGCCGTAGGACCGGCCGAGGAGGGGATCATAGGCTCCCACGTCCAGCATGAGGCTGCCCGGAGCGGGCCTGGGGGCGTCGTCGGCAAAGCGGAACTGGTTCCACAGCAGCCGGGTGGCCTGCCAGGGCCGGAGTCCGGCCTGGAGCTGCTCCGGGAACCGCGCGGGATCGGCGGCGGCCTTGAAGGCCTCGATGGCCAGCAGGGCCGAGGCGATGTGGTGGCCATGCCCCGCCCGGGCGTCCGGGGGGAACCGGGTGAGGACCACGTCCGGGCGGAAAGTCCGGATGGTGCGCACCACGTCGCCCAGGACCCGGTCGTGGTTCCAGATCCGCAGCGATTCCTCCGCGGTCTTCGAATAGCCGAAGTCCACCGCCGAGGTGAAGAACTGCTCGGCGCCGTCGATGCGCCGCGCCGCCAGCAGCTCCTGGGTGCGGATGGCCGCCAGACTGTCCCCCAGCTCGGGGCCGATGAGGTTCTGGCCCCCGCCGCCCCGGGTCATGGAGAGGTAGGCGGTGCGCAGGTTCCGGCCCTTGGAAAGGGTGGCGAGCACGGCGGTGTTCTCGTCATCGGGATGGGCGGCGAGGTAGAGCACGCTGCCCAGGGTCTGGAGGCGGTCGAGCTGCTTCTGGAGCTCCGCCGCATCCCGGACCGGGACCTGCGCCCGCAGCGTGGTCAGGACCGTGGCGGCCAGCGCGAACGAGGCGATGCGGCGGAGGATCGGCATTGGATCAGGGCTTGCGGCTGGCAGGGGGGATGATGCCGTTCATGCGCAGGTACACGGCCATCTGGCCATAGTGGTCGAAGGCATGGGCGACGGTCAGCGAGGCGAGGTAGAGCCGGGTGGTGGAACCCTTGCCCCAGGGGGTCGGGATGCTGGCGGTGGCGTTGGCATCCGTGATGCCCCCGAAGGCTCTGTGGGCGAAAGTGAAGGAGTCCTTCAGGTACTTGATGACCTCGGCCTTGGTCTTCAGGTCCTCGGGCCCGTTCTCGCCGCCGAGGTCCACCGGGGGCTTCTCGCCCAGGATGCCCGCCGCGAACATGAAGTTGGCGGAGGCCACGTGACGCACCTGCTGGGCGAAGGTCTTCACACCCTTGAACTCGCCAGTGGTGGGGGCGAAGTCGAAGGCGGCCTCGGGCATGGCCTCGGCGGCGGGCACGAACTCGCGTTCGAGGCCGGCGAGCTGGCGCTCCAGGACCTGGCTGGTCGTGGGGGCCTTGTCCGCGGCGGCCTTCGGGGCGGCCGGGGTCTGGGCCGGGGCGAAGCTCCCGACAAGAAGAAGAGCCAATGCCATTCGGTTGGGATGCATGGGTGACTCCTTTAGTGGGAGAGCCAGCATAGCGCCACACTGGATTACCGTTCCTGGAATCGAACCTTCCCGCCGGTCCGACACCTGCCCCAGGCGCTCGACGGCTCTCCGGCCCGGCAGGACCTTCAGGGCTGGCCGGGGCGGCCGTAGTCGCGCTGCACCTCTGCGGCCATGCGCTGGAAGCGGGGGTCCCCATGGAGGGGTTCCAGGTCGGCGTCCGTGGCCAGGCCCAGGGCCCCGGCCACGGGCAGCGTGGCCCGCAGGGCCTCCTGGAGCCGGTGGATGGCCTCCTCGGGCTTGCCTTCCCTGACCTTCAGGCAGGCCAGCATGTAGAGGGTGTTGCCCAGGTCGGGATTCCTGGGGGGAAGGATCCGGCGCTCGATCTCGAGGATCTGGAGGGTGAGCCCCTCGGAGTCCTGGATGCGGCCTTCCAGGGCGTAGATGATGCTCAGGTTGTTCAGCGACGCGAGGGTCTCCGGGTGCTCCGGCCCCAGGACCCGCCTCCGGATCGCGATGACCTCCTCGTCCAGCCTTTCCGCCTCGGCGTAGCGCTTCTCATCCACGAACGTGGCCGCCAGGTTGTTCATGGCGTCCAGGGTGGCGGGGTGGTCCGCTCCATGGAGCCGGCGCTGGACCTGGAGAATCTCCTCCAGGAGTTGCCGGGCCTCCGGAAAGCGCCCCTGGAACCGGTAGATGTTCCCCAGGTTGAGCAGGGACCTCAGGGTGTCCGGGTCCTCGGGCCCCAGGCTGCGGCGCAGGGAGCGGCTGACCTCAAGCCCCAGTTTTTCAGCCTCCGGGTAGCGCCCCTGGTCGATGTAGAGGGCCGTGAGGTTCTTCAGCAGCCGGAGGGTGTCGGGATCGTCGGGGCCCTTGAGCCGGCGCAAGGCCGGCAGCGCCTCGAGCAGCAGCTTTTCCGCCTCTTCGAGCCGCCCTTCGTAGACGTAGACGGTGGCCAGGTCGGACATCGTGACGAGGGTCTCTGCATGCCTGGCGCCGAAGAGGCGGCGCTGCTCCACGAGGCTCTGTACCAGGAGGCCCTCCGCCCTGGGGTACAGGCCCAGGCTGTGGTACACGCTGCCCATGGTGTGCATGAGCCTGGTCCGGATCTCGGGATCCTGGCCCAGGCCAGAGCTGATGTCCTGGGAGGCCTTGTCGAGGATCTCCCGGGCGGTGACGCTGTTGCCACGGGCCTCGCTTGGGTCCGACACCCGGAACATGCGGGTCATGAACTCCGAGACCCGCCTGGACACCGCAGCCTCGTGGGCGATGCGCCGGGACTGGAGGGCCACGGTGAGGCTGAAGGCCACGAGCAGCACCGCGATGGTGGAGACCAGGGAGACGGCCAGGCGGTGCCGGCGCACGAACATCCGGGCCCGATACACCCCGCTCTGGGGCCTCGCCACGATGGGCTGGGAGGAGAGGAACCGCTCCACATCCTCCGAAAACGCGCCCACGCTGTCGTAGCGGCGATCCGGCTCCTTCTCCAGGCTCTTTCCGATGATGGTGGAGAGATCCTCGTTGCCGCTGCTGGAGCCGCGCAGTGAGACGTTCGGCTTCTGGGGCAGCTCCTCGCAGATGACCCGGACGGCTTCGCTGAGCGCCGCCTTGCCCAGCTCGTAGGGGCGTCGCCCCGTCATCATCTCGTAGAGGATCACGCCCAGGGCGTAGACGTCGGTCCTCAGGTCGATGGCGTAGGTGTCGCCCCGGGCCTGCTCGGGGCTCATGTACTGCAGCGTTCCCATGATGACGCCGACCTCGGTGCGCATGGAGGCGACCTGACCCTCGGGCTCGAGCAGCCGGGCCAGCCCGAAATCGAGGATCTTCAGGGTCGGGCCGCCCGCGGCGGAGGTACTCGCGCCGGGGACCTCCTCGTCCAGGACGATGATGTTGGCGGGCTTCAGGTCCCGGTGGATCACGCCGCGCAGGTGGGCGTAGTGGACCGCCTCGCAGATGATCCGGAACATGCGCAGCCGGAGCCTCTGCTCCTTCGGGGTCATGAGGAGGGGGCGCTTGGCGAGCCACACGTCCAGGGTGTCCCCCTGCACCATTTCCATGGCGTAGAACTCCAGGCCGTCCTCGGTTTGGCCCGACTCGAAGATGGTGGCGACATTGGGGTGCTTCAGCCGCCCGAGGGTCCGGATCTCGCGGCGGAACTGCAGAGCCTGGGCTTCGCTCACGAGGTGGGGGTTCCGCATCACCTTCAGGGCCACCTTCCGGTGGGGGTGCTGCTGTTCCGCCTCGTAGACGACACCCATGCCCCCCATGCCGAGCACACGCAGGATCCGGTAGTCCCCGATGAACTTCGGCAGTTGGGCCGGGGAAGGGGCTTGTTTCCCCGCGCTCAGGGCCCGCGTGGCCTCCGCATCCGCTGGCGCCAGGGCCTGGGTGCCCTCGGGATCCGGGCCGGGCCGGGCGGCTGTCTCCTCATCCCGGTCTCTATCTGGGTTCTGGGGCGACTGTTCCATCACGGTGCCTCGTTCCTGTTTTCTTGCGGCGAGGGAATTCCAAGGGATTCCAGGGGCGTTGTGCCTGGAGAGAGCCTATCCTTGGGACCGAAGTTCGCAATGGGTCCGGCGATGAGAGGGTTCATTTCCGAGGAGTCCACCGATGCGAGAATGGGCACATCAGCTGCTGGCGACGGCCGGGATCGAAGTCGGCGGAACCCATCCCTGGGACATCCAGGTCCACGAGCCCGCGTTCTACGACCGGGTCCTGGCTGGCCGGAACCTCGCGCTGGGGGAGTCCTACATGGAGGGCTGGTGGGACTGTCCCCGGCTGGACGAGTTTTTCGCCCGCCTCCTGCGCTCCGGGGTCGAGGGGCGCCTCCGCCTGACTCCCGGGCTGGCGTTCCGGGCCCTCGGGGCGAGGATCTTCAATTTCCAGACCAGGGCCAGGTCCCGGGAGGTCATCGACCGGCACTACGACCTGGGCAACGACCTGTTCCAGGCCATGCTGGATCCGGGCCTGAACTACAGCTGCGGCTACTGGAAGGGTGCCCGGAACCTGGAGGAAGCCCAGGCGCAGAAGCTGGACCTGGTCTGCCAGAAGCTGATGCTGAAGCCCGGCATGCGCCTCCTGGACATCGGGTGCGGCTGGGGAGCGCTGGCGAAGCATGCCGCCCAGCACTATGGCGCCAAGGTGCTGGGCATCACCCTCTCCCAGCCGCAGAAAAGCTTCGCGGAGGAATCCTGCCGGGGGCTCCCGGTGTCCTTCCAGGTGCAGGACTACCGGGAACTTCCGGACCAGTCCTTTGACCGGGTGGTGTCCATCGGCATGTTCGAGCACGTGGGGCACAAGAATGCCCGGACCTTCCTGGACATCGTGCGCCGCCGCCTCGCGGAGGAAGGGATCTTCCTCCTGCACACCATCGGCGGGAACTCGTCCCGGTCAGGAGTCGATCCATGGATCGCCAAGTACATTTTCCCCAATGGCGAACTGCCCTCCCAGGCCCGCATCAGCGGCGCCATGGAGGGACGCTTTGTCATGGAGGACTGGCACGGCTTCGGCAGCGACTACGACCGGACCCTCATGGCCTGGCACGGCAACTTCACCGCGAACTGGCCGCGCCTGCAGGCCCGCTTCGACCCGCGCTTCTTCCGCATGTGGACCTACTACCTGCTCTCCTGCGCGGGCGCCTTCAGGGCCAGGAACATCCAGCTGTGGCAGATCGTCATGTCCAAGCGGGGACTGGCGGGCGGCTACCCGGTGCGGGAGCTCCGGATGGTGGCCCCATCATTGAATACGGCCTCGACAGATGCGGTCGCGGAGTCCCGGGAGCTGGTGGGCCTGGGCCAGTGATTAATTCCGTGCCTCTTGGGATTCCTGCCGCTAGGCTCAACCTGCAAGAGCATTCGCCACTCGATTGCCCTTAGACCCGGAGGTCGGAACATGCGCGCACGTCCCTTCTTGCCCTTGATGCTGCTGGTGCCGGCCCTCTCGGCCCCGGCCCAGGTGAGCATCAGCATCGGCCTGCCCCACATGAGCATCGGCATCAACGTGCCGACCATGCCGGCGCTGGTCCAGGTGCCCGACTCCCCGGCCTACTACGCCCCGGGCATGGACACGAATTTCTTCTTCTACGACGGCATGTACTGGGTCTTCAAGGACGACAACTGGTACGCGAGCTCCTGGTACAACGGCCCCTGGTCGCCGGTCCACCCCGAGGCCGTGCCGCTGTTCGTGCTGCGGATCCCGGTGGCCTACTACCGCCGGCCCCCCGCCTACTTCCGGGGCTGGCAGCCCAACAGTCCGCCGCGATGGGGGGATCACTGGGGTGCCGACTGGTCGCGGCGCCGCGCCGGCTGGGAGCAGTGGGACCGCCGCGCCGTGCCGGCGCCGGCGCCGGTGCCAAGCTACCAGAGAGGCTTCCAGGGCAAGCAGTACCCGGCTCCGGACCGCCAGCAGGCGATCCACGCCCAGAACTACCAGCACCAGCCCCAGGAACCGGTGGTGCGCGAGCATTATGCGGCTCAGGCCGAGCACAGCAAGGGCGCCGGTCGGGGAGAGCGTCCCGAGGAAGGCCCCAAGCACCACTAGGGTCAATTTCCGAAGCGGCTGCGAGCCGCGGCGGGCCCAGCCGCTCTTTCCGGAGGCGGCTGGGCCCGGTCATCCAGGGAGGATGTCCCCCAGCGCATCCGTGAGGATCCGGCACTGCTCCTCGGTGCCGACCGTGATCCTCAGGAACTGGTCGATGCGGGGCTTGCGGAAGTGGCGGACGATGATGGCCCGCTCGCGCAGCGCCGCGGCGAGGGCGGTGGCGTCCCGGGCGGGATGGCGGGCGAAGATGAAATTGGCGGCGGAGGGCAGGACCTCAAAACCGAGCCGGTTCATCTGCGCGACCAGGATCTCGCGCGTGGCGATTACTTTCCGGCAGCATGCGTCGAAATAGGCCTCGTCCTCTACCGAGGCCACCGCGCCCGCGAGGGCCAGCCGGTCGAGGGGATAGGAATTGAAGCTGTTCTTGACCCGCTCCAGGGCCTCGATGAGGGCCGGGTGGCCCACCGCGAATCCCACCCGCAGGCCCGCCAGGGACCTGCTTTTGGAGAAGGTCTGCACCACCAGGAGGTTGGGATGGCGGCTCACCAGGGGGATGGCGCTGTCCCCCCCGAAGTCCACATAGGCTTCGTCCACCACCACCACCGTGTCAGGGTTGCCGGCGAGAATGCGCTCAATGGCCTCCAGGGGCAGCAGGCAGCCCGTGGGCGCATTGGGATTGGGGAAGATGATCCCTCCGGCCCGACCCTCGGTGCCGGGCAGGTAGTCCTCAGCGGCAATCGAGAAGTCCTCCCTCAGGGGCACCAGCCTGGACCGGATCCCATACAGCCCGCAGTACACGGGGTAGAAGCTGTAGGTGATGTCTGGGAACCAGAGCGGCCGGTCCTGGTTGAGGAGCGCCATGAAGGCGTGGGCCAGGACCTCGTCGGAGCCGTTGCCGACGAACACCTGGTCCGCAGGCAGGTCGAGGTAGGTGGCCAGAGACGTCTTCAGCACTTCGGCGTTGGGGTCGGGGTACAGCCGCAGGGAGCTGCCCGTGGCCGCCTGGATCGCTTCCAGCGCGCGGGGTGACGGGCCGTAGGGATTCTCGTTGGTGTTGAGCTTGACGAGCTGGTCCAGCTTGGGCTGCTCCCCCGGGACATAGGGGGTGAGACCGTGGACGACGGGACTCCAGTAGCGGCTCATGATCTCTTCTGTAGAAATAGGCGTAGGCACGACACGGCATCGGTGGGGGCCATCCCAGGATCCAAGGATGCCGTCCGAAGGATCCAATCGCTGCAGGTCAGAGAAGGCACCTGGTCATCGTACTATGGCCAGGACCCCCAAAGCGGGCAGCACGTCCAGGGGAAGGCTGGGGCGGGACTCCCAGCCTCAAGATGCGTCCTCGCCTGTTCAACCCTAGGGCGACTCCGTTCCTGATCGCGGCCGCCCTCCTGGCCTCGACGGGCGCCTCGTCAACCAGGACAGCAAGGTCAGCAAGCAGATCCACGCGGGAAAAACCCCGGGAAGTGGATCGGCCCAGGCAACCGAAGGGCCGGTGCGAAGCCCCCCGCACCCGGGGCAGGGGTGGGGTGCTCTACACTGGTGGGGCTTGCAAGGATTCCAGGTGACGAACAAGTACAACGATTTCCGGGTCACCATGAGCGGCACCACGCCGGGTCAGGTCTCCACGGCCCAGGGGAAGGGGGCGGTCGCCTCTGCGTCCCGGCAGGCTTCGGAACTGGCCATCCAGGTACTCCAGGACGGCGGCAACGCCTTCGACGCGGCCTTTGCCACGGCCTTCTCCCTCTGCATCTACCAGCCTCAGGCGGGCAATCTCGGCGGCGGGGGTTACCTCCTGTTCCAGGAAAAGGGGGGCCGACCCCAGGTCTTCAACTACCGGGAGCAGGCCCCCCGGGGTGCCGCGCGGGAGGCCTTCCTGCTGCCCGATGGTTCCCCGGATCCGGACAAGACGGCCTTCGGACCCGCCTCCGTCTGTGTGCCCGGAACCGTCAAGGCCTTCTTTGAGCTTCAAAAGCGTTATGGAAATCTGCGGGCCAAGGACCTGCTGCTGGCTGTGGCCCGGCGGGCGGAGGAAGGGGCGGTCCTCACCCAGTACGAAGCGGATTGCCTCAACCGTCTCGCCCCCAAGCTCGCGGTCTCACCCGAGGCCTGGCGGATCTATGTCCGGGCGGAACCATACAAAGCCGGCGACACCCTGCCGAATCCCACCCTCGCTAAAACCATGACTCTGCTGGCCCAGGAGGGGGAGCAGGCCTTCTACCGGGGCCGGATCGCCGAGCAGATGGTGACCGATCTGCAGGCCAACGGCGGGTTCCTGGCGGCCGAGGACCTGGCGGACTACGCCCTGCGGGAAGTGGCGCCCATCCACCTGGACCTCGCCGGCAGGCAGGTCTGGACCGTGCCGCCCGAGGGGGGCGGCGCCCTGCTGCTGGAGGTCCTCGGAACCCTGGATCGCGATGAATGCCGACGATGGGAGTACGGCAGTCCCGAATACCACCACTACCTGGCCCAGGCCTCCAAGCTGGCCTTCATCGATCGCATGGACTACCTGGGAGATGTTCCGCCGGGCTCCGCCTACGAACGGCTCCTCACTCGGGAGAACCTCGACCGGCTCTTCGGGCTCATCGACCCCGGACGGGATACGCCCACCGAGGCCCTGGCCTCCCGGTGCCGGGTGCCGAAGGCCTCGGGGAAGAACACCACCCACTTCGCCATCCTCGACGCCGAAGGCAACGCCGTCTCCAACTCCTACACCATGAACCTCCGCTACGGCTCTAAATGGGCCGTGGCTGGGGCGGGGTTCCTGCTCAATGGCAGCATCGATTCCTTCTCTTTCATCGAAGGCAGGGAGAACTACTTCGGTGTCATCGGCAGCGCGGCAAACCTCTTCGCCCCCGGCAAGCGTCCCGCCAGCAACATGGCGCCCGTGCTGGTGACCTCGGATGGCGCCGTGGAGATGCTGCTGGGCACGCCGGGGGGGCCCACCATCCCCACTACCCTGGCGAACATCCTCCTGGCCAGCCTCGTCCACGGCGTGCCCCCGGAGACCTCCATCCGCGCCAGCCGTCTGCACCACCAGGGTTGGCCCGATGTCCTCTCCCACGAACCGGGATTCGACCGGCCCGACCTGCTCTCGGCCCTGGCTGGGATGGGCTATCACCTCAAGGACAAGCAGGAACTCATCTCCGACGTGCAGGGCATCTTCCGCCAGGGCGACCGATACCTGGCCGTCAGCGACCACCGCCGGGAGGGGCAGGCCCTGGCCTTGCCCGTCTGAACCGGGGCCCTGCCACCCTGATCATTCCCCCCGCAGCACGTCCATGGGCTTGACGTTGAGGACCCGCAGGCTGCCGGCGACGCCCACCACCAGAGTCAGTCCCGCGGAGGCCGCCATCAGCAGCAGGCCCAGGCCGACGCCCGGATGGGTGGGCAGTTCCAGGACCCGGCTGGTGTAGATCCTCGCCAGGCCCCAGGCCAGGGCCGTGGCCAGCAGGGCGGAACTGCCCCCCAGGGCCAGGAATTCCCAGGCCAGGCTGCGCAGCAGGGTGCCGTGGGAGGCCCCGAGGGTGCGCAGCAGGGCCAGGTCCCTCTGGCGTCCCAGGCGGCCGGTGATGAGGCTGGCGGTCAGCACCAGGAAGGCCGAGGCCAGCATGAGCGCCGACAGGGCCCGCGTGATGAGGGCGATGGTGTCCAGCACCCGTCCCACCTTCGCCACCACCTCCGTCACGTCGATGAGGGTGATGTTCGGGAAATCCCTCGCCATGGCCACCTGGATGCGGGCCTTGGCCGCCGGGTCCGCCTCGACGGCCAGGAGGTGGACGGCCGGCGCCCCCTTCAGCAGTGATGGGTGCATCACGATGAAAAAGTTAGGCTGGAAGCTCTGCCACATCACTTTGCGGAGGCTGGTGACCCGTCCCCGCACCTCGGTGCCGGAGACATCGAACGCCAGCACACTGCCCAACTTGGCCCCGATGGAGTCCGCAAAGCCCTGTTCCAGGGAGATCTCGTCCGTCTGGAGAATTCCAGGCTTCCAGAACTTGCCCGCGGCCACGGCCTCGGAGGCGCCCAGCCGGTCCCGCCAGGTGAGGTTCTGCTCGCGGTTCCGGAAGCCTTCTCCGCGCCCTTCGCCCGCGTCCTCGTCTCGATTGCGGGTCCGGGATTCGCCCACCGGCCTGCCGTCGATGGCGCTGAGCCTGGCCCGGACGATGGGTGCTTCCATGGGCTCTTGGCCCGTTTCCGCCTTCAGTCGGGCGGCCACCCCTTCCCGCTGGGTTGCCTGCACGTCGAGGAAGAACAGGTTTGGGCGATTGCCCTGGCCCCGCTGGGAGGCGATGGGCGCCACGATGTCGTCCTTGATGAACTGGGTCGCGCTCGTGAGGAAGACCGCCAGGCCCATCACGGCCATCATGAGCGCAGTCAGGCCCCGCCGTGCCCCGAGCTGCCCGAAGGCCAGGCGCAGGGAGAGGGGCATCGCCCTGGCGGTGCTGCGGTAGGTGAACAGCAGCAGCCGGGCCGCCCCATAGAGCAGAAGAAAGAGCAGGGCCATGCCCAGGGCCGTGCCCACGCCCACCCTCAGGCTGGGGGCGTTGCGGATGACCAGCAGCACCGCCAGGGCCAGGGCCAGACCGGCACAGGAGCGTCCGAGCCAGATCCGCCCTCCCTGGTGCACCGGGTCCTCCCTCAGCAGCAGGAGCGGCTTCACCTCCCCCAGCCGCACCAGGGGCGGCAGGGTGATCAGAACGATCATGGTCAGGGCGAGGATGGTCTCGAGGAAGGGCGGCAGCGCCGTGGATCCTTCCCGGACTGCCACGGGCAGGAGGTCCCCCAGCCACCGAGGGATCAGGGCCGAGACCCCCAGCCCCGCCGCCAGGCCCAGGGCCAGGGCGAGGCCCAGCAGCAGCAGGGTCAGCAGGCCGTAAATGCGGGCCGGTGTCATGGGATCCGCCCCCAGACAGCGCAGGATGGCCGCGTCCCGGGACCGGGCGTCCAGGAAGGTCGTGAGGATCGCCCAGGCCCCCAGCATGGCTAAAAGCAGCGTGGCCAGACCCAGCTGCTGGACGAAGCGGTTGAGGTTCCGGATGGGCCGGGCCAGGGCCGTGGCCGCCTCCTCGTGGTTCAGCAGCCGCAGCCGCCGGGGGGCGGCGCGAACGAGCTCGTCCAGTTCCTTCCGCACTCGGATGGCGTCGGCCCCGGGGGCCAGGGTCAACAGCAAGCGCCCCGTGAACCGCGACCGCGGGGTGAGCAGGTGCAGGCGCTCCGCGTCCGTGCGATCCAACAGGACCCTGGGGCCGAGCGTGAAGGCGCTGGCCTGGCGGCTTTCGTCCAGGGTGATCACGCCGCCCACGGGCAGGGTTCCGTCCCCGATGGCCAGTGTCGAAGCCGGCGAGCCTGCACCGACGGGCCCGCCCCGAAGCCCCCAGCTCTCGGCCAGCCCCCGATCCACGAACACCGCCCCGGAGCCCCCGATCCTGCCTTCCCTTGGCGCCCCTTGCGCCAGGAGAGCCAGCCTTCCGACCAGGGGATAGGACCCGTCCACGGCCCGCACTTCCACCAGGCGGCTGAGGATGGCCTCTCCCTCTCCGGTGTGGGCCATGCTCACCAGGTCGTAGACGAGGCTGTGGCCCTGGATGCCCGGCAGCGCGGCCGCCCCCTGAAGTACGTCTTCGGGGAATTCCCCCATGGACGTGATGGAGAAATCGGCTCCCAACAGGGACCTCGATTCGGCCCGGATGCCGCTGAGCACGCGGGCGCTGAACCCGTACGTCGCGAAGAAGGCCGCGAAACCCACGGCGAGGCAGAGGGCAATGACCAGGAGGCGACCCTTCTGGCGCGAACCCTCCCGCAGGGCCATGCGCAGCGCGAAGCTCATGCCCCGCCCGCCACGATCCGGCCCCGCTCCAGGGCGATGTGCAGACCCATGCGCTCCGCGAGATGCGCGTCATGGGTCACCAGGACCAGGGTGGCCCCCAGATCCCGCTGCAGCTCCAGCAGCAGCTCGAAGACCCGGTCCGCATTCAGGGGGTCCAGCGAGCCCGTCGGCTCGTCGCAGAGGAGGATGGGCGGCCGGGCCACGATGGCCCGGGCCAGGGCCACCCGCTGGCATTCGCCCCCGCTGAGCTGGGCCGGCAGGTGCTCGGCCCGGTCCTGCAGGTCGACCCGGGCCAGGGCCTCCATGGCCTTGGCTTCGGCCCCGGCCAGGCCGGCGATTTCCGCGGCGATCACCACATTCTGCAGAGCCGAGAAGTGGGGCAGAAGGTGGTAGGCCTGGAAGACGAAGCCCAGGTTCCGGGCCCGGAAACGCGACAGGGCCAATTCGCTGAGCCCCGTGATGGACTGGCCGTTCACGACCACTTCCCCGGAGCTGGGCTGGTCCAGGCCGGCCATGAGCCCCAGCAGCGTGCTCTTGCCGCTGCCGCTGGGGCCCTGGATGGCGACCGACGTGCCCGCTTCAAGCTCGAGGCACACATCATCCAGCACCCGGAGGAGTTCGCCGGTCGGGGCGGTGAACGTCTTCGATACAGATCGGATGGAGATCATGGCAGCCCTCGCCCATCAGCCTAGCGGCCTCGCGCCTCGATTCGGTGAGTGCCGGGCCGAAGGCGGTCATGCCATGCTTCAGCCATGAGGAAGGTCCCCTGTTCCGCCGTCGTGTTGCCCCTGCTGGCCGCCCTGGCCGGCGGCTGCGGCAGGGGGGCCCTGGAGGCGAGGTCGCCCTCCGCGCCCGCTTCGGCGCCGCAGGCCTACCAGGGCACCCTGGTGTTCCTGGGGGACAGCCTCACGGCGGGCCTGGGCCTGTCGAGGGAGCAGGCCTTTCCCGCCCTCATCGAAGCCCGGCTCGCCTCGGAAGGGCGGCCCTGGAAAGTCGTCAACGCCGGGATCAGCGGGGACACCACGGCCGGCGGGGTGGCCCGGCTGGATTGGGTCTTCCGGCAGAAGGTGGACGTGCTGTTCCTCTGCCTCGGGGCCAACGACGGCCTGCGCGGGGTGCCGGTCGCGGAAACCGAGCGGAACCTCTGGCTGATCCTGGACCGGGCCCGGAAGGAGGGCACGCGGGTGGTGCTGGCCGGCATCCAACTCCCTGAGAACTACGGCACAGACTATCGCAAGGGCTTCGCCCGGATCTTTCCCCGCCTCGCGAAGGAATACCAGATACCTCTGCTGCCCTTCCTGCTCGAAGGGGTCGCCATGGATCCCGGACTGAACCAGCCCGATGGCATCCATCCCAATGCCGAGGGCGCCCGGCGTGTGGCCGACCGGGTCTGGGCTGCCCTCGATCCCGTCCTCCGCAGGAGGCCCTGAATGGCCAAGCTCTCCCGCATGGGCTCCATTCCCATCCCCTCTCCCGGTGGCCGCATGACCGATCCCAAGACGAAACCCAAGGTGGACACGGCCCGGGCCTGGCGGGAGGCCCGGGCCCTCCTGCGGCAGCATCGGGCATCGCTCTCGCTGGGCCTGTTCCTCATGCTCATCAGCCGCCTGGCGGGGCTGGTGCTGCCCGCCAGCACGAAGTACCTCATCGACGAGGTCATCGGGAAGCACAACGGGCACCTCCTCATGCCCCTGGCCCTGGGGGCGGGAGCCGCCACCCTGCTGCAGGCGATCACCAGCTACGCCAATTCCCAGGTGGTCAGCGTGGCGGCCCAGCGCGCCATCATGGCCATGCGGCAGCGGGTGCAGGACCACATCCTGCGCCTGCCCATCCGCTATTTTGACAGCACCAAGAGTGGCGTCGTCATCTCCCGTGTCATGAACGATGCGGAAGGCGTCCGCAACCTGGTGGGCACGGGGATCATCCAGCTGGTGGGGGGCGTCCTCACGGCCACGATCTCCCTGGCCGTGCTGTTCTGGCTGAACTGGAAGCTCACCCTGGCCACGGTCCTCTTCCTGTCCGCCTTCGGCGGGGCCATGGCCCTGGCGTTCCGGAAGCTGCGCCCCCTCTTCCGCCTGCGCAGCGTGATCACCGCCGACATCACGGGCCGCCTCACGGAATCCGTGGGCGGCATCCGGATCCTCAAGATCTACGTGGCCGAGGACCGGGAGCGCCGGATCTTCGCCGAAGGCACGGAGCGGCTCTTCAAGAACATCGCCGGGACGCTCACGGGCACCAGCGCCATCACGGCCTTCGGCACGGCCATCGTGGGGGCCCTGGGCGTCCTCATCATGATCATCGGCGGACGGGCCATCCTCACGGGGGCCATGACCCTGGGCGACCTCATCATGTACACCTTCTTCGTGGGGCTGATGGCCGCGCCGGTGGTGCAGATCGCCAACATCGGAACGCAGGTGAGTGAGGCCTTCGCGGGCCTGGACCGGGTGCGGGAGATCCTCGACATGCCCACGGAGGACCAGGAGGATGCCAGCCGCGAACCGCTGCCAGCCATGGAGGGGTCCGTGGCCTTCCGGGATGTCACCTTCGCCTATGAGGAAGGCGCCCCGGTCCTGAAGGGCATGTCCTTCGAGGTGCCCGCCGGCAGCACGGTCGCCCTGGTGGGTTCCAGCGGCTCCGGCAAGAGCACCATCATCTCCCTGGTCATGGCCTTCAACCATCCCCAGCAGGGACAGGTATTCGTGGACGGCAAGAACATCGAGACCCTGCGGCTGCGGGAGTACCGCGCCAAGCTGGGCGTCGTGATGCAGGACAACTTCCTCTTCGACGGCACTGTGGCCGACAACATCGGCTTCGCCAAGCCCGGCGCCACCCGCGAGGAGGTCGAAGCCGTGGGCCGCATCGCCCATGTCCACGAGTTCGTGGATCGCTTCGACCTGGGCTACGACACCGTCGTGGGCGAGCGCGGCGTCAAGCTGTCTGGCGGCCAGCGCCAGCGGGTGGCCATCGCCCGGGCCATCCTGGCGGACCCCCGCATCCTCCTCCTGGACGAGGCCACCTCCAGCCTCGACAGCGAGAGCGAGGCCCTGATCCGGGACGGCCTCCGTCGCCTGCGGGCCGGCCGGACCACCTTCGTCATCGCCCACCGGCTCAGCACCATCGAGAGCGCCGACCAGATTCTCGTGATCGAACACGGGGAGATCGTGGAGCGGGGCACCCACCGGGAACTGCTCGCCCTGAACGGCCGCTACAAGCAGCTCCACGACCACCAGCACGGCGCGGAGATGGACCAGTTCATCAACCCCGGCGAGGATTTCACGGCCTCCGTCCCCTGACGGAGCGCCCTCATCCTTTCGACCGGATGGGTCTTCAATCATTCCAAGGCCCACGGCGCGGAGGAACTCGCCGGATGGCATCTAAGCCCTGGGAATATCCGGCATTTTCCCTAACAATGGCCCTGGGCCTTGGACCCGGGGAAGACACCCGCGGCCGGGGCACCTCCTTCCAGCTTCATTCGTTCAGGTTTGAAAACTCCATGGCTCATCCCTTCAAGGTCCTTCGCGGAACGCTCCCGGGAATCGCCACACTGCTTGTGGTGGTGGGCTGCAAGGTCGGCCCCAGCTTCACCCCCCAGGCGCCGCCCAAGCTGACCGAATTCAGTGCCACACCCCTTCCGGATGCCACGGTCGGGGATGCGCAGCGCTTCCTCAAGGGCCAGGCCGTGCCAGCCGCCTGGTGGACCACCTTCGGTTCCCCGGAGCTGAACCGCCGGATGGACCTCGCCCTGGCCCACAGCCCCACCCTGGCCTCGGCCCAGGCCGCGGTGCGGCGGGCGCGGGAGGATCTCGTGGCGGCCGGCGGCAGCCTCTCTCCCGCCGTGGATGCGCAGGTGGGCGTGAGCCGTTCCCTGCCCGGGCCGGCCGTGGGGATCTACTCGCCCTACACCATCTATTCAGCCACCCTGAACGTCTCCTACACCCTTGATCTGTTCGGGGGCGCCCGCCGGCGGGTCGAAGGTCTCCAGGCCCAGGTGGACCTGCGCCGATGGCTGCTCACGGGGACCTACCTGAGCCTCACCTCCAACGTCGCCATCGCCACCGTCCAGGAAGCCTCCCTCGCGGAGCAGCTCCAGGCCGCCCGGGACGTGGCGGCCCTCCTGGAGGAGCAGACGGCCCTCACGGGCAGGCAGGTGGAGATCGGCGTGAAGAGCCAGGGCGATCTCCTGGCCCTGCAGGCCCAGCTGGCCGCCTCCCGGGCGATCCTGCCCCCCCTGGCCCAGCAGCTGGAACAGGTGCGCAATCAGCTCGCGGTCTACCTGGGCGGCTACCCCTCGGAAACGAGGCTGGAGCGCGTGGCCCTGGCGGGACTCACCCTGCCGAGGGACCTGCCGGTGAGTCTGCCCTCTCAGGTGGTGCAGCGCCGCCCCGACATTCAGGCGGCCCAGGCGCAGCTCCACGCGGCCACCGCCCAGGTGGGCGTGGCCACGGCGGCGCTCCTGCCCCAGATCACGCTGGGGGCTTTCGCCGGGCCCCAGGCCCTGACCTACCAGGACATGTTCAAGGGGAGCAATGAGACCTGGGGCGTGTCCTTCGGGCTGCTCCAGCCCATCTTCCACGGCGGGGCGCTGCGGGCCCAGAAGCGGGGGGCCGAGGCGGGGGTGGACCAGGCCCTGGCCGACTACCGCCAGACCGTGCTGGTGGCCTTCGCCAACGTCTCGGACGCCCTCAACGCCCTGCGCTTCGACGCCCAGACGCTGCAAGCCCAGGTGGAATCCGAACAGGCCGCGGCCCGGTCCCTGGACCTGGCCAAGGCCCAGTTCCGCATCGGCGCCGCCAGCTACCTTCAGTTGCTGGATGCCACCCGGTCCTGGCACCTGGCCCGCATGGGCCTGATCCGGGCCCGGGCCACTTCCCTGTCGGACACCACCGCCCTCTATGCCGCCCTGGGCGGCGGCTTCTAGGAGTTCCCATGGCACCGGAGATCCTGCCCGATCCCCCGCCCAGCACCCGGAAACGCATGGTCATCATGATCGTGGCGGTGGGTCTTCTCCTGGGGCTCCTGGGGGGCTTCAACCTCTTCAGGAACGTCATGATCGGGCGGGCCCTCAGGGGCGGCCAGGAACCCCCCCAGACGGTCAGCACCACCCAGGCCCATGCGGAGCGCTGGCAGCCCACGCTGAACACCGTGGGCACCCTGCGCGCCATCCGGGGGGCGGACCTCGCCTTCGAGGTCCCCGGCGTGGTGGTGAAGGTGGAGGCCGTGGCGGGCGCCCAGGTCCACCCCGGGGAGAAGCTGGTGTCCCTCAACGACGAGGCCGAGCGGGCCCAGTACCAGGCCCTCCAGGCCGCGGCCGACCTGGCCAAGGTGACTTTCCGGCGGGCCAAGGAACAGCTGGAGGCCAGGACCATCAGCCCCGCGGACTACGACGGACTGGAGGCTGACCTCAAGGCCAAGGAGGCGGCCGCCAGGGCCGAGCTGGCCCTGGTTTCCAAGAAGCACCTCACGGCGCCCTTCGCCGGCCGGGTGGGCCTCATCACCACGAGCGAAGGCGCCTACGTGACCCCCGGCATCGCGGTGGCCTCGGTCCAGCAGCTGGACCAGGTGTACGCGGACTTCGCCCTGCCCCAGCGGGAGGTGGCCCAGGTCAGGCCCGGCCAGAAGGTGGAACTCAGCCTGGACGGCTATCCCGGGCGCGTCTTCCGGGGGAAGGTCACCGCCGTGAATCCCAAGGTGGACGGCGGCTCCCGCACCCTCCAGGTGGAAGCCACCTTCGCCAACCCCGAACGGGCCCTCGTGCCTGGGATGTTCGCCAGCATCAGTCTGGAAACCGGGACGCCCCAGTCCTACCTCACCCTGCCCCAGACGGCCGTGACCTACAACCCCTACGGTTCCCTGGTCTTCCTGGCGGTCCAGGGCCCCGGGGGCCTCCACGCCCAGCAGGTGTTCGTGACCACTGGCCCCACCCGGGGCGACCAGGTGGCCATCCTGAAGGGGCTGGACGCCGGCGCCCAGGTGGTCACCAGCGGCGGGCTGAAGCTGCGCAACGGCACGCCCCTCCTGGTGGACAACAAGGTGCAGCCCGCTTCTGATCCACATCCGGCCCCCCAGGAAAAGTGAGGCCTTCGGTCCATGAACTTCACCGACCTGTTCATCCGCAAGCCCGTGGTCGCCACCGTGGTGAGCCTGCTGATCCTCGTGCTGGGCCTGCGGTCCATCTTCAACCTGCCCGTGAACCAGTACCCCCGGACCGAACACGCGGTGGTGACGGTGTCCACCGTCTACTACGGGGCGGATGCCACCAGTGTCGCGGGTTTCATCACCCAGCCCCTGGAGTCCAGCATCGCCCAGGCCCAGGGCATCGACTACCTCTCCTCCACCAGTGTCAACAGCGTCTCCACCATCACCGCCACCCTGCGCCTGAACTACAGCGCGAACAAGGCCCTCACGGAGATCACCACCCAGGTCAACGCCGTCAGGAACCAGCTCCCCCCCCAGGCGCAGCAGCCGGTCATCACGGTGCAGATGAGCGACAACACCGACGCCATGTACATGGGCTTCTACAGCGACGTCCTGCCCACCAACAACATCACGGACTACCTGGTGCGGGTGGTGAAGCCCCGGCTGGATTCCCTCCCCGGCGTGCAGACCGCCGAGATCCTGGGCGCCCGCAACTTCGCCCTCCGGGCCTGGCTGGATCCCCAGCGCATGGCCGCCCACGGCGTGACCGCCACCGAAGTGAACACGGCCCTGGCGAACAACAACGTCCTCTCGACCCTGGGCGCCACCAAGGGCCAGATGGTGAGCGTGGACCTCACGGCCGCCACGGACCTGCACACGGTGGAGGAGTTCAGGAGACTGGCCATCCGGCAGAGCGGCGGCGCCATCGTGCGGCTGGAGGATGTGGCCAACGTCACCCTCGGGGCTGACGACTACTCCTTCAACGTCTCCTTCAACGGCCGGCAGTCGGTGTTCATCGGGATCAAGGTGGCCCCCGAGGCCAACATCCTCGATGTGGCCAAGCGGGTGCGCAGCGCCTTCCCGGAGATCCAGTCCCAGCTGCCCTCGGGCCTCACCGGGGAGATCGTCTACGACGCCACAGAGTTCATCAACACATCCATCATCGAGGTGATCAAGACCCTGGCCGAAGCCCTGCTCATCGTCACCGTGGTGATCTATCTCTTCCTGGGGACCTTGCGGGCCGTGGTGGTGCCGGTGATCGCCATGCCCCTCTCCCTGGTGGGGACCTTCGCCGTCATGCTGGCCTTTGGCTACTCCATCAACCTGCTCACGCTGCTGGCCCTGGTGCTGGGCATCGGCCTCGTGGTGGACGACGCCATCATCGTCGTGGAGAACGCCGACCGGCACATGCGGGAGGGGAGGACACCGTTAGAGGCCGCCCTCCAGGCAGCCCGGGAACTGGGAGGGCCCATCCTGGCCATGACCGTGGTCCTGGTGGCGGTGTACGTCCCCATCGGGTTCCAGGGGGGGCTGACCGGGAGCCTCTTCACCGAATTCGCCTTCACCCTGGCCGGGGCCGTGGCCGTGTCGGCCGTGGTGGCGCTCACCCTGTCGCCCATGATGTGCTCACGGTTCTTCAAGGCCGAGCAGGACGCGGGCCGCTTCGTCCGCTTCATCGACGGCCAGTTCGAGTGGTTCCACGGGCACTACCTGCGCGTCCTGCGCAGTTCCCTGGCCACCTCCAGGGTGACGGTGGTGCTGGGCGTCCTCATCCTCCTGGCCACGGGCTTCCTCTTCGCCAGCTCCAAGTCCGAACTGGCCCCCCAGGAGGACCAGGGCTTCATCATGGCCGCCCTCCAGGGGCCGCCCAGCGCCACCGTG